>CAZTZB010000003.1:0-95063 GCA_964617505.1 uncultured Peptostreptococcaceae bacterium | reverse complement strand
CATGTCGATGAAGGTTGGAAGCACATATGTAAGAAGGAACCATATGACGCAAAGGGCAACAAAGCTCACAATAAGGGGATAGAGCATGGCATTGTGAACCTTGGTTTGAAGCTTTGTCTCCTTCTCGAAATGATCCGCCATCCTTCCCATCACAACGTCCAACTGTCCCGATATTTCTCCGGTTTCGACCATATAAAACAGTATTTCGGGAAAAATGTCGGAATTCCTTTTCATTGAGCTCGAAAGCAGATTCCCCTTTTGAACCTCCTCGAACATGTCTTCGATAGCTGCCTTGAGGCTTTTATTGCTTGTCTGTTTCTTTAAAAGCTCAAGCGACTCCACAAGCGGTATCCCGGCATCAAGCATGGCGTAAAACTGCCTGCAAAACAGTGAAAGATCCTTTAATTTTACCTTTTGAGAAAAGGGTGTTTTTATGTTTAAATCTCTTTTGCTTTCGACTTTTATTTTAATTGGATATATGCTTTGTTTTCTCAGTTGATCTAATGCGTGTTCTGACGTGGTTGCATTGATTGTACCGCTTGCCGCTTCTCCGGCCAATGTTTTTCCTGTATATATGTAGTTTGGCATTTAAACCTCCTTATGTGTATATGTTTAAAGCCCGTTTATCTATGCAATGAGACAAGGCTTCATCATATGAAATTAAATTCTTTTTGTAAAGATTTACTACGTAGTTGTCCATGCTTATCATACCGTCGGCATTTCCGGTCTGTATGCTGCTCATTATTTGATGTGTCTTTCCTTCTCTTATATTATTGTGAATGGCCTTGTTTCCAATCATGATTTCACAGGCTGCTATCCTCCCGCGATTATCTGCGCGTCTTAAAAGCTGCTGCGAAAGAACTCCATTAAGAACATTCGAAAGCTGCACCTTTATTTGTTGCTGCTGGGCGGGAGGGAAAACGTCGATTATACGCTCAACAGTCATTGCAGCACTGTTTGTATGAAGGCTTGAAAGCACAAGGTGTCCTGTTTCAGCGGCTGTTATTGCAATCTGAATGGTCTCAAGATCTCGCATTTCTCCTACAAGAATGATGTCTGGATCCTGACGCAAGGCTCCCCTTAAAGCGTTTGCGAAGGATAGGCTATCATTTCCTATTTCTCTTTGGTCGACTATGCTGTTATTGTGCTTGTGAAGGAATTCAATCGGGTCCTCAAGCGTTATGATGTGTGCTGTTTTATGGTTGTTTATGTAGTTTATCATTGATGCCAAGGTAGAGGATTTTCCGGAACCCGTAGGACCGGTTACCAGGAAAAGGCCTCTTTCCTTCATGGCTATTTCCTTCAAGACCTCCGGAAGAAGCAGGCTTTCGAGGCTTGGCGTTTCAAAAGGTATTGGCCTTATTGCTATTGCAATGCTGCCCCTTTGCTTGAAGGCGTTGACGCGGAAGCGTCCATGATTTTTAAGGGAATATGAGAAATCCACTTCACCTTTTTCTTTCAAAATATCTTTTTCAAAATCATTAAGTATATTCATTGCTACGGCTTCGGTATCCGCAGGTGTCAGTATATCGAAAGAGTCTGCGTGTGTAAGCGCTCCATCGACCCTGAGTATGGGAGGAACTCCCACTGTTATGTGTATGTCGGATGCATTTTTTCCGTATGCTTCAATAAACAGTTTGCTCAGCTCTATCATATGATCAACCTCCAATGGAATAAGCTACTTTGGTATATTCGTCAATGGTTGTAATGCCGGACAAGACAAGCTCTGCGGCGTTGGCCTTTAGAGTAGTCATACCGGATGAAAGTGCATAGTCATTTATATCGTCAGTTCCCGATGATTTGTTTACCATATTTCGAATCTTTCTATCCATGATCATGATTTCGTGTATTGCGGTTCTTCCCCTATATCCCGTTTCAGAGCAGTAGGAACAACCTTTTCCACGGTACAGCATGGTATCATCATCCTTGGGCAAATCCATAATGTCAAGCTCTGCATCGTCCGGAGTGTATGATTCCTTGCACATTGGACAAATTACCTTGACAAGACGCTGAGCAATTATGCCGGACAAAGACGAGGATACAAGGTAAGGAGCTATGCCCATGTCTACAAGCCTGTCGATTGTTGCAGCAGCGCTGTTTGTATGCAGTGTTGAAAGCACCAGATGTCCCGTGATTGCTGCCCTTATCGCTATTTCAGCTGTTTCGGAATCCCTTATTTCACCAACCATTATTATGTCGGGGTCTTGCCTAAGCATGGATCGCAGTCCCGTCGCAAAGGATAGGCCGGCTTTCGTATTCACCTGCATCTGGTTTATACCATTAACCTTGTATTCTACAGGATCCTCAATTGTAAGTATGTTCCTCTTTATGTCGTTTATTTCGCTAAGTATCGTATATAGAGTTGTGCTTTTTCCGCTTCCCGTTGGACCTGTAAGTAGAATGATTCCGTTATTTGACCTTATAAGCTTATCGAAGGATTTCATATTTCCTTCAGTGAACCCCAGCTCCGTTTTCTCTTTAAGGAAGTTTGTTCTGTCTAGTATACGTATAACTATCTTTTCTCCATATATCGTAGGCGTGGACGAGACACGAAGATCGTACTCCAATCTATCAAGCTTGAACTCTATTCTCCCATCCTGGGGAACGCGTCTTTCTGCGATATCCATGCTTGCCATTATCTTGATTCTTGCAACTATCGCTCCGTGTGTCTGCTTGGAGGGTTTCATAATTTCTCGAAGGTCTCCGTCAATACGGTAGCGTATGCGAAGTATTCCGTCCCCCGGCTCTATATGTATGTCGCTTGCCTTCTGCTGTACGGCCTGAAGAATTATTGAGTTGACAAGGCGTACAATCGGCGCGTTGTTTATTTCTTCTAGCAGGCTTTTGTCTACAGCTTCATTGTTAACTTCAAATTCACGTTTAAAATCTTCTACGGCCTTTTCGACATCTTTTTCACCGTAGTGCTTTCCTATTGCATTAATAATGTCCTGCCTCGTGCTGATTACTGGCTTTACCTTTAAAGAGGTCATCTTCTGCATGTCGTTGATGGCTATTATGTTGAAGGGGTCGTTCATTGCCACCGTCATTTCTTCTTCTTCAATACCGATGGGTATGAGAACATTTTCTCTGGCGAAGGCCTCGTCTATCATGTGGGGTATTTCAGGCTCTATGTAGTGCCTTTCAAGGTCTATGTGGGGAATGCCGAGCTGGTACTCAAGAACCTCGTTCATTTCTTTGCCTTTTATGTACTCCAAATCGATAAGGATTTCACCAAGTCTCTTATGGCTTGTTTTTTGTGCTTTTATGGCTTCTTCCAATTGTTCTTCACTTATTTTTCCGATTTGAAGCAATAAATCTCCTAAACGGATATTTTTCCTTATCATTGGTATTCCCCCGATTCAATTTTTACATATATTGATTATGCCATATTTACTATATAAATTCAAAATTTTTCTATTTTCTTTAATTATTCTCTATATTTTTTACAACGGAGCGCACCTTTGCGGCCATTATGTCAATGGCGACCTTATTGTAGCCGCCCTCAGGTATTATTATGTCAGCATATCTTTTAGTTGGTTCTATAAACTGGTTGTGGGCAGGCTTTACTGTAGTTAGGTATTGATTAACCACTGATTCTAAAGTTCGACCTCTGTCCCTAATATCCCTTTTTATTCTTCTGAGAATTCTGACATCCGAGTCTGTATCAACGAAAATCTTTATGTCGAGAAGCTCTCTTAGACGTGCGTCTTCAAGAATCATGATGCCTTCAAGTATTATGATTTCACGCGGCTGGACTATTACGGTTTTATTTGATCTGTCGTGTATGGAAAAATCATAAATGGGTTTCTTTATGGGTTTAAAGGATATCAACATTTTCAGATGTTCAATAAGAAGGTCAGTGTCGAATGCAAAGGGATGGTCATAATTTGTTTTGACTCTTTCTTCCATAGAAAGATTGCTCTGCTTCTTGTAGTATGCATCTTGCTGCAAAATCAATATGTTTTTTTCTGACATGGATTTGAAAATAGCTTTTGCTACAGTGCTTTTACCTGAACCCGTTCCGCCTGTTATTCCAATTACAACCGCTCTTTTCATATCAATCTTCCTCCTTCTTTTTCCTGAGTATATCGAAGGCTGTTACAGGCTGATCCATAAGCATAAATAATTTCTGTTTGGGATGGGGAACCTCTGTCACGGGATTCATTTCGGAATCATATAGAGCTGTCACCGTTTGAGTAAAGGCCTTAAACCTTGGTCTCATGACTTCTATCCTGTCCCCCACTACAAATTTGTTGCGTTGCTCTATTTCAGCAAGCCTTGTTTTGGCTCTATATTCTTTTACCACTCCGATGAAGTCATATGACCTTTCATATGAAGATGTTTTGTATATTTGAGCACTTCCATCGGGTTTTTCACTAAAAAAGCCTTTTTCAAATTGTCGATGGCTTGATTTCTCAAGCTCCTCAAGCCATTTTCTAGAATATGCATATTCATCAGGATTTTCATAGTATTTATCTATTGCCTCTCTATAGGCTCTTACAGTATTTGCCACATAGTAAAGACTCTTCATCCGTCCTTCTATTTTAAGGCTTTTCACTCCAGCTTCAATTATTTCCTTAAGGTCTCCTATTAGGCAAAGATCCTTCGAATTGAAAAAATATGTTCCTTTTTCATCCTCTACAACTGGAAAGTATTGCCCCGGCCTCTTTTCTTCAACCAGTTGGTATTTCCATCTACAAGGATGTGCGCATTCTCCTCTGTTTGCATCCCTATTGGCAAGGTAATTGCTTAGTAGGCATCGTCCCGAGTAGGATATGCACATTGCTCCGTGAACGAACATCTCAAACTCAAGAGATGACGGGCTCTTATCTATGGTTTCCTGTATTTCCTTAAAGGACAGTTCTCTCGCAAGAACCACTCGCGGCAGTCCCTGGCTGTGCCAAAAACCTGCCGTTAGGTAATTCGTAGTATTTGCCTGGGTGCTTAAATGTATTTCCATCTCAGGATTGTGCTCCCTAATATAGGCAATAGTTCCCGGGTCTGAAACAATTACAGCATCCGCCTTGATTTTCTCCAATTCCGAAAGGTATACCTGTAAATCATTTAGATCTTCATTGTGAGGGATTATGTTAAGTGTTACATAAACTTTTCCGCCTCTTTCATGGGCAAATTCTATGCCCTCCTTCATTTCTTTAAATGAAAAATTCTTGGCGGACGCTCTTAGACCAAATGTTTGCCCTCCAATATATACAGCATCGGCTCCGTAAATAAATGCAAACTTAAGCTTCTCAAGATCTCCGGCAGGCGCCAGCAATTCAACCCTATCCATATTATTTCTCCTTTGTGTAATGGGAAACAGCCAGTCCGTCCCCTACGGGAATAAGCGAGGTAGTAAGCATTGAATGATTGCAAATAAAGTGAATATAGTTTCTCATCCCTCTTACCATAGTTCTGTTCTTGCGAATATTCATGTCGTAATTAAGCGTAAGTCCATTCATGAGTATGTTGTCGGACAAGATAATTCCACCCTCTTTTAGCAATGGAAACGCCTCGTCAAAATAGCTTTTGTAATGACTCTTGCCGGCATCAATAAAAATCATATCAAATGGTCCCTTTGCTTTTGAAATGCAATCTAAAGCATCCCCTTCGATAAGCTCAATATCTCTGTAACCGAGACGCTTGAAATTCCGTGTTGCCTCTATTGCAGAGTCATGCCTTTTTTCAATTGTTGTTATTCTTCCATCTTTCATTGTTTCATAAAAAAGTGAAGTCGAGTAGCCTATTGCGGTACCTATTTCCAAAATTGATTTTGTATTTGAGGTGCGAATAAGAAGGCTAATGAGGTCAGCTGTTTCCTTTTGTATCACAGGTATCTTGCGCTGCATGGCATTTTCCCGCATTTCCTCTATCTCCGGTCTGTAATGCAGGTGCCTAGTAAGCAATTCTACAAGCCCTTCCGGATTAATGTTGTTATTCATTTAATCAGTCCTTATATTTGGCCTGAGCCGCTAGATGTTCACTGTATGTCTTTGAAAAAACATGTCTGCCTTCGCTATCTCCGGGTATCGCAAAGAAAAAATAGTATCCATGTTCTTCCGGATAAAGAGCGGCTTTTATTGAGTCCTCGCCCGGAGAAGCTATTGGTCCCGGGGGAAGTCCTTTGTTTCTATAGGTATTGTATGGAGAATCAATTGCAGTATCATCATAGGACAGTGTTTTTTTCCATTCACCAATTGCATATTGAACTGTTGCGCAAGATTCGAGCCGCATATTTTTTTCTAATCGATTTACAAAAACCCCAGAAACTGTTTTTCTCTCCTGCGAATATTTTGCTTCTCTTTCGATTATTGATGCCAAAGTAATAGCCTCGTTAATAGACATTCCTCTTTCAGAGAGTCGGCTTTTATATTCATCCTTAAATATATCATCGAAACGATTTAAAAAAATCTCTACAATTTTACGTGGCTCATATGAATAAGGAATATCATATGTATCAGGAAAGAGAAAGCCTTCAAGTGTATCGTTGTCTAAGCTATCGAGAAAGGAATAACTATAAAGGGACGGATCCATAGCCATTTTCAATTCTTCCTCTTCAGCAAGACCTTTTGAAACAAGCAGATCGATTATCTGCCTTATTTCATAGCCTTCAGGTATTGTTATCCTGGCGGCTTCCGTATATGTGTTTCCACGGCTAAGCTCCGAAATTATCTCATCATAACCCATATCTTGCTTTAATGTGTATCTGCCTGCCTTTATATCGTTCTCGAGCCCGCTTCTTTTTATTAGAATCAAAAAAAGATTGCTGCTGCGAATCAATTTGGAATCCTGCAAGATTTCAGCAATTTTTCTGCTGCTACTTCCCTTTGGTATTTCTAATTCTATTTCCATTGGATTATCCGAATCGTAAGGCCTGTAGATGATATATACCGTCATAAGTCCCGCCAAAATAATAAAAACGCACAAGCCAAGAATTATTTTTTTCATCTCGAACTCCTTTTTTATTTACTGTTAAACATTATATAATTGCTGCGGCATTCTTGCAAGTATAGGTAAAACCCCGATTGTCAAACGACAACCGGGGCATTTTAAATATTAGATTTGCATTGCGTCTGCCAGTATCCTTGACATGTCATCGAGCATTTGGCGATATCGGCTCTCGGCCTGCAAGTATTCTGATCCGAGTGGATCCTTTAACAGCACTCCATACAAGGCATTTAAAGTTTCTATTTCATTTTCAGCAGGTTCATTTCCACCCATTATCGACATCTGCATTTCGGATTCTCTTTTTTGAAAATCTTCAAAAGACTTTTTAAGGCCTTCACTTAAGTCTAATTTTTCTTTTGCGGCCGCGTAAGCCATGTACTCATCAGAATTTTTAATTGCCTTTGCTAAATTATGCGCCGAATCGTATACGTTCAATATTCAGTCCCCCTTAAATTTCAGTAATAACAGGAAGAATCATTGGATTTCGTTTTGTTTTGTTATAAAGATGCTTGCCAAGGGAATCCCTTATCGCAGATTTAAGCGTTGACCATTCCTTGGTGTTTTTGCTTAAACATTCTTCCAAGGCGTCGGATACTACTTTTCGCGCACCTTCCATGAGATCCTCTGACTCCCTGACATAAACAAAGCCTCTTGAAATGATGTCCGGTCCCGAAATAATCTTATTTTCTTTTTTAGAAAGGGTTACAACGACAACCATAAGTCCGTCTTCAGAAAGAACCTTTCTATCCTTGAGTACGATATTGCCTACATCTCCAACTCCAAGTCCATCAACAAATATAATGCCACTTGGCACGGTTTCCGTCATTGCTGCATAATCCTTATTTAATTCTATTACGTTTCCATTTTTCCCAATGAAAATATTGTTGGCGGACATGCCTAGTTCCTCTGCAAGTTTAGCGTGGCGCGCCAAATGGCGATATTCACCATGCACAGGTATGAAGTATTTAGGCTTGACCAATGAGTGAATCAATTTCAATTCTTCTTGGCAGGCGTGACCCGAAACATGAATATCATCAAGCGTGTCTTCGTATATTATATCAACGCCTTTTTCATAAAGCAGATTTATGATGTTTGAGATTGTTTTCTCGTTTCCGGGAATCGCCGAAGAAGACATTATTACCGTGTCTCCCTTTTGAAGAGTCATTTGGCGATGTTCGGCGTTTGCCATTCGAACGAGTGCCGACATTGGTTCTCCCTGGCTGCCGGTTGTTGCCACAACGATTTCGTTGTCAGGGTAGCGACTTATGTCATTGATATTTATCTGTATTCCTTCCGGAATATTTATATAGCCAAGTTCCGAAGCCACTTTCACCATATTGACCATGCTTCTTCCTGAAAATGCGATTTTTCTATCGCAAAGGTTAGCCGCGTCCACTATCTGTTGCAGCCTATGCACATTCGAAGAAAATGATGCTACGATTATGCGTTTTTCGGCACTTGCGAATAACCTGTCGAAGGTTTTGCCCACTTTTTTCTCGGACATTGTATAACCGGGTCTTTCAACATTTGTAGAGTCGGCCATAAGAGCAAGAATGCCTGAGCTTCCAAGTTCAGCAAAACGGTTCAAGTCTATGGCGTCTCCGTCGATTGGTGTAAAGTCGATTTTAAAGTCTCCCGTATGGATAACCTTCCCGACCGGGGTATTTATCAAAAGCCCAACTGCATCAGGAATGCTGTGGCCAACCCTAATAAGCTCTATTTTGAACCTACCCAGCGTTATTATGTCTCCTGCTTTTCTTACATGTGTTTTAACTTTTTTATCCAGTTTGTGTTCCTTAAGCTTGTTTGCAACAAGACCGATTGTTAAATTGGTTCCATATATAGGGACATTGATTTTCTTTAAAAAGAATGGCAATCCTCCTATATGGTCTTCATGTCCATGGGTTAACACAATTCCCTTTATTTTATCCTTATTGTTTTCAAGATAGGTGACATCCGGTATCACTAGGTCGATTCCCAGCATTTCGTTGTCGGGAAAAGCAAGTCCGCAATCGACAATCACAATTTCATCCTTGTATTCAAAAACTGTCATATTTTTACCGATTTCGTTTAATCCGCCCAATGGGATTATTTTAAGATTGTTCTTTGGTTTGTTTCTAGTTATATTGTTCATTTTTTCACTCCTAATTGTTTTCATTTTGATTGGTTTTTAAATAATTCAGAAAGTGCCATTTGTGCCGCTTCCTGCTCTGCTTCTTTTTTGTTATTCCCTTTTCCATTTCCTATTTCGCTTCCGTTAACTGTTACTCTGGAAAAGAAAATTTTTGCATGATCCGGACCTTCTTCTTTATAGATTTGATAATTGAGTCGTCCTGAGCTTCTCTTCTGAATCAATTCCTGAAGATGAGTCTTATAGTCGATAAATAGTTTGTCATTAACAGCTTCATCAATAATGGATTTCATCCGGCACAATATGAAATATTTTGCCTGCTCAAATCCGCTATCGAGATATATTGCTGCAATTAATGCTTCAAAAGCGTCAGCCAATATTGATGTCCTGCTTCTACCGCCAGTAAGCTCTTCCCCTTTTCCAAGAAATAGATAGTCTCCGAGCCCTATGCTTCTTGATGTTTTATCAAGGCTCGTCTCGCAAACGATTCTCGCTCTGGTTTTTGTAAGCTTCCCTTCGGGTAAATTTGGATTGTTTACAAAAAGATGATCGCTGATGACAATTCCAAGAACCGAGTCTCCAAGAAATTCCAACCTTTCATTGTAATAATCCATTTTATTCTCATTGGCGTAAGAACTATGTGTTAGTGCCGTTTTTAGCAATCTTTTATTTTTAAAGGAATAGTCTATTGCTTTTTCCAGTTCAACCATATTCTTTTGCATAGATCAACACTCCTATTTGGATACTTTTTCTTCTATTGATTCTATAACTTTACTTTTAGCATAAATTTCTGCATATACAAGCGCGTTCTTGATGGCTTTGGCATTTGAACTCCCATGCGCTTTAACGATTGGGCGCTTAAGCCCTAAGAGAGGTGCCCCGCCGTATTCAGAGTAATCCATTTCTTTTTTTATATTTTCAAAAGCACCCTTTAGAAGAGATGCGCCTATTTTATGCTTAAGGGTATCTGTCATATGGCTTTTGATTATTTTCATAAGATTCATGGCCACGCCCTCAGTAAGTTTGAGAACAGTATTGCCTGTAAAGCCGTCACATACGGCCACATCAAACAAGCCTTCAGGAAGATTCCTTGCCTCCAGGTTTCCGCCGAAGTTGATTTCTGCGGAAGTCTCCATCAATCCGTAGGCTTCATTTGTAAGCTTATTCCCTTTTCCAGCTTCGTCTCCTATATTTATAAGACCGACCCTCGGTGAATCTATTCTAAAAACTTTCTTCATGTATAGGGATCCCATGATAGCAAATTCCATTAGATTAGATGGTTTGCAATCCACATTTGCTCCTGCGTCCAACAGAAGAGTAAATCCCTTTTGTGTTGGATATGCCGGCGCCAATGCAGGTCTAGAGATTCCGCCAATACGGCCTGTAAGGAATATCCCCCCAGCTAGCAGAGCTCCGGTGTTTCCCGCTGAAAGCATTGCATCGGCTTCGCCTTTATTAAGCAATTCATAGGCAATAACCATTGACGAGTCTTTTTTAGCGCGAATAGCCTTAGCCGGTTTATCCTCGGCAGTTATACATTCACTAGCATGATATATCTGAATTTTTTCCGGAATGGAAAGCTTTAATTCATTGAAAGTTTCTATTATTTGTTCCCTGTGTCCGACAAGCAGGATTTCGGATTCTATGGCTTTTGTTTCCAAAGCGAGCATGCAACCCTCAATTATCGCTTTAGGAGCATTGTCTCCTCCCATTGCATCTATTACTATCCTCATATTTTCTCCTATTAGGCTTTATTTGAAATCTTTAAGAATATTATAACATTATTATTGACTCAAAAAAAATAGTAATGACTAATATTAGCCATTACTATTTCTATAAGTCAATTAGTCAACTTTTAGAACTTCCTTCTGCTTGTAGTATCCGCATGATTTGCAGACTCTATGGGAAAGAACAGGCTCATGGCACTGTGGACATTCAATCACATTAGGCGCAGTCATCTTGACATTCGAAGCTCTTCTTTTGTCCCTTCTGGCTTTAGAGATTTTTCTCTTTGGTACTGCCATTACGACACCTCCTTGCTTAAAAAAATGGAATTGATTTATATGCAAATTATTATTTCTATTTGGCACGACCCTAATTATATAAATAGCACGAGGGTTTGTCAAGTATAACTTATTTCAATAGCCCAAGGGTATCTCTGGCAATCATAAGCTCTTCGTTTGTGGGAACGACAAGAACCTTTACCTTAGAGGAGTCTTTGCTCACAATAGTTTCCTTACCGCGAACATTGTTCTTCTCTTTGTCAAGCTCTACACCCATGAATTCAAAGTTGCTGCAAATAAGTTCACGAGCACTTATGGAGTTTTCTCCCAGGCCTGCTGTAAATACAATTGCATCAACGCCGCCCATTACTGCAGCGCATGCCGCAATATATTTTTTAACTCTTACATTAAATTTGTCAAGTGCAAGCTGCGCTCTTTTATTGCCTTCCTTGGCTGCGGATTCAATATCTCTAAAGTCGCTGCTTATGCCAGAGATTCCAAGCACGCCCGATTTCTTGTTAAGAAGATTATTCATCTCGTCTATTGAAAGGTTTTCTTTTTCCATGATAAACGTAATAATTGCCGGGTCCAAGTCGCCAGAGCGCGTACCCATTACTAATCCTTCAAGAGGGGTAAAGCCCATGCTTGTATCGACCGATTTACCCTTGTCAATTGCTGTTATGCTCGCACCGTTTCCAAGATGGCATGTTATAATCTTTAGAGAATTAAGATCTTTGCCAAGAATGGAAGCTGTTCTTTGTGCAACATATTTATGGCTTGTTCCATGAAAACCGTATTTTCTTACACCATATTTTTCATAGTACTTATATGGAAGAGCGTAAATATATGATGATGCCGGCATAGTTTGGTGAAATGCAGTGTCAAACACTCCAACCATTTTAATTCCCGGCATAAGCTCCATACAGGCACGAATACCTATTAGATTCGGAGGATTGTGAAGAGGAGCAAGCTCTATGCACTCTTCCAGTGCCGCTATTACATCATTGTCGATTATAACGGAATCGCTGAATTTTTCACCTGCATGAACTACCCTATGCCCTACTGCCTCTATCTCATCCATACTCGCTATAGCACCGTATTCTTTGTTGACAACGGCTTCCAATACAAGTTCAAGAGCTTTTTTGTGATCCTTCATTGGCTCTTCAATAACCTTTTTATCTTTTCCTGCCGATTCATGTGTGAGAATGGATCCTTCAATTCCTATTCTCTCGACAAGACCCTTTGCCATTACAGATTCATCACTCATATCAATCAATTGATACTTCAAAGATGAGCTTCCACAGTTTACTACTAATACTTTCATTTCGTTTCCCCCTATGTAATTTGTTGTCTAATTTATCAATCATAATCATTCTATTAGTAAATCAATTAAATTTCAAGACAAAGATCCTTCAGAAAGTGTGATAATTCCATTATAATAAGTTAAAGAGGTGATTTAAATGAAAGTTCTTGGAATAATTGCAGAATACAACCCTTTTCACCTGGGACATTTGTACCACTTGAATGAATCTAAACGCATAACAGGTGCAACGCATACTATTGCAGTCATGAGTGGTAATTTTGTACAAAGAGGCGAACCCGCTATTGCTGACAAATGGACCAGGGCAGGCATGGCAATTGAAAACGGAGTAGATCTTGTTTTGGAAATGCCTTTCGTTTTTGCGTCTTCAAGCGCCGAATTTTTTGGAGAAGCAGGAATTTCTTTGCTTGATTCACTTGGAATAGTGGATTATGTTTCATACGGCTCTGAAACGGGCTGTGATATTCAGATTGAAAAAGTGGCAGATTTTCTTGTTGATGAAAATGATGATTTCAAGTACCTGCTCAAAAAAAGCCTTTCGGAAGGAAAATCATTTCCTTTAGCGCGTGAAGAGGCTATTTCTTTACTTCGTCCCGAATTAAAAGGGCTACTAGATCATTCAAATAATATACTCGCCGTCGAATACCAAAAAGCAGCCAAAAAAATAAAGAGTCAAATACATTTTGTATCTGTAAAAAGAATCGGTTCATCATACAACGAAACCCATATGACCGAAGTATCATTCAGCAGCGCTACATCTATAAGAAAAAAAATCCATGAAGAAGGAAGCGGCAATATAATAAAGCAAATGCCAACAAAAAGCATAGAATTATTAAATACTTTCAAAAGCATCAACAAAGCTTACCCACGCAAAGAAGATTTATTTACCTACCTTAAATATAAAATTAAAATGTCGGAAAACAAAGAGCTTCGTGAAATTGAAGGAATGCGTGAAGGCCTTGAGAACCTTCTTAAAGCAGCAATATACAGTTCACATGATTATGATGAATTTATTGAAAAAATAGAATCCAAAAGATACCCAAGATCGTCTATGCAAAGGCTTCTTCTTCATTTGCTTCTAGATCTTAAAAAAATTGAATTAAACGAATTTAGGAACTGCAATAATTATTATGGAAGGGTTTTAGGATTTAACGAAAAGGGTCGCGAACTATTAAAAACAGTAAAAAAAATATCCGAAACAAAAATAATAACCAATATCAACCGTCAATTTCCAAAAGATGCATTGCTTAGCAGGATGCTCTCATATGATATAAAAGCAACGGATTTTTACATGTTGCTTTTAAGCTTGAATGGACGCTCAACTTCCGAAAACCAAGATAAAACAAGAATGCCATATATCAAATAAAATAAATCTTAAGCCCAGTGTGGGCTTAAGATTTATTTTCCCTTCATGCTTCTTAGTTCGCTTCTATTGTTTTCCAATTCATTCAAAATAGTCGAAAGGTTTTTTTGAATATTTCCAAGTATTTCATCCGAGTATTTCAAAGACCCCAGTTTTATTTCTTCGGCGGTTTCTTCCGCTTTTTCAACAATTCCTTTTGCCTTCTTAGTTGATTCCTTTACAATCACATTATTCTCTATCATAGAATGAACATGTTCCTCAGCTTTTTCCATCATTTCAACGGATTTTTTTTGCGCTTTTTCCATCATTTCGATGGATTCTTTTTGTGCCTTTGCCATTATTTCTTCCGAATCTTTCTTGGCTTCTTCAAGAATTGAAGCCCTTTCCTGCTTTATCCACTGAGACTGCTTTATTTCATCCGGCAAAATAATTCGAATCTCCTTAAGAATGTCGAGAAGGTCGCCTCTATCTATCAATGCTTTCCCCGACAAAGGAAGATTTGGGCAGTTTTCAATTACGTCCTCAAGTTCATCTAAAAGCTTCAATACACTCATATTTGGGTCCTCTCTTTCTTAGTATTCAATGCTTCATACACCAATGGCGGCACAAGTTCTTCAATATTTCCGTTAAGAAAAAAAATTTCCTTTACAAGAGTTGAACTAACAAACGAATAACGGTTTCCTGTCATCATGAAGAGAGTCTCTATTGATTCATCGAGTTTTCTGTTCATCATGGCCATTTGGAATTCATATTCGAAATCGGAGAATGCCCTGAGGCCCTTCACAAGAACATATTCCGGCTTGGTTTTCATAAAATTAACTAAAAGACCCTCAAAACTTGTAACTTCAACATTTTCGTAAGGTTCAACCACTTTTTTTATGAGCTCAACCCTTTCGTTGATGTCGAAATAAGGCTTTTTGTTAGGATTATGAAGCACACCTACTACCACTTTTTCAAAAACGCGAGAGGCTCTTTGTATTATATCCAGATGACCGTTCGTTATCGGATCAAAACTTCCGGGATAAACTGCCGATTGCATTTAAATTTCCTCCGTTCCATAAATTGTAAGCATGGTATTGCCGTATTTCTTTTGAGAAAGCATCGCCGCGCTACGTATACTTTTTGGCATTTCGTTTCTTTTATCGTGTTCAACAATTATTTTACCATAATTTTCAATGATTTCTTCATCGTATATTTTTTCTATCAATTCAATCGTATCATTCATTTTATAAGGCGGATCCAGAAATATGAGATCAAAGATTTTGCCTCTTGCCGAAAAATGATCCAGGGCCTGGAATGCGCTCTTCTGAAAAATTTCAAATTTCGATTCGTCCCCATTTATTTTTTCGATGTTGGTTTTTAGAATCTTTAAAGCCTTCCTATCAAAATCAACAAAGACAACCTCATCGGCATTCCGGCTCAGGGCCTCAATTCCTATGCTGCCGGTACCTGCAAAAAGATCACGAAACCTGCTGCCCTCCCAATCCATCATAAAAGTATTAAAGAGAGCCTCCTTAACCCTGTCTGAAGTTGGCCGAGTATCACTTCCTTCCGGTCCATTCAAGGTAATTCCTTTATACTTACCTGCAATTATTCTCATTGTAACCCTCCTTGCGTTTGCATACTACTTTTATTGATTTGTTCAGTATAAAGATTAATAGCATTTTCAAGTTCTCGTGAAAATTCCAAATCTTTAAGGCTCTGTCCGTATACAGATTCTATGTCTTTTTGAACTATTATCAGCAATTTGTAATGTCTAAACATATCGGCCAGTTTAAACTCCGGAAATCCATGCTGCTTCAATGAAAACAAATGACCAGGACCACGCATCCTCATATCTTCTTTTGCTATTTCGAAACCGTCATTGCATCTTTGAAGAAGCAAGGCTTTTTCCCGTATAAAATCATTGCAATTATCCGAAACAAGATAGCAAAATGATTTAAACCTGCCTCTTCCCACCCTACCCCGCAATTGATGAATTTGGGCGAGACCGAAACGCTCGAAAGAATCTATTACCATTACTGTAGCATTTGGGACATCTATTCCAACTTCAATGACTGTAGTCGCAACAATCATATCTATTTCACCGTTTCTAAATGCTTGCATGATTCTGTTTTTTTCATATTGTGACAAACGCCCATGAAGCGCCTCCACTTTGAAAGATGGATACACTAGCTGGCTAAGATGTTTAAATATGTCTTCAACGGATGCAATCAAATCATTTTCATTTTCTATTCGAGGGCAAACATAAAAAATTTGCCTGCCCAAAAGCATTTCATTTTTTATATGTTTGTACATTTCTCTTTTGCTTTTATTATCAGCAACAAACATGGTTTCGACAGGTTTCAGGCCCTTGTTGGGTTTTTCAGTCAGCCGAATTATTTCCATGTCTCCAAAAATTATTCCTGAAATCGTTCTTGGAATTGGGGTTGCAGACATAACAATGATTTGTGGCGAAAGGCCTTTTTTATACAAGGAATCATTTTGCGCAACACCAAAACGATGACGCTCATCTGTTATGATCAAACCAAGATTTTTAAAGTTAACATCGTTTTGTATTATCGCATGGGTACCTATTAGAAGATTGCATTTCCCGCTCGCCAGCTCTTCCTTCACTTTTGTTTTATGCTGCGTGTTTCTCGTCAAAATACGCGTAACCATGCATGAGTTTTTAAAAAACCTATTAAATGTTTCGAAGTGCTGCTGGGCAAGCAATTCCGTAGGAGCCATTATAGCCGTCTGATATCCACTTAGATAGGCTTGACGCGCCGCCATGAAGGAAACCAGTGTTTTCCCTGTGCCAACATCACCCTGCAAAAGAATCTTGGGACAATTCTTTTGATTCAAAAGCATCGAAAGATTTTCCACTGCCCTTGATTGACTATCCGTCATCTGAAACGGTAGCCCTTTGACTAATTCGTCATTTTGAAAATCAAATAATTTCATTCCAGGAGTAGAATCTATTAAAAGTCTTTCTTTTTTCATTTTAAGAATTGTCATTTGAAGCATGAAAAACTCTTCGTATATAAGTTTTTTCTTAGCCGCCATGTAGGATGTAGCGTTTTTAGGAAAATGCATATCTTGCAGGGTTTGCATTGGCTCTTTGAATTTTCTTTTATGTAAAATTTTTTCAGGTAGATATTCATCTATGCTTTCGAAATTTTTGAAAGCATGTGTTATGCTTTTGCGAAAATCATTTTGTGACAAGCCGCTCACAGTTTTATATATCGGTAGTATTTTCCCAATATCTTCAATCTTTAGAAGCTCTGGATTTGCCATATTCATTCGAGAATATCTAAATGAAGCTTTCCCATAGAACAGATAAGTATTCTTTTCTCTTAGTATGTCATTTATGTAATTCGCATTAAAGAAAACAATATCCAAGTACCCGGTAGAATCCGAGCATGTAACAAGAAGAAACCCTTTGCCTTTTTTTGACTGGCTCCTTTTCACCTTTTCTATTTTCACTTTGACAACAGAGGGTTTGGAATCAACCAAGTTGCATATATCTGTAATAGAAGTAAAGTTTTTAAATTTTTGAGGGAAATAGTAAAGCAAATCTTTTATTTCATAAATTTCAAGGGATTTAAATAATGCATTTTTCTTTGGCCCGATGCCCGGTATATTCAACAAATCGCTTTTTCCCAAACCATCACCCCCCATGCAAGTTCATTTTATTTTTAAAGCTATAAAGCCAGCATAAAGCTGGCCCCTATAATTCATATATTTTTTTAAAAAATAGGACAATACATCAAAAAACTATTCAACAGAAATAATGTAGTGATATACAGGCTGTTTACCATCGTAGATTTCAACATCTATTTCATCACTGGCGTTTTCTATTTTTTTCAATAAATCTTCCGCCACAGAAGCTTCAACTGAATCGCCGTAATAAATCGTCACTATTTCGTCGTCTTCCTTTATGGCTTTATTCAATACCTCTAACGCAACTAGATTAATGTCTTTTCCAACACTTACTATATCTCCATTAAATATGCCGAGTATATCGCCTTTTTTGATTTTTATATCGTTAAATATAGAATCTCTTACGGAATATGTGACCTGTATGGTTTTTACTCCTTTAATAGAATCAGTCATATGAAGAATGTTTTCATCGATATTCAAATCGGGATTGAATGCAAGCATCGCAGTTATACCTTGTGGAATGGTTTTTGTCGGAATAATTGAAATTTGCTTATCTGAAATCTTTTTGGCCTGCTCGGCAGCTAGTATAATATTTCCGTTGTTTGGAAGTATTATGATTTTTTCAGCATTTATTTTTTCAATTGAGGCAAGCAATTCCTCCGTACTCGGATTCATGGTTTGGCCGCCTTCAATTATTCTATCCACATTTAAATCATTGAATATTTCGGTTATTCCTGATCCCATAGCAACCGACAATACTCCATATTCTTTCATTGGCATCTCGTCTTCTTGAATGTCGGCCTTATCGCCAATGTAATTTTCATTGTGCTCGTAACGCATATTATCAACTTTTATGTCAATAAGTTCCCCGTGTGAAAGAGCCTTTTGCATTACAGAACCTGGCTCGTTGGTATGGATGTGAACTTTTAGCATCTCTTCATTCCCAACAACAAGCATACAATCTCCAAAATCCATTATTGCCTTTTTCAATTTTTCTTCAGATAGATTTTTCCCTTTAACTATGAATTCTGTGCAATACCCAAACTCAATGTTTCCAACATCTTCCGACGGAGTCAATTGCTTTGAAAACTTTTTTTGGAATACTGTTTCAATGTCCTTGGCCTTTTCTCCAATTATTGTTCCATAGAAGCCCTTGAGTATATAAATGAGTCCTTGGCCACCTGCATCAACAACTCCTGCTTGTTTTAAAACAGGAAGCATTTCAGGCGTTCTTGCCAAGGCCTTGTTGGCTTCTTCAATCACTTTTTCAAGAAAATCGTCAAAGTAATCATTCTCTTCTGAGAGAATTACAGAAGCATCTGCAGCGGTCCTTATTATTGTTAATATTGTTCCTTCAACAGGCTTCATAACTGCTTTATAAGCAGTATCAGCTGCTGAAATCAATCCTATTGAGAAATCGCTAGTAGTAAGCATTGTCTTGCCTTTGCATCCCTTATGAAATCCTCGCAGTATCTGTGAGAGTATAACGCCCGAGTTGCCTCTCGCACCCATCAAGGAACCGTTTGAGGCCGCTTCAGTCACTTCAGAAATCGAAATCTCATTGAGTTTATTCATTTCATTTACCGCCGATTCGAATGTCATTGACATATTGGTCCCAGTATCTCCATCAGGTACAGGAAAGACATTTAAATCGTTCACAAAATCTTTGTTTGCTTTCAATGTTGCAGACGCCTGCCTGAACATATCTATCAAAATATCTCCATTTATTGTTTCTATTTTCAAAATAAAACCCTCCAATCTTAGAATTCCTGAACCCTTACTTCTTCAATGTTTACGTTAACCTTTTTAACATTTAATCCAGTAAATTTCTCTACGGAATATTTCACTTTTTCAATTATATTTTCTGCTACTACAGAAATCTTTGTTCCGAATTGGACTATTACAAATAAATCTATAAAAATGTTGTTATTTTCATCGATGTTTATTTTTACCCCTTGATTCAGATTTTCTTTTTTAAGCAATTTTACAATACCGTCTGTTGGCGATTTAGATGCCATTCCAACTAAGCCGTAGCATTCCATGGCAGATATGCCGATAATATTTGTAATAACATCGTTGCAGATGAAAATGCTGCCGTATTCATTTTTCAATTGAGCAGTCATGTTTATCCTCCTTTTTTACTTGCACCATATTAAAAACTCTTATATAATAATACAGTATCAAGATTGGATTATCAATCTTTTGTATTTAATCATATTTAATTTTCGATTTCAACATTGCCATTGAAATCGAAAATGATTTTTGATAGAATAGAATGTGGTATTTAAAACTCACTAAAGGAGGTCAATATAAATGTCCAGAAAATGTGATATATGTGGTAAAGCTCAAATTACCGGAAATGCGGTAAGCCACTCAAATAAGCATAATAAAAGAGCGTGGGCGCCGAATATTAAGCAAGTTAAAGCAATTGTAAACGGTTCTCCCAAAAAAATCTCTGTATGTACAAGATGTTTAAGATCAGGCAAAGTTGAACGAGCAATATAAAAAACTACCATATGGTAGTTTTTTTTTGCAACAATAATATTTAAAAGCGGCTTGGAATTTATACAAACCGCTTTTTTTAGTTAAACAATAAAAGCAAATTAACTGATATAGCTTCAAATAATGAAATAAACGATCAAATTTCTTTACTTGGCATAATCAACTGTTCGTGTCTCTCTGATCAAATTAACTTTAATCTGCCCAGGATATTCTAAATCGTTCTCTACGTTCTTTGAAATCTCTCTGGCAAGTAAAATCATTTCAGTGTCTGAAATCTTTTCTGGTTTTACCATTATTCTTATTTCTCTACCTGCCTGAATGGCAAAAGCCTTATCTACTTGATCGTATGATTTCGCTATTTCTTCAAGCTTCTCTAATCTCTTAACATATGTTTCAAGGGTTTCTCTTCTTGCCCCTGGTCTTGCTGCGGAAACCGCATCGGCAGCTGTTACTAATATTGCTTCAACAGTCTGCGGCTCATAATCTCCATGATGTGTAGACATGGCATGAATAACTTCCTTTGATTCACCATATTTCTTGAGAACATCCATGCCAATTTCAACATGAGTACCTTCCATGTCGTGATCTAGAGCTTTTCCAATATCATGAAGCAATCCCGCTCTTTTTGCAAGTTTAACATCCACTTCCAATTCTGCAGCCATTAGGCCTGCCAAAGACGATACTTCGATTGAATGTTTCAGAACATTCTGCCCGTAACTTGTTCTGTATTTCAACCTTCCAAGCAGTTTGACCAATCCTGGATGAAGGTTGTGTATTCCCGCATCGAAGGTAGCCGATTCTCCCTCTTCTTTAATCTTTTCATCAATTTCTTCAGTAGCCTTGTTTACCATTTCCTCAATTCTTGCAGGATGAATTCTTCCATCCACTATAAGTTTCTCAAGCGCAATGCGGGCAATCTCCCTCTTTATTGGGTCAAAAGCCGACAATATAACCGCTTCAGGCGTATCATCTATAATCAAATCAACACCAGTCAAGGTTTCTAGCGTCCTTATATTTCTGCCTTCCCTGCCTATGATTCGGCCCTTCATTTCATCGTTGGGAAGGTTTACCACCGAAACCGTGCTTTCAGCAACATAGTCAGCAGCATATTTTTGTATAGAATACGCCAAGATTTCTTTTGCATTTTTACCTGCTTCTTCTTTTGCATTTGATAAAATATCTTTTATCATTATTGCCGATTCATACCGTACTTCCTTTTCGATATCTTTAAGCAACATTTCCTTTGCTTCTTCGGCCGTGAACCCAGAAACCCTTTCAAGTTCTTGAATCTGTTTCTTGAAAAGTTCGTCTACTTCACCGTTTTTAATTTCTATTTCATTTAATTTCTTGATGATATTGTTTTCTTTTTCTTCGAGAACTTCAGTCTTTGTGTATAAGGATTCTTCTCTCTTGTTTAGTCTATTTTCTGTTTTTTGAGATTCAAGTCTTCTTTCTCTGACTTCTCTGTTTAAATCTTTTCGTAATCGGTGAATTTCTTCTTTTGCTTCTATCAAAGCTTCTTTTCTAGCAGTTGTCGCCTGTTTATTGGCCTCAGAAAGAATTTTTCTCGCTTTTTCCTCAGCACTTTGAATCTTTTCGGCAGCAATCTTTTTTCTGTATAAATATCCCAATGCAAATGAAAAGGGAACAAGAACTACAGCAACAACAATCAAATAATATATTTTTATAATATGCATACACCTCCCATTTATTTAATCAAAAATAAAAACCGAGATAACTCGGTTAAAACCCAATTCGCGAGAATCTAAAACGGGCAGTTTAATAGATTCCTCCATGTAATTTTAAAACTTTTCCAATTTAATGTCAAGCTTATTGGCAAATGCTCTCAAAATGATATTCCAGGGATTTACTTATAGCATCTGCGGAAAATCCCTTACTATAAAGGTATTGCTTGGCCTTTATAGTATCAATACTTCCAACACCTGCTCCATATCTCTTTTCGAGCAGTTTAAACGCTCTTTCGCCTTCTTTTTCACGTACATGGAGCTCTATCATTGTTGCTTCTACCAAGTCTGAATCAAGACCTTTTTTTATTGATTTCATTTTTATTACATAGGTCGACTGGCTTTTGCGCATCAGCTCATCTATATAGTCATAGGCATAAATTTTGTCGTCAATTATACCAAAATCAATCATCTTGAATACTGTAAAATCTACGACATCCTCAGGTATACGAATTTTTATTAAATGATTTTCAAGCTCTCTTCGCGTTCTTCTTTTGAATCCTATGTATTTTAATGCACGATCAACCGAATATGCCTCAGTAAACTCTTTCAATTCTTTTTCCTTTTCTTCATTGACAGTAAAAAAATTTTCAACGCCATTTTTCTTAAGCCATTGAATATCGCAAAAGTATGTTTTATCCTCATCCAGAGTCAATATGCGGACTCTTTTGTTTATTTCCTCAACCCCTATAACCTTCATATCCATGCCCCTTTCTTAAAAAGGTCGAAAACTCCCGCAAGCAAAATGCGAATGTTTCGACCTTTTTAATTTCAGTATTCTTTACTATTTATTTTTTTATATTCGTCTTTTGGTCTTCGTCCGTTTCAAGCTTCTTTGTAAGCCCATAATAATCTCTTACTTTTTCCTCTATTTCTAAAAATTTTTCCGGATTATCTATCATATACTGTTTTGAGTTTTCCCTTCCCTGTCCTATTCTTTCATCTCCATAGCTATACCATGATCCCGATTTCTTTATTATATCCGCATCTACTCCACAATCTAAAACACTTCCCTCTCTGGATACTCCAAGTCCATACATAATATCGAATTCGGCTATTTTAAAAGGTGAAGCCACTTTATTCTTCGCTATTTTTATTTTTGTCCGGTTTCCTATTATCTGATCGCCCTGCTTAATACTCCCTATCCTTCTTATATCAATCCTCACCGATGCGTAAAATTTAAGTGCCCTTCCTCCCGTGGTCGTTTCAGGATTCCCGAACATTACTCCTATTTTTTCCCTTAGCTGATTAATGAACACAACCGATGTCCTCGATCTGCTTATTATTGCAGTCAGTTTTCTCATTGCTTGAGACATAAGCCTAGCCTGCAGACCCATGTGGCTATCTCCCATTTCTCCTGTAAGTTCCGCTTTTGGAACAAGCGCAGCAACAGAGTCAATTATTATTATATCGATTGCACCGCTTCGCACAAGCGCCTCCACTATATCAAGAGCCTGTTCTCCTGTGTCCGGCTGAGAAAGAATCAGGTTGTCAATGTCAACTCCCAAATTCTCGGCATAAACAGGATCTAAGGCATGCTCTACATCTATGAAGGCCGCATTGCCCCCATTTTTTTGTGATTCCGCTATCATATGAAGCGATACCGTTGTCTTTCCAGAAGATTCCGGCCCGTATACCTCGATTATTCGGCCTTTCGGAATTCCTCCGATGCCCAAGGCAATGTCCAGCTCCAAGATTCCAGTAGGAATTGCTTCCACATTGGCTCTGGCTCCATCATCTCCAAGCCGCATAATTGAACCCTTGCCAAATTGTTTTTCTATTTGTGTCAATACTGCGTCAAGCGCTTTCTTCTTTTCATCCATATTGTTCCAGTGCGAAACTGGATTCACCCACCTTTCTTATCGAACATTTGTTCTTTTTTTTGATTATATCCCATATATTCCTATTAATCAACCTTTTTTAAAATTTGGAATAATTTTTTCATTATGTTTCTGACAGTGTAGGCTCTTATCCTTTCTCTATCCCCACGAACATTATATGTTTCAATCTCCATTTCCCCATTTACAAGAAAAGCAGCATAGACAAGTCCCACGGGTTTTTCAATAGTTCCGCCTTCAGGCCCGGCGACACCGGTTACAGATATGCATACATTGCTTTTGCCTTCTTCATAAAGGCCCCTTGCCATTGCTTCAGCAGTTTGGGTGCTCACTGCACCGAATTCATTCAATGTTTTTTCATCTACGCGAACCCGTTTTTGCTTTGAAGCGTTGCTATAGGTTATAAACCCCTCTTCAAAAGCCTCGGAAGCTCCCGGCACATCTATAAAATTTGATGCAAGCAATCCTCCTGTACAGGATTCAACAGTGGAAACCTTCCATTTTTTTTCTTTCAAAAGACCTATGATCATTTCATTTAATTCTCTGTCTTCTTCAGAATAAATATATTGACCCAAACGTCTTTTTATCTCTCTTATTGTCGGTTCTAACGCTTTTTCCGCAGATTCTATGTTTTTCTGTTTGCTAGCAACCCTTATTGTTACATCGCCCGGCTTAGCATATGTAGCAATAGTTGGATCTTCTTGAGCTTCAATCAAATCCATCAATTCGGTTTCTACCTTAGACTCTCCTATACCAGAAAGCCTAAGTACTCTCGAATGGATACCGACCTCTGACTTTTTTGAAAAATAATCATCGAGATGAGCATTGAACATTGCTTTCATTTCAAAAGGAGGACCCGGTAGGCATATTACAGCCTTTTTCCCTTCGTAGGTTTCCAAAATAAATCCCGGAGCCGAACCCATATCATTCTTGAGAATTTTGCTTCCCTCCGGGAAAAATGTCTGCCTGTAATTATTTTCTGTTATTTCATCAATGGATCTTCCGTGTCTTTTCATTATATTTTCCATCTGCTTTACCGCTTCGGGATTTTGTTTAAGCTCCCTTTTAAAAACAGACGATACGGCTTCTTTCGTCATATCATCCTTCGTAGGTCCAAGCCCTCCGGTCATTATGATTACATCAACCTTTTCCGAAAGAATGCTTAGTACGCTCTGCAATCTTTTATGATTATCCCCAACGACAATTTGATAATACACATTGACTCCAAATTTCTTCATCTGTTCCGACAAGTATGTCGCATTTGTATTTACTGTTTCTCCCATCAACAATTCAGTTCCCACATTTAAAATCGCTGCATCCATGAGGCTCCCCTTTTTTAAGATATGACTTTTCTATTTTTTACGATGTAATCCACCGCAGACATTATTGTAAAGCCTACAGATATCCAAAGTGCAAGATCGGCAATGGCATTATTGGTTGACATTAATAATATTATTGCCAATATTTGCGTGCTTGTCTTTATTTTGCCCCAAATGCTGGCTGCTATGACCGATCCCTTTGATGCTGCCAGTGATCTGAACGAGGTTATCAAAAACTCTCTCGCCAAAATGATTGCTACCGGCCACACGGTTATTCTTCCAAGCTGTACCATCGCTATTAACGCAGATGCTACAAGTATCTTGTCCGCCATAGGATCCATAAGCTTTCCAAAATCTGATACCAAGTCATATTTCCTAGCCAAATATCCATCAAGAAAATCTGTCAATGAAGCTATTGTGAAAATCAATGCTGCAATCAACCTTGAGTTTTCAATACCTGATAAAAGTACCCATATGAATACCGGAACCATTAAAATCCTTGTCACCGTTATCTTATTCGGCAGATTCATCGTCAATCACCCCAATCAAATCATATTCCAGCGCATCGGTTATCCTTACATTCACAAATTCTCCGGGCTCAAGCACTCTATCTGTATTGACATAGACCAAGCCGTCTACTTCCGGGGCGTCGTATTGTGTTCTTCCTAAGTAAACATCTTCATTTTCAATTTTTTCATCTATCATTGTCTTGAAGGTTTTCCCTATCTTTTTTTGATTTGCTTCTTTTGAAATATCGCATTGAAGCATCATTATTCGAGCTTTTCTATCGGCCTTTGTCTGAATCTCTATTTGAGAATCCATGCTTGCAGCAGGAGTCCCTTCTTCCGGCGAATACTCGAATACGCCCAGCTTGTCGAATTTATTTTTTTCAACAAATCCAATTAATTTTTCAAATGCATCCGCGCTCTCTCCAGGAAAGCCTACCATGATGGTCGTCCTTATTGACATGTCAGGAACATACTCCCTAATCACTGCCAACACTCTTTCTATATCGCTTTCTGATGTATGGCGGTTCATTTTTTTTAGTACATCATCATGGCAATGCTGAATCGGCATATCAAGATAATTGCATATTTTATCATGTTTCCCTATTGTATCTATAAGTTGCTCGTCTAAAACATCCGGATAAGCATACAATACTCTTATCCACTCTATGCCGTGTATTTCTACAAGCGCTTCAAGCAAATCAACAAGCTTGAATTCGCCGTATATGTCTATTCCATATTTGGTCGTATCCTGCGCAATAAGAATTATTTCCTTTACGCCCCTATCGGCCAAGTCCTTTGCTTCTAGCAATATATCTTGGATTCGTCTGCTCTTATATCTTCCTTTAAAGGCTGGTATTGTGCAGTATGTGCACCTGTTGTCACAGCCTTCTGAAATCTTTACATATGCGTAATGGCCCGGATTTAAAAGGACTCTCTCTTTTTCACAATATTCAACATACCTGTCTATATCCCCTACCCTCACAATTCTCTGTCCGTTTTTTTCGTAATCGGACAGAATTTCGGGCAATTCCAGGAATCTTGTAACTCCAATTATTAAATCTATTTCAGGAATTTCTTTTGCAATTTCTTCTGCAAATCTTTCCGAAAGACATCCTGCTGCAATAAGAGTTTGCCCGCTCGTTTTGATTGTTCCATACTCCAATATCATGTTGATTGATTCTTCCATTGCATCGCCTATGAAACCGCATGTGTTAACTATTATATAATCGGCATTATTGAAATCATTCGTCATCTCGTATCCAAATTTTATCAACCTGCCAGCCATAAATTCCGAATCAACTTGATTTTTCGAGCATCCGAGTGTTTCTATAAAAAATCTTTTATTTTTCTTTCCAAAACCCGCTTTAATTATATTACTCATAATTGTTTTCCAAATCTCCCTCATTTATCAATACGTTTCTTGGTTTTTTTCCGTCACTTTTACTTACTATTCCTCTTTTTTCCATTTCATCTATCATGCGAGCCGCACGGTTATATCCTATCCTATATCTCCTTTGCAACATTGATATGGATATTTGCTCCATTGCCGCAACCGTTTCAATAACCTCGGGTAAAAGTTCATCGGTATCGTCTACATTGTCTTTTTCAAAAGTCTCGGTGGGTATCTCTTCGTATTCAACCTCGCCAACTTGCGATTTTATGTGGTTAAGTACTCTTTTTGTTTCAATGTCTGAAACAAATACTCCTTGTATTCTCCTCGGTTTGGACTGTCCAACAGGATAATGAAGCATGTCTCCCTTCCCAAGCAGTTTTTCCGCTCCCCCCATATCCAGAATCGTTCGAGAATCAATCTGTGATGAAACCGCAAAGGCAATTCTCGACGGAATGTTTGCTTTTATTATTCCGGTTATTACATCTACAGACGGTCGCTGCGTTGCAACAATTAGATGGATACCAGCCGCCCTCGCCATTTGAGCTATTCTACATATCGCATCCTCAACCTGGCTTGGTGCAACCATCATTAGATCCGAAAGTTCGTCAATTATTACAACTATTTGATACATGTTCTCGTTTTCCTGACTTTTATTGTAGCTTTTTATATCCCTAACATTGTTTTCAGCAAATATCTTGTACCTTTCATTCATCTCACGCACAATCCAGTTTAGAGCCGCCGCTGATTTTTGCGGATCTGTTACAACCGGCATGATTAGATGAGGAATGCCATTATATTGATTTAATTCGACAACCTTAGGATCTATCATCAGAAATTTCACTTCATCCGGTCTTTTTGAAAACAACAGGCTTGTTATCAGGGCGTTTACGCATACACTTTTACCTGATCCCGTGGCTCCTGCAATCAGCAAATGCGGCATTTCAGTAAGATCCGATACTATTGGATTTCCCGATATGTCTTTCCCCAATGCAAAATTCAATCCACTTTTCTTCTCATTAAAAACGCTGCTTTCAAGGATTTCCCTCAGGCACACCAGCGAATTGCCCTCATTTGGGACCTCTATACCAACAGCCGCCTTTCCCGGGATAGGCGCTTCAATCCGTATGTTCCTTGCCGCAAGATTTAGTGCTATGTCATCGGACAGAGAAACAATGCGACTTACTTTGACCCCTGGCTTCGGTTGGATCTCATATCTCGTGATTGTAGGCCCTCTGCTGACTTGAATTACTTTCGCATCCACTCCAAAATCGTCAAGTATTTGCTCTAGTTTTTTGGCTTTTTTTAAAACCGACTTCTTGTCCATTCCATTCCCAACTTCAGGTGATTGGTCAAGTAAATCCAAGCTTGGCAATCTGTACTTAATATAGTTTTCCTGAATGCCCGATTTTGCTATTTCACTGTTGATTTTTAGCGATTCAGAAATTTCATCCTTTTGATTTTTTGCTTTTGATTCGCCTTGTATATCAGACTTCTCTTCTTTTTTTGCTTTTTCGCCCGAGTTTTTTCGTTCACTATACTCTTTTGCATAATCTATTACCTTTATTGATGTTTGCTTTCCTGTTTCTTCCTCTTTTCCCCTTACTTCTTCCTTATTGCCGATTTCCTTTTTCTTTCTACGATCTTTGACTTGAGATTCCTCTTTAGTAAATATTTTTAAAAACCAGTTCATCAGCACTCCAAAAGCCCATTTCAATCCTCTTGCAAGCTCTTTTACTATTTCCATAATTGATTTGTCAAATATGATTGCAGCCCCTATAAGTACTAGTACCGCTACCAAAAGCAAGCTCCCGTATGTTCCAAGCAGCTTAACCGCCATAGAATATATCATTCTATTAACCAATCCCGATGCCTCGCCTGAAACGCCGCTGCCATAGTAGCTTGCAATTTCTTGCACGTTAAAGCTCCTTGGGATGCTGCCCATAATTCCATGCAAAACAGATCCTGAAACAATGAAACACACTAAAACGCCCATACTTCTCAACGCATGGTTCTTGTCAAGCATCTGCAGAACCGCTGTCAAAATCAATACGAATGCCATATATGAAGCATTTCCGTTAAATAATCCTCCAAAAACATTCTTTAGCCATTGTCCTAAAATACCTGCAGAATCTGTATACAGGCTTAGTAAAAGCATTATTCCGACAGCAAGCATAACAAATGGCAAAATCAAATGCTTTTTAACATTCTTTTGTTTTGTACCAACCTTCTGTTTTGTACTAAGCTTCTTTTTTTTTCTATTTTTAGTATTATTCAAATTTATCACCTTTTTCAAAAAAATAAAGTGGCATTAGCTATAAACGCCACTATTTATTATATCACAGATCACATTTCTCCAAATGAAAATCTCCATCACAAATCAGTATGGCTTCGCCTTTCATATACAAGGAATTCTCCTTGATCCCTATTGTCAAACTTCCTCCCGGAACCTTAACATCTACTTTTCCGCCTACATATCCAAAGATATGAGCCAGGTATGCAGAGGCGCATACACCTGTTCCACATGAAAGTGTCTTGCCTGCACCGCGTTCCCATGTTTCAACTGCAATCTTGTTTTCAGAGAGTATTTTTACAAAATTCACATTTGTTCCTTCAGGAAAAACTTTTTTTAGTTTTTCGATTTCGCTTCCCCATTTTTCAACATCATGGGTCTGATTTGGCACTTCAAAAACAACGGTATGAGGTACACCCATTCGCACAGCGCTAACTTCTATTTTTCCATACTGTGTTTCGATTTCTTCTTTAAAAAACTTTTCACTCCGGCCACCAATAACCGGTACGCTGCAAGCATCCGAAATCGGAAGCCCCATTTCAACTTCTACCAAGCATTTTTCTTCTATGGCAACTGTGTATACACCTGCATCAGTTTCAATTGTAAATTCAGTATTCTCAACTTTCCCTTTTTCATATACATATCTCGCGAAGCATCTTATACCATTTCCGCACATTTCCGCTTTCGTTCCATCCGAATTATAGTATAGCATCTTTATATCGGCAATATCTGATTCCATGTAAAACATGAACCCATCCGCTCCCACGCCAAAATGCCGGTTGCAAATCATCTTTGAAAGTATTGCTGCGTCAAAGCTTTCACTTGTCACAGAGTCTATCCCTGTAATAATAAAATCGTTGCCCGTTCCATGCATTTTTGAAAATTTCACTTTTCACTCTCCCTATGTCCTTTTCTATATTATAGCAAATTTTAGCGAAAAAATTACCAAATATGTTTTCGTCGTTAAAAATGATATACTTGACCATATCAAAATGAAAGGGTGATTTTATGCCATTTGACGGATACGTAACGCGCTCTCTTAAATGCGAGTTGAATACGATTCTGCGTGAAAGCAGAATCGATAAAATATACCAACCCAACAAATCCCAAATAATGCTCAGATTTAAAAAAGGCCGTGAAACCCATAAGCTGTTAATTTCAGCTAATTCTAGTCTGCCCTATGCAGCAATAACCGACATGGATAAAACAAATCCAAGTCTTCCTCCTCTATTCTGTATGGTACTCAGAAAGCATCTTCTAGGAGGAATATTGAACGCAGTCGCTCAGCACGACAACGACAGGATACTCTTTTTCGATTTCAATACACGAGACGAATTAAAATTTGCCGAAAGCAAACGCCTTGTAGTTGAGCTTATGGGAAAACATAGCAACATCATTCTTGTCAATTCGGAAGGAATAATAATCGACAGCATCAAACGGATTCCATCTGCCATAAGCCGTCAACGTCAAGTCCTTCCCGGGCTTGCATATGCCTTGCCGCCTGATCAAGGTAAAATCAATTTTGAAGAGTGTGCTCTAGAGGATTTTCATAAAGCCATTCTCTCCAATAACACACAAATTTTTAAGATGATTTATTCTAATTTCAAAGGAATTAGTCCAATATTGGCAAAGGAGTTCTGCTCACAGTCCGGGATTGATCCTCAATCAGATACGTCCATCTTTAATGTGGATGACTCTGCTAAACTATGGAATACAATTTCTTCCTTTGGAAAATCAATTGATAGCGGTATAGTAAAACCTACTGTTTTTATGGAAAAAAACTTTCCAAAAGACTTTCATGCAAGTAATCTTGAGGTATATCCCAATAAATTGTACGAACGCGAAACCTTCGATTCAATGTCTCAAGCAATAGACAGATATTATATTGATAAAAACAATAGCATGGCCCTTAAATCCACATCCTCAAATTTAACCAAACTCGTTAAATCAAAACTGTCTCATTCGAGCAGCAAGCTTCAGAAGCTACATGAAGAATATACACAATCACTTGATTATGAAAAATACAAGATTTATGGGGATATACTGCTTGCCAACATCCATAGAATAAAGCAAGGAATGGAGTCTATTGAATTGGAAAATTTCTACGAAGACTATAAGCCCATTGAAATATCTCTTGATAAAAGGCAAAGTCCGTCAAAAAACGCGCAAAAGTATTTTAAAAAATACAATAAATACAAGAACGCAAAATTACAGGTGCACAAACAGATACTTATCACAAAAAACGAAATCGAGTATTTGGAAAATGTTCTTGTAAATCTCGAAAATTCTTATGAGATTGAAAACATAAGAGCAATACGCGATGAACTTTCAAAGGAAGGTTATTTGAGCAAACATTTCATTCAAGAGAAAAAAACTTCCAAAGGAAAAGTCGTAGACAAGTTTAACAAGACACACATGTCCTTCATTACTAGAAATGGTAAAAATATTATTGCTGGAAAAAACAGCACTCAAAACGAACTTGTCACTTTTAAAAAATCAAAATCGGATGATTTTTGGTTTCACGCTAAGAACATGCCGGGTTCCCATGTTGTACTTATAAATGACGGCTCACTACAGGAAGAAGACTTTGTTGATGCAGCAAATATAGCAGCCTATTTCAGCAAAGCCCGTATTTCGTCCAATGTTCCCGTAGACTACACAGAGATTCGCAATGTAAAGAAATTAAAGGGAGCCGCCCCCGGCCTTGTGACATTCACGCATCATAAGTCCATTTATGTCACCCCTAAAGAAAATGAAATAAAAAAGATGAAGGCTCAGGATTAATCCCCCGCCTTCATCTTTTTTATAAGCTCTTTCATATCCTCTGCCATAGGACATGTGAAAGTCACAACTTTTTTTTCTACAGGGTGGAAGAATGTTAGACTCTTCGCATGCAATGCCTGCCTTTCAAATGCATATTTCTGTTTTTTGTATCCATAAGACCTATCTCCAATAATCGGATGTCCTATATACGCCATATGTACCCTTATCTGATGTGTTCTTCCCGTTTCCAGTTTGCATTTTAGAAGCGTTGCACCTCTAAATCTTCTCAATACTTCAAAATGGGTAATAGACGGTTTGCCGTTTTCTACAACAGCCATCTTTAGTCGATTTGACGGATCCCTACCTATTGGCGCATCGATGGTTCCTGATTTTTCACTTACCTTTCCTTCAACTAAGGCATAATAAATTCTAGATATACCATGCTCCTTCAATTGATTCGCAAGATTTCTATGCACCATGTCATTTTTTGCTACAAGCAAAAGACCCGTAGTGTCCTTGTCTATCCTATGCACTATTCCAGGCCTGATTACACCGTTTATTGAAGACAATGTATCTGAGTGATATAACAATGCATTTACAATTGTTCCATTGTAATTTCCCGGTGCGGGATGAACGACCATTCCTTTACTCTTGTTGATTACAAGAAGCCATTCATCTTCATAAACAATATCAAGTGGTATATCTTCTGCTTCCACCTGCAATTTCTCGGGCTCAGGAATTGCAAGTTCCAATAGGGCCCCAGCCTTTAACCTATGATTCTTCTTAAGTATTTTTTCACCATTTTGTATTACATTTCCCTCTGAAATCAATTTTTGAATATAGCTTCTCGAAAATTCTTCCAAGTTTTCATTGAGATAAGAATCCAACCTGCACTCTTCTCCGTTCTCCTTAACAAGCATCCTAATGATTTCCATATTACACCATTTCTATTCTTTTTATTAGTTCAATAACAACTCGGCTCGATTCGTGGGAATGATCTTTGACAAATTCGCTAAAATTTTCTGTTGCCGAATTGTCCGCATTGTCTGAAATTGTTCTTATTATTACAAAAGGTTTTTTGTTTACATGACAAACATGAGCAATGGCTGCACCCTCCATTTCCGCACATACACCGCCAAAGGTTTCATTTAAATATATCCGTTTTTTTGCATCTGCAACAAAAACATCGCCTGAAAGGATTCTTCCAACATGCACCCTCTTTTTTTCTTTAATCACTCCCGCAGCTAATTCGATAAGCTTTGAATCGGCAAGAAAAATCGATTTGTCCATTCTGGGAATAACCCCTAATTCATATCCAAAGCCCGACGCGTCCATATCATGCTCAAGCAATTCATTTGATACAACAATATCGCCTATCTCTAAGGATTTGTCCAGTGCACCCGCCAGCCCTGTATTGATTATGGATTCAACCTGAAATTTTGTTATAAGTATCTGCGTACAAAGGGCAGCATTGACTTTCCCTATACCGCTCATTACAAGTACAAGCTCTGTATTATGCAAAGTGCCGATGTGAAAAACCATGCCTGCATAGCTTACCTTCTCATCAATTTTCATAGCCTCCATGATGCACTCAATTTCTTCCACCATGGCTCCAATAATACCCATCTTCATTTCAAATTTTCCTCCCGCTTTTTTAAAAACAACCCACCATAGGGAGGGTTGTTTAGTCCTGATAATCCAACATTAAAGTCCCCCGGATATGTCATCCATTGACCTGTTCAATAACTCTATCTGCGACTTTAAAAGGTTTTTATATCTTTCGTTGAAAATCATAACCTGCTTCTTAGACTCGTCGAATTCTCCCTTTATACGCATTACTTCTCCATTTGCCTTCTCTATTATTCTTTTTGCCTCTTCTTCAGCTTTGCTATTGATGAATTCGGCTTCCTTGACGGAATTGTACTTTAAAGTTTCCGCCGTTTCGCTAGCCAATATCAATGTGTCATTCAATGTTTTTTCCATGCTCTTGTAGGTTTCCAACTGCTCTTCGAGCAATCTGATTCGCTCCTTATGGTCCTTATTCTCTTTGTATATCATTTCATAGTCCTTGAAAACATCATCAATGAATTTATCAACTTCTCTTGTCTGATAACCTCTCATTGCTTTTCCAAATTCAACGGCTTGTATTTCCAATGGATTAATCATTTCCCCACCCCTGTCATACATATTTTTTTATTTCAACAACTATGTTTCCCTTTTTGGTCGTGCCCTTCATTTTGCCTATTAGAATTTTACCATGCTTTCTGTACGATACCAGGTCAGATTCCTTCAAAGAATGATTAGCAGTGTCCAAAATGAAATCATTCAGCTTGACTTTACCCTTTTCAATATCATTTTTGACATCCTTCCTGCTTTGCCGGAATATCTTTGATAAAATCAAATCAACCCTCATGGATGCCGCAATTATTTCAATTTCTTTTATCAAGCTCTTTGGGAAATCAACCTCTCCGCAGAATCGCGAAAAAATCGATTCAACCTTTGCCTTTCCAATCCTGCTTATATTCATCACTATGAAATCCGCCATATCCTCTGACACAACAACATAAACGGTTGACCCTCTTATGCCTATATCGCCAATAAGGGATCTTTGCACTCCAAGCGAAAGCATGGCTCCCAATACATCCCTATGCCCCACAGTATCGCTCATTCGCAATTCAAGGACTATCAGCCCCCACTCTTCATCCGATGCCTTTGCCGAATCTAAGAAAACCATCCTTCCTCTTTCGGAATCAGGATATCCTCCCTCAAATCTAATGTTCACATCATTTCCACCCAATGAAAGAATCAGCTCTTGGATCAGATTGTATTGGCCTCTTCCAATGATTCCGCTCATATCAATGCTGCGACCTCTAGCAATTGATTCGTATGCTGAAAGGACTTTCAAAATCTCGAAAGTATCATCTTTAGTATGACGCAGATGGCTTTGCCTATTCAAGAAGGATTCAATTTCTTTTTTACTTGGCATCTTAGAGTATGCTTATAAGCAAGCGGCTTACCACGTCAAGCGTCAGGATTGCAAAAATGGGCGAAAAATCAATGGTTCCTCCTCCAATGCCCATCTTGAATAAAAGATTCCTAAAAGGCGCCAGAATCGGCTCTGTCACATTATATAGCATTTTAAAAATCGGGTTGGAATAATCCCTCGCAAACCAAGACATTATAATCCTTGCAATAATAAGAAAATTCACTACTTCTACAAATTTATAAATCGATTCTTTTATAATCCACATATGTTCCTCCATCGTATTCTACTTTTGCCAAGGGAAAATTCCTTTTTCCTCTGTATCTTTTTTAAAGTCTCCTTGTATCTCTACATTTTTTGGAGCAATGATAAAAATGCCCTTCGAAATTTTTTGTATCTTTCCTTCTAAAGCATATACTGCTCCGTTAAGGAAATCGAATATTTTTTTTGCCAATTCATACTCAAGCTCTTCCAAATTGATTACAACCGGCTTGTTGTTTTTTAAATTATCCACTATTCCCGGAACCTCTTCGAAATCTTTGGGTTCATGAACAATTACACGCATCTGCTGGTTTGTATGTATGTTCAAAATCTTATTTCCCCTTATCGTGTTGTCTGATTGCTCAAGCTTTTGTTCTGAAAAAATTTCATCCTCTTCCATCTCATCCTCTTCATCATCTTCAATGTCGTCAATCCCCATGAAAAACTTGATTTTATCGATTACGCTCATTTTATCTCCTCCTATTTTGAGTAATTTCTTTCACCGAAAATACCTGTGCCTATTCTGACTATATTTGCGCCTTCTTCAATTGCTGTAAGATAATCGTGAGTCATTCCCATTGACAGGTAGACCATTTGTTCTTTGTGCCCTTCTCTTTTCATTTTTTCAAACAAATCGTTCATCTTCTTGAAGTAGGGTCTAACTTTTTCCTTGTTGTCAAAATGCGGAGCAATTGCCATCAACCCGCAAATTCTAAGGTTCTTCAAACTACCGGCTTCATAAAGAAAGGATTCGGTATCATTGTAATCTATTCCGTATTTGCTTTCTTCATTACCAATATTGATTTGAATCAAGCAATCCATAGTTACGCTCGCTTGCTCGGCCCTTTTATTGATTTCTCTCGCAAGTTTGATACTATCAACTGAATGAATCATTTTCACCTTGTCAATTATATATTTCACCTTGTTTGTTTGAAGGTGTCCAATCATATGCCACTGGGCGCTCTTGTCGATTTTATCATACTTGTCCATTATTTCCTGAACTTTGTTTTCACCAAGAACAGAGATTCCAAGGCTTATTGCTTGACTAATCCTTTCAACCCCAATAGTTTTTGTCACAGCAAGCAGTTGTATTTCGGATCTCGCGATATTTTTTCTTTGGCAAACATCGGCAATATTCTTTTCTATTTCATACAGATTTTTCTCTATCCCCATATCACCCTCCTATTCGCTAATGTCAACAATGATTTCATCATAAACTTTAACTGTGTCTACAGACTCCTCATTCCCCTCTTCATCCTTCCTATAAAATACACCATCACTTACAACCGCCCATTCACTATTCTCTCCCTTGACTCCTACCGGTTTAAAAACAGCCTTGCCATTAAGGTCTTTTATCAATACTCCTATTTCATCTTCTTGATAAACAAGCGAATTAGCCGGCACTATCAAACCCACAATGTTTTTATTTATAATATGCATTCTTGTCATTCGCGCTCCAAACAAAGCACTTGCCTGTTCATTTATCCTTAGAATCACAAAGCAATTTCCTATTTCACTGTTTGTTTCAATTACCCTGGCATCGACATCCTCTTCTTCAAAAACAATCTTTACCCTTGCCCCTTCTTTGAAACGATCAATATTTCGGAGGTCGGTATATACATATACATACCAAACAGAATTATCAACAATTTTGAGAAGAGGCCCCTCAGTATCTGTTTGTTTTGCCTTTATGCTTTTTGAATCAATGTTTTCCCCATGAACCTTTGCCATATCAAGCATTCGCACGCTTTCCCTATTCAAGATTTGTTCGTATCCATCAAGATTGAAGGAAATAATTCCAGACATCGGCGAATAAGTGCCTCTGTAGCGTTCTACGGCTTCCTCTGAAAAATCTTTTTTTTCCGTTTGCATGATTTTTTCATCAATTGCATGTTCTATAAGAGCTATACCTTCATACATTCCGTTTGCCGATAAACGCCGTATATCTTGCACCTGTTTCTGTACATCAAGCGTATCGTATGAAACTCTAATATATTCTCCCACCGTCTTTACGTCAAGGAAGGGCTTATATCCCTCACTGCTTTCATTACCCTCTGCCGATCCGATTTCATAGAGCTTATATCCTTTTCTTACCTTGTCGCCTTCGTTCACCTGGTAATTTACCTCTCCTGATTTTTCGGAAAAAACTAAAATCTCATCTCTCAGTATAAGGCAATCATACTCATTTTCCTGCACTATACTTCCGTATTCTACGATATACGGTTCTTCTGCGCTTCCGAAACTGCTGAAAAACCCCAATATATTATAGGAGAAGAATAATATTATTATCAGGAAAATGCCATATTCAAATACTTGGTTACTTCTTTTGATTTTTCTCATGGCAGTCCCCTATAAAACAAGTATAAGGCTACTAAGTAGCCTTATATAATTTTACCATATCTCGATACGATTTTTAATTTTTTTATATGTATAACTCTAAATTCCATTATGTTGTCGTCATCTGTTAAGAGACAAAGTTTTTCTTTATGTTTTTTTATACCCAAAACTTTTCCTCTGTATGTCTTGTTTGACTCTACAATCCTAAGTTTTATTTCATCGCCAATCGAAAGCCGCATCTTGCCCAATTTAAAGCATTTCATATCAAGCCTTTTCAAATAGCTATCTGTTAGTATTTGGCTCTTTATAATTATTTTATTGCGAAAGGCATGTCGCTTTTCATCAATCAAACATGCAAAATATCCCACAACACAAACAATTAGCAACAAAACTGCCATTCCCAACGTATATTCAAGCGCCTTCATTTACATCCCTTCTCTACAATAGATTCTTACAACACAATTATGGCATAAAAATCTGCAACTTTCAATATAGTTTGTTAGTTAATTATCAATTGATTTTCATAGTCGACTCCATCTCATGTCTTTTCAATCGTGTCATAAGATTGTTTACCGATTCTTTTACATCATGATCTTCGTAAAGGACCCTATAAAGTTCATCAACTATAGGCATATTAACCGAATATTTTTTAGCCAATTCAAAAGCAGATTTCGTTGTGTATATTCCCTCTACAACCATCCCAATTTGCTTTACAGCATCATCCATTTTCATGCCCTCACCCAACAATATGCCGCATCTCCTGTTTCGACTGTGCATACTGGTGCATGTTACAATCAAATCTCCTATTCCAGTAAGCCCAGTGAATGTATTGACATTCGCATTCATAGCTTGTCCCAAACGGGCAATTTCAACTATGCCTCTAGTCATTAAAGCGGCTTTTGCGTTGTCTCCATATCCCATTCCATCACTTATACCCGCTCCAAGTGCGATAACATTTTTTAACGATGCTCCAATCTCAACTCCGCAAACATCTGTATTGGTATAAACTCTAAGTCTCTCGGTTATAAAAAGATCCTGAATCAATTCCGCCAATTCCAAGTTTTCAGACGCAGCCACCAGTGTTGTCGGCATTCCTCTTGAAACCTCTTCTGCATGGGAAGGGCCGCTAAGCGCAGCAAAAGGATTTTCTGGAAAAAACTCGCCAACTACCTCTGACATTCTCTTTAATGTCCCTATTTCAATTCCCTTTGAAACATTAACAATGATTTTGTTTCCCATCCATTCCGGTTTAATTCTTTCAAGTGTGCTTCTTAAACCCTGGGATGCAACAGCCAAAATGACAATTTCAGCAGTCTGTAAGCATTTTTCTATATTATCGGTAAAAATAATTTCTTCGTCTATTTTTATGCCTGGCAGGGAAAATTTATTTTCCCTGGTTTTTTTTATTTGCTCTATGTGTTCCAAGCACCTATCCCATACAACAACCTCATGTCCTTTGCCATTTAAAGTTATTGCAATCGCCGTCCCCCAACTTCCGGAACCCAAAATCGCAATTTTCTTTTTCATAAAGACCTCCTTGTAGTCTTTTTAAATTTCTTTTATTTTTTCTTTTACCTCGAATACTACTGGCGTACCATCAAATCCATATGCCCCTCTTACCTTGTTTTCAATATACCTAACGTAGGAAAAATGCGCCAAATCCCTTTTGTTGACAAAGAGCACGAATTTGGGGGGTCTCACTGAAACTTGTGTCATGTAATAAATCTTAAGACGCTTTCCCTTGTCCGAAGGAGGTTGATTTAGCAAAACAGCTTCGTTCAATAGATCGTTCAGCGCACCAGTAGAAACTCTTTTACTATATTCGCTATAGACAAAATCAATGCGTTCAATTAGCTTTTCAGTTCTTTTCCCTGTTTTTGCCGAAATAAATAAAATTGGAGCATATGACAAATAAGCCATCTCGTTTCTGATGAGCTTAACAAATTCATCATATGTCTTGTTGCCCTTCTCTATTGTGTCCCATTTATTCACCACGATAACAATTGCACGTCCAGCTTCATGAGCATATCCGGCAATCCGTATATCCTGTTCCGATATGCCATCCTCCGCATCAAGAACAAGAAAACATACATCGGCCCTTTCTATTGCACTCAAGGACCTTATTACGCTATACTTTTCAACATTTTCATGAATTCTGCCTCTTCTTCTTATTCCAGCTGTATCGATTAACGTATACTTTTTTCCATTTTGTTCAAATGGCGTATCAATTGCATCTCTTGTCGTTCCGGATATATGGCTTACTATTACCCGCTCTTCACCCAGTATTCTGTTTATTATAGATGATTTTCCAACATTGGGTTTTCCTATTAGGGCTACCTTTATGACATCATCTTCCTCTGCATAAGGGTCCGATTCAGGAAAATGTCCCACAATATCATCTAGCAAGTCTCCCAGATTTAAACCGTTTGCAGATGAAATCGCCATAGGATTTCCAAGCCCCAATGTATATGCATCAAGTACCGTATCATTAATGGATGTTATCTTGTCTACCTTGTTGACTACAAGCAATACTGGCTTTCTTGTTTTTCTTAGCATATCGGCAATATATTCATCCGTTGAAGTCAGACCTTCTCTTCCATCAAGCATGAATAAAATCACATCAGCTGTTTCTATAGCCAGTTCTGCCTGTTTTTTCATATTGTCCATTATGACATTTTCGCCTACAATTTCAATGCCGCCTGTATCGATCATAATGAATTTGTGACTAAGCCACTCCGCTTCAATATATATTCTATCCCTAGTTATTCCAGGCTTATCCTCGACAATAGACACTCTTCTTCCTGCAATTTTATTAAAAAACGTAGATTTCCCAACATTGGGTCTTCCAACAATAGCTAGTATTGGTTTTGTCATATAATCAGCTCCGATTCTTCAATTTAACAATCTTATCAACCAACATAAATCCGTCAACATCAACTGGAATTATTTTTTTCTTTAATCTTTTACCTATTTCATCGATATCCATGTCATCAACGGTCAATCTTGTCCCTTCCTTTATCATAACACCTGGAATCAGCACTGTTTTTTCTTCAATTTCAGCAAGTTTTTTTGTCAAATCAATTCCACATACGAGTCCTGAAACCGTAATGCTTTTTCCGAAATAATCATTTTCAACCATTACAACTTCTATGGAAAGACCTTCTATTTTTTTTTCAAGAATATCTGCAATTCTTTTTATAAAAACATATGAAAGCTCTCCTGTAACTATTGCTATTTTTAAGCTTTCAATTGACACCTCGTCGATTTTTTCCAAAGCTTCATTGATCTGGCTTTCAAACTTCCTTACCATCCCTACCCCATTTTCAATCTGCAAAAAACCCTCATATTCGTCATAGGAAGGAAAATCCATCTCCGCCAATATATAGAATTCATCGGACAGGTGTACAAAAGCCTTGCCATGGCGATTTTTGAATTCTTTACGCTTCTTTTCAACAATAGCAATTGCTTCCCTGGCCTTTATTTTATCTACTTTTTCCAGTTTGTAAAGATTTTCTCTAAACTTGGTTATGCCTACAGGTACAATAGCTAAGCTCTGTAAGTCAGGTAAAAAAATCTCCAAATCGTCGAGTGTATTCTCAAGCACCTTTCCGTCATTAAGACCGGGGCAAAGCACTATTTGTCCATTAATGGATATATGATTATCGGCAAGAAGCTTGATTTGATTCATTATCTCACCGGCATGTTTGTTTCCCATCATGCGAATCCTCGTTTCCGGATCAGTAACATGTATCGAAACATTAATTGGCGATATGTGAAACTTAATTATTCTTTCGAGATCTTTTTCTCCAAGATTCGTAAAAGTCGCAAAATTTCCATGCAAGGCTGAAAGTCTGTAATCATCATCCTTTACATACAATGAGGATCGCATGCCTAAGGGCATTTGATCCACAAAACAGAACAAACATTTATTATGGCAACACTTTATATGATCAATGGTCGGAGAAAGAAAAACCAATCCAAGATCATCATCATAGTCCTTGTCTATTTCTATTTCCCACAATTCTCCGTTAGGTTTGTCTACTTCCAAAAGAAGATATTCATCATTAGTCAAATATATATAGTCCAATATATCCGTTATTTTAGAACCGTTTACACTTATCAGACTATCTCCCTTTTCAATGCCTGCTTCTTCTCCTATGCTTCCCTCTTTAACATTCTCAACCATACCATAGCTAATCGAATCGCATTTTCCCATTCTTATGCATCCTTTTCGTTTAGAATTTTCTTCAATTCATCCATAAAGGTATTAATATCCTTGAATTGTCTGTATACAGACGCAAATCGGACATAGGCAACTTCATCGGTATCCTTCAAATACTGCATTACTAATTCTCCGATATGCACCGATTCTATTTCCTTTTCCAAACAACTTTGCAATTCCTTTTCCAATTCCTCAACAATGTGTTCAATTGTTTGCAGGGAAACAGGTCTTTTTTCGCAAGCCTTTATTATTCCATTCCTTATTTTATCACGATTGAAAGATTCCCTACTCATGTCTTTCTTGACAACTACAAGTGGGATCTCCTCAATTTTTTCATAGGTAGTGAACCTTCTTTTGCATTCGAGGCATTCACGCCTTCTCCTAATTGAATTTCCTTCGTCTGTCGGTCTAGAATCAATCACTTTCGTTTCGCTATTGCTGCAAAATGGACAATTCATGAATTACCTCCTTTCAACTATAAAGAACTACAATGCATTTCTTTTTGATCGCAAAAATGTCGGGATATCCAACACCTCAAATCCATCATTGTTAGATTTTGGAAAACCATCTTCTACGATTTCAATCTGGCTTCCCTCAATATCATCGTCGCATTCTTCATCCAAAGCATCTTTTTCTTCCAATGCCGCAGATTTCACTTCCACTTCTTCTTGGGATTCTTCTTTTTTTAATGCATCAGTAGCAAGCCCTATATATCTTTCGAATCCTGTAGCAATGACCGTTATTCTAATCTCATCTTTCATATCATCGTCTATTACAGCCCCGAAGATTATATTTGCATCAGGATCAGCCGCTTCTGAAACCAATTCGGCTGCTTCGTTTATCTCGAACAAACCTAAATCAATGCCACCGGTTATATTAAGCAATACTCCTTTTGAACCATTTATAGTCGTTTCCAGCAAAGGACTTTGAATAGCCATTCTCGCTGCTTCCTTCGCCCGATCTTCTCCGCTTGCCTTTCCGATACCCATGTGTGCCAATCCTTTTTCATGCATTATTGTTTTAACATCGGCAAAATCAAGGTTTACCAGTCCAGGTATAGATATCAAATCGGAAATACCTTGAACACCTTGCCTCAATACATCATCCGCCACTTGAAAAGCCTGCATTATTGACGCTTTCTTACCTACAACCTGAAGCAAGCGATCATTTGGTATTGTAACTAGAGTATCTACTGTTTCACCCAATCTTTCGATTCCAACTTCAGCATGCCGCCTTCTTACTTTACCTTCAAATCCGAAAGGCTTAGTAACAACTCCAACCGTCAAGATTCCCATTTCCTTGGCAATTTCAGCAACAATCGGCGCTGCTCCAGTACCTGTTCCGCCACCCATCCCTGCAGTTACAAACACCATATCCGAACCATTTAATGCCTGCGCTATTTCATCACGGCTTTCTTCGGCAGATTTTTTTCCAATCTCAGGGTCTGCTCCGGCTCCAAGGCCTTGAGTAATTTTTTCTCCTATCTGTATTTTAACTTCCGCTTTTGAAGAAAAAAGCGATTGTTTATCTGTATTTATCGCAATAAATTGCACGCCTTTTAAGTTTGCATCGATCATTCTATTAACAGCATTGTTTCCGCCACCACCAACTCCAACAACTTTTATTTGTGCAAATCGCTCTATATCGGTATCAAATTCCAACATATAGTACCCCCCTTATCGACTATTTATTACTTTAAAATCTATGGATATTATTATCAATTGTAACACAAAACACTTCATTTAGCTCTCATTCTCTTAATTTTGCTATGAAGTACCTCCTGATGAAGGCAAAATTTTCAAACAGCCTAACACCAAAAGCTACAATTGCCGCATAATACAGAGGAACACCCAATTGATCCCCTATGTAGGCCAGCATGCCTGCAAGAAAAGCATTTCCAAAAAAACCTGTTGTAAAAATAAGCGTATCAAATTTATTTTCCAGATTTGCCCTAACAGCTCCAAATACCGAATCAAAAGCAGCAATTATGGAAATCGAAAGATACAGTGAATATTGAGCCGGAAATGTTATAGGCAAATAAAAACCAATTCCTAATCCAACTATTATTCCAATCAAAGCAACAATCATGGCTTATCATTCCTTTCAACTCTTTTCAAATAATTGTAATCCAACGGCTCTTCATACGCCGGTATACTTAAACTTACACTAGTATTTGCCTCTACGAAAAGACCTACCTGCTTTAATAGATTCCCATAGGTCCCTGGTGCCTTGATTGCAGCCTGAAGATAATCGGAATTGCCAATCGCCTTAATAATATAGGGCTGCGAATAAACCTGGTCGTTAATTTTTATTGTTGGACCAGCGCAATTGATTTCACTTACAGAAATTATTCTTTGTCCGTTAAGCGAAATTGCTTCCGCTCCTGCAATTTTTAAATCATTTACTATATTAAGTACATCTATGTCATGGACAAGCAAATTGTTTGCATCCTCTCCGTCAAGCAATTCCCTTTCTCCGTCACTAATCAGTACAAGCACGCCTGGCCCCTCAAGACCCAGAAATCCTGCAATCGCCTTATATTCATCTACTTCTTGCTCCAGCAATGGTTGAACATTTCCTTTGGCCTGCTCATCCTTGATGTTCTCAATTTTCATTTTTGTTTCTTCTAAAAGGTTCCCTAAGGATTTTATCTCCAATTGCTCTATTTCAATCACTCTTTTGTAATCGTTTATTAGCTTGAAAGGTATTATCTTATACTCGCTTGATGCATTATTAAGCAAAAGAGCCATAAACAAACCTACTATTCCTGCCATCATAAAGATATAAACTTTGTTGCTCATTTTCATAAGCCCCCGTTTCATATCACTCCACCGGCTTGGCATATCTAAATTTGATTACATCCTTATATTTTTCAATCATTATGTTTTCAAATTTCTTTATGCCCACTTGCAGTTTATAATTTTCGCGCATTTCCCACACAATTCCATATCTTATATTCAAGGAAGCCTCAAGCGTGTCGGAATTTCCAATTGCCTTTATAGCAAAGGGCGGAGCTGTAGGCACATTGTTTATATTCAAATTGTTTCCTGCAAGATGTATTTCAGTCATTGCTATTATTCTTTGGTTGTTAACCGACACAGCTTCTGCTCCTGCAGCATTTAGTATATTAAGCATAGAGAGAATCAAATCGTAATTGTACATAATTACACTTCCGTTCTCTCCAGAGTACTCGATATTTTCAAGCGGATCTTCAATTATAACCTGTATCCCTTCGCCCTCTACATCTTCAAGTCCGGCGACAACCCTAAACTTAAGTATATCGTCATTCAGGCTCTTTATTACAACGCTTTCTTTTGATTCAGACTCTTTTATGGTTCTCAGTTCAGCCTCATAGTATTCAAGCTGTTCTTGCAAGGTTTCTTTTTCAGCTATTGTATTACTCAATTCATTATCAAGCTGTATAGCCCTTTGGCTCGGGAAAAGACCCTCCAGATAATTGCTGTTTACCGCTTTGTATTGAATTGAAAAAACCATACCAAGCACAACGCTTATCAAGCCTATTGTTATTGTTGTTTTTACGTCAAATCTTTTCATACAACCACTCCTAATGAATCGGATAATAAACCGGGTTTTTTTCATACCTCAAGTTGATTATACCTCTATTGATATTCTTGCTGTTTAAATCTTGCAAAATTAATTTCATTTTTCCCAATTTGTTTTCTATGGGATCATCAAGCAGACCGAAATCCACCAAAAAATCCTTTTGTATCTGCAGCATCAAATGATTATCCTCAATAAATACAAAATCGGTTTTTTCTTCAATTTCATTCTTAAGAAATTTCGCAAGCATTATAATATTTTCAAGAAGATCGTATTGATCGGTCACTATTACCGAATTTTTTTCGAATCTTTCGAATTCAAAACCCTTTACCCTAAGGTAGTCCCCGTTCAAACCTTCTTCTATCATTGGATCATAATCCATCACATAGCCGTCTGATGCTATCCCTATAGTTCCATTCATATATTCTATTTGAATGATTTTTTCTCTCAAAACCATATCTATCTCTATTGAATCGGGAAAATGGCGTCTTAATGTTACTGACTTTACCTCCGGTCTTTCTTCGAGCATCATCTTAACCTCTTTTGCATTTAAAACAAAAATGTTTTTCCCCAATATCGATTCTGACAAGGCCTCTTCGTCAATGTTCGCTATTTTGGGCATAATACTACAGTTCTCTATGATAAATATATTCGTCATGAAAACTATTATATACATCATGGCAATAAAAATGGAAATTGCAATTACTATCTTAAAGATATTTTTGCGCTTCACTGTTACATCATCCTGTCCACTATTGATTTAATCGCATCGCTTTTCTTGTAAAAACCAGCGCATTTTTCCATGCTCTTGATTCTATCTCGTTCTTCATAAAGTTGCAATATTATTTGTGCCAAATTTTCCCCAGTAAGATCTTTTTCTTCTAACAGCACTGCGCAACCGGATTCCTTTAAAGCATATGCATTATGAAACTGGTGATTGCCTGTAACGTTTGGTGAAGGAATCAATAATGACGGTTTGCCAAGTTTAAGTATTTCTGCTACTGTTATAGCTCCTGCTCTTGAAATAACGATATCAGCTGCAGCCATATGAACAGCCATATCTGTAATATATGGATATATTTCCATATTATCATCTCCAGCAAAATCTATTATGAATTCTTCATAATAGCGCTTACCGGTTATATGCGTAAAATAAATATTTTGGCCTTTTAAAATATTCATACTTTCCTTAATCATATCATTCAAAAAGCAGGCTCCGCCACTTCCTCCCATACTAAGCACTCGAAACTGCTCTTGCGGAATACCCAGCTTTCCCCTCGCTTCAACTTTATTTACATTGTAAAATTCTTTACGGACGGGATTTCCCGTATAATGCACTCTTTTTTTTCTTGCAAAAAATTTATCGGAGGCTTCAAACCCTGTCATTATTTCCGAAACCGTAAGTCCAAGCAATTTATTTGTTACTCCAGGATATGCATTCTGTTCATGTATACAAGTTTTAATACCCTTCATCGAAGCCAGAAACACCATTGGCCCCGATACATACCCGCCTGTTCCTATGACAAGTTCAGGTTTGAATGTCTTAAGTATAGCCTTGCATTGACCAAATCCCTTGAAAAAAGTTGATATAACCTTTGCGTTTTTCAAAATACTTTTTCTGTTCAATCCAGCCGCTTCTATTATTTCCAGTTTATAACCAGCCTCTGGAACAACCCTGCTTTCAAGACCTTTTTCGGTCCCAACAAAAATTATTTCCGCATTTGGCTTCCTTTTTTTTATTTCGTCGGCAATCGAAAGAGCCGGATACACATGGCCTCCAGTTCCTCCTCCTGTAATAATTATCTTCATTTTTCAACCCTCATTCCTTGTTTGGAAATATTCATTAGTATACCCATTTCAGTCATAAGAATAATCATTGAACTCCCACCATAGCTTATGAATGGAAGTGGAATGCCTGTAACAGGAATTGATGATGTCGCCACTGCAATATTAATCATAACTTGAAAAGCTATCATTGACACAATGCCTGTGGCCAGAAGCGTCCCGAAAAGATCCGGTGCGTTTTGCGCAATTTTTACACCCTTCCATATCAATATCATATAAAGACCCATTACTATCAGGCAACCTATTAAACCCAACTCTTCACCTATAGTCGCAAAAATAAAATCATTCTGCGGTTCAGGTATGTATAGCTTGTTTTGCATGCCCTGCCCAAGCCCAACACCAAACAAGCCTCCGGATCCTAGGGCATAAAGCGATTGAATAACCTGGTATCCACTATCGGCGGCATCTGCGAAAGGATCTAAAAAACTCAAAAACCTCGCATGTCTATAGGAGCTGCTTTGTATAAAGTAATACCCCACCGCAATACCAATACTCCCAATACCAATCAAATATCTCCACAACATGCCGGCAACAAAAAGCATTGCAAAAGCAATTAAAATCATTATAACCGAGGTAGACATATTAGGCTGTTTAATTATAAGAGCTGAATAAAGTGCTGCCATTGCCAGATACGGCACATTTCCCTTAATAAGCTTTTTGATTTTATTGTTGTTTTTTGACAAACTATATGCCAAGAAAACAATCAAACAAAGCTTGGCAACCTCCGAAGGCTGAAAGCGAAAACCCGCTATTTCAAGCCATCTTCTTGCATTATTTATCTCAATTCCAAATGATGTGAGAACTAATATAAGCAAACCCAATCCGATTAAATATGCAAGAGGTGAAATTTTCTCAATAACATGATAATCAATCGCAACAAACACAAGCATTATAGCTATTCCAAGGAACACCCATACTACATCTTTTATCAAAAAATAGTATATATTTCCCATTTTGTCCAATGCATAGTAATAACTCGAACTAAATACCATTATTACCCCGATGCTTACCAATACTAAAATCAAGCTCAACATATACACATCAATTGTATTTTTTGATTTCATATATTAATCCCTCAATTCTTTCACTCTATCCTTAAAATCCTTTCCCCTGTATTCATAGCTTTTATACATATCCCAACTTGCACACGCAGGAGAAAGCAAAACGCAATCGCCTTTTTTCGCAATCGCACTGGCCCTTATTACAGCCGACTTCATATCCTCGACTCTAAATATATCATGGAATCCTTTTTTTTCAGCAGCTGCAATTATTTTTTCCTTCGTTTCCCCCAATACTATCATTTCTTTAACTTTCATATTAAATGATTCAATTAACATAGAAAAATCGCTGCCCTTATCCATTCCTCCAGCAATTAAAACGATGGGTCCATCGAATGCTTCAATAGCCTTTATGGACGCATCTGGATTTGTTCCCTTTGAATCATTATAATACTTGACTCCTCTTATCTCATCAACAAACTCTATGCGGTGCTCAACTCCCTCGAAAGTAATAAGACTTTCCCTAATGGTTTTCACAGCTATGCCATGGCAATCTGCTATCGCCGCCGCCGCCAGTGCATTTTCTAAATTATGCCTTCCAGGTATGAATATCTCGTCTGTCCTGCATACAATTTTTTTTGATTTAAAACGATTTATGCATATCTCACCATTTGAAACATAAACACCATTTTCCAATTCCTTTGATGTAGAAAAAAAGATGATTTCCAATCCTTTGGCTTTAATATTCTCTCCAATTCTTCTGGTGATATCATTGTCGTAATTAAGTACAATTTGCCCATCATTCATATTCATAAAAATACGCTTCTTGGCATCTATGTATGAATCCATGCTTCCGTGGCGATTCAAATGGTCTGGCGTAATATTCAATATAGCTGCAGTCACAGGCTTATAGTTCTTTATAGATTCAAGCTGAAAGCTGCTGACTTCTGTTATTAAATAGCTTTCTTTGTTGGTCAATTCAGATACGCTTATAGCCGGTATCCCTATATTTCCCACAACACGAACATCCTTGCCGGCTTTTTTAAAAATTTCTCCAGTCAAAGCCGTTGTCGTAGTCTTTCCGTTTGTTCCAGTTATCGCAATTACCCTACCCTTTGAAACAGCTCCTGCCAATTCCAATTCTCCAATTACTTCAACTCCATTGGCCACAGCCTTTTTTATGAAAGACAGATTCGTTGGTACTCCGGGGCTTAACACAATCAAATCAAAGCCTTCTGCAGATTCAGGATTCAAGCCAGTCTCAACTTTAATATCAATATTATCAAGATAATCAAGGGCTTCCTTTAACTCACTTTCTTCTTTTGAATCGAATATGGTAACTATCGCTCCATGATGCGAAAGATATTTTCCCGCCTCTAAACCGGAAAGCGCCATCCCAATCACCATGACACGTTTGTTTTTAAGATTCATATTATTGCTCCTTTGCTTAGAATCCATCCGGATATCAGCACTGCCCCCACTGTTATGGCAGTAAATACAAAAACAACCTTTCTTTCCGACCATCCTGACAGCTCAAAATGGTGGTGGATAGGACTCATAAGAAAAACCCTCTTTTTTCTTGTTTTAAAACTTATTACCTGTATAATGACTGACAATGATTCCATAAAATATATGAATCCGTAAATAAGCAGCATCAATTCTATCCTTAGTTGTATGGCAGTAATGGCAACATAGGCTCCAAGCGCCAATGATCCCGTATCTCCCATAAAAACTTTAGCAGGTTTTCTATTGAAAAATAAGAAAGCAAGAAGAGACGCAATGAAAAATACTATTACCTGCGTAAACCCATCCATCCCAATATGCGCTCCATAGTAAAGAAACAGCAAGGAAACGGTAATTGTAACGCTTGTAGCCAACCCATCCAAACCGTCCGTTAGGTTGACGCTATTGACTGTTGCCAAGATAAACACCATCAAAAACGGTACCTTAAGCCATCCCATGTCTATAGATGCCCCCAACGAATGCACCAACAGCCTATTGTCTGTCAAGCCGCTTTTGTAGAGCAAAAACAATATCAAAGCAGCAAGAAGTGATTGCATTGCAAGCTTCTGATAAGCTCTTAAACCGAGATTTCTTTTTTTTACAACCTTTAAGTAGTCGTCTATAAATCCTATCAGCGCAAATAATAGAAAACCTGAGATAAGTATCTGCAGCCCAACATTTTCCTTATCACCCAAAACGAAATAGGCCAATATCACTGGACAAATGAATATCAGGCCCCCAATGGTAGGGGTTCCACTTTTAATAAGATGCGAAGCGGGACCATCCTCCCTTATAGATTGTCCTACTTTCAATTTTCTTAAGTAGGGAATCATTATTTGCCCTGCAATCATAGTGACCGATAGCGTTATTATAAATTGAACAAAAAAACTATGCATATCTTAATATCTCCTTGTAGACTTCGTTCATCCTTGTGCTGTGAGAACCCTTGAACAATATTGCATCCCCAGGCCTCATTGTTTCCTTCAGCCCATCAACCAATAAATCATTATTTTCAAAAACATGAACACGGTTTCTTTTAAGTCCATTCATCAAGGCGCCTTTTTCATAGTCACCAGCATAGCTACCGGTCACCATTAGTATATCGATTCCCTCATCGACCACTTTCATTCCCACTTCCATATGCATCTTTTTCGCATAGCTTCCTAATTCGAGCATATCTCCAAGAACCGCTATTTTCCTTCCCTTAAATGTTGAAAATGATTCCAGCGAAGCACTCATAGATGAAGGATTGGCATTATAGGTATCGTTCACCAATATCATTCCTCCGAGCTCTATTATTGCTCCTCGCAAATCATTGACTTCATACTTTTCTATTCCCTGCACTGCCCGTTCGGGTTCAACGCCTGCCTGCACCGCGACAGCAAAAGCCAATAATGCGTTTGACACATTATGCTTTCCTTGAACATTCAATACACAAGAATATTCATTTTCCTCATGCACTAAAATGAATTTTGATCCTTTTTCTCGATAATCTATATCTTTTGCATAAACATCGCATTCTTCCGTCTTGCTTATTGAAGTAAATACTTTTCGATATTTTGCGTTTTTTCCCCTTAAGGCTTTTAGAAAAACATCGTCGCCGTTGGCAATCAACACACTATCTTTATCCATATTTTCACAAATTTCCATCTTTGCTGCAAAGATATTTTCTTTAGACCCCAGTCTCCCTATATGTGATTCACCAATATTCGTAATAACTGCAATATCAGGCTTGGCAATGTTTGCAAGCCGCCTTATTTCACCTTCAGCATTCATGCCCATTTCCAAGACTACAATCTCATGTTCGTTTTCAAGCTCAAACAGAGTTAGCGGCAATCCAATATCGTTGTTTAAATTACCATGAGTTTTATGAACATTGTATTTTTCCTTCAATGCGCAATAAATCATTTCTTTTGTCGTCGTTTTTCCACTACTGCCAGTAACAGCTACAACCAGCGGATTTGCCCTCTTCAATATCTCTCTTGCTATCACACTAATAGCCTTTTTAGTATCTTCTACTATTATCAGCTCTGCCTTAACATCCATATTCCGCTCAGCTAGAACAACTATAGCACCTTTTTCTATAGCATCGGAAATAAAATCATGCCCATCGAAGGACGGTCCTTTAAGTGCTATGAACGCATCTCCGGGTTTTATCTTCCTCGAATCGATAATCAAATTGTTTAAACTTTTTTCCGAATACTCTCGCCCATCAAATATGACTCCAAGCATACCGGCCAATTGCTTTACTGTAATATTTTTCATGTTAACTCCTCCATCATTCTGCGGGCAATATCAAAATCATCGTGTTCAAGGCTTTCTTCACCTATTACCTGAAGCTTCTCATGACCTTTTCCGGCTATCAAAACAACATCTGAGGGCTCTGCCATCATTATGGCTTTTTTTATTGCTTCTTTCCTATTTCTTATAACTTCGTAATTGCCATCTAATATACCGGATTCAATTTGTTTGATTATAGCTTCTGGGTCTTCTCGCCTCGGATTATCGTCAGTTAAAATTACGTGTTCAGAACCTTCATACGCAATCCTTCCCATTATTGGTCTTTTTAAAGTATCCCTTTCACCGCCACACCCAAAAACTATAATGAGCCGTCCGCTTTTGTATTCGTTGATGGCTTCAATGACATTAGATAGAGCATCAGGCGTATGGGCATAATCCACAATGACTTCAATTTCTTTTTCCAGTGATCCCGGAACCTTCTCAAATCGTCCTCTGGCCCCTTTTAAATTAAAAAAAGCATCCTGGATTTTGATGGAATCAAAACCCATTTCCCTCAATGCTGCATATGCCGCCATTTTATTATATGTTTCAAATCGACTTGATGATTCAAACTTTATTTCCTTTTCATTTCCGTATTCCTTGATTGTTATTTCACCGCTAGGTTCTTTGCTCTTAGTCATTATGTCTGATGCTTCGCTCATTCCATATGTGACGACCCTCTTGCCATCTTTGCGAAGCGAAGCTGTAAATGCTTTGCCATATGAGTCGTCCGTGTTTATAATTGCTGCCTTTTTCTGCTTTTTCATTAGCATGTATTTAGTATTGGCATAATCGTCCATTGTTTTATGAAAATCGAGATGATCTTGAGTCAAATTTGTAAAAACAGCAATATCGAAGTCAACATCTTGCACACGCTTAAGTTTTAATGCATGCGAAGATACTTCCATGACAACATATCTTGTGCCTTTACTCCGCATATCCTTAAATATTTTTTGTAGCTCAAATGATTCCGGAGTTGTTCTTGTTGCGGGTAAAACTTCATCATCAATGCGCATTTCTATTGTTCCTATAAGACCTGATGAAAACCCCAAGCTTCTTAGGGCGTTATATATATATGTTGTAACAGAAGTTTTTCCATTGGTTCCGGTTACGCCTATGACCGTCATGCACTTTGATGGGCTGGCAAAATAACGGTCAGCCATTATAGAAAGCATGCTTCTTGAATCATCTACGAGCAAAACTGCTATATGCGGATACTCTTTGATAATCCATTTAAACCAAGACGATTGATCAATAATAAAAACACTCGCTCCGTTTATGAAAGCCTTTGGAATAAAATCATGACCATCGCTTTCATAACCCTTTATAGCTATAAAACAATCTCCATTTTTAACATTTCTCGAATCATAAGCGATACTATTAATAATAGAATTAAATTCTTTTCCACCTTTGCAAGAAATATATTCTCCCGGTTTAACTAGGTCGCCAAGTCTCATTAGGATACCCCTTCATTCTATAAATATTTTAAAAAGGCAATTTGCATATTCAAATTGCCTTTCTAAAGCATTATATCATATTCGATTATTTTTCACTCCACATATATGATAACACTATATCCCTTTTGTGCTTCATATCCAGCATAAGGGTATTGCTCCAAAACTGTATGCGCTTCATCTAACGTTTCTATTTCAGGCTCTATCTTATATTTCAATCCGGCTTTAGTTATCGTTTCTATAGCATCACGCGCTACCATTCCATTTACATCCGGAACAACTACAGATTCTTTCTTTATTATTTCAAGCTCATCTTCTGTATATCGCGGTTCAACTGACATGTGTATCAAACTTTTTTCTATTATTTCCTTAGCAAGCGGTGTTGCTGTCAGGCTTCCAAAATGGCTTTTTTCTGGTTCATCAATCACTAACAATATAGCGAGTTTAGGATCATCAACAGGTGCAACGCCAATAAATGAGGCAATAACTTTGTCATCATCATATACTCCATTTACTATTTTCTGGGCTGTTCCGGTTTTACCTCCTACTCTATACCCCGGAATGTAAGCCTCTTTTCCAGAACCGTTGAATACAACACTTTCCATCATTAAAAGCATTTCCATCGAAGTGCTTTGCGAGATAACCTGTCTTTTGAAAACAGGTTCAAAGGTTTCTACAACATGTCCACTATTGTCCGCCAAACCAGAAATCAACCTTGGCTCCATAAGTCTTCCATCATTCGCAATGGCTGAAACAGCAGTAATCAACTGAATAGGCGTAATCGACAAGCCTTGTCCAAAGGACATAGTCGCAAGTTCAACAGGTCCGACCTTTTCAAGAGGAAGTGTCAATCCACTAGACTCTCCCGGCAGTTCAATACCCGTCTTTTCCATGAATCCAAAGGCCTCAAGGTACTTATAAAACTTTTCTTTCCCAAGTTTTAATCCAAGCTCAACAAATACAGGATTGCATGAATTTTCAAGTCCCTGGGTAAGAGTCTCTTCTCCATGAGGTCTATAATAGCGCCAACATTTAATGATTGTACCGGCAACATTTATATAGCCATTTGCATAAAACTTCGTGTCTGGTCTTACAATATTTTCCTCCAAAGACATAGCAGATGTTATCAGTTTAAAAGTTGATCCAGGCTCATACGTATCACTAACGATTGGATTTCTCCACAATTGATTCCAATATGTCTGTTTTTCATTTTCTTCCAAGTTTATATATTCATCCAATTGGCTTTGATCAACCGGAATTCTAGGATCATTTGGATTATAATCCGGATATGAAGCCATTGCCAAAATATCTCCCGTTTTGGGATCCATCATAAGCGCCATTATTTTTTTTGCGCCAAGTTCTTCTCTTCCCTTTTCGATTACTTGTTCCATATAATACTGTAAAACTTCATCAATTGTCAGTATTACATTTAGTCCGTCCTGAGCGCCATAGTACTTGTCTGTTCCAAAAGGCAACTGGCGGCCCAAAACATCCGTATTCCTAATCCATCGTCCACTTAAACCCGTAAGATAACGGTTTAACTCCAACTCCACACCTGCCAATCCTCTGTTGTCGGCTGTCGTATGCCCAATTACAAAAGCCCCCAATGCGTCCAGGGGGTAATATCGTCTCTCGACCTCAGTAAACCATACACCTTCCAGATTTAAAGAATCGATTTCTTCAATTTTATCCTTGTCAATCCATTTTCCTATGCTTATCAAACCTTTGCCTGCACTGATTTTGTCAAGCATGGCTTTTGAATCCAAATCAAGAATATCCGCAATTAATTTTGAGGAAGTTTCAGGACTTGTGATTCTATTTGTATCTCCCCAAACATTGTACAAGGTCATGTTTATAGCCAGTTTTTTCAAGTTTCGATCCAGTATTTCCCCTCTTTGCGCCGGTATAGGTATGTCCTTTGTCTGTTGTATTACCGCCATATCACTATATTTTTCACCGTCTATTATTTGTACTTTTATAAGTCTGACAGCCAAAAGGATAAAAATAGCCATAACAATTATAAGTGTCAGATTCAATCTTTGTTTTGAACTTTTAGACAGTGCCATTCGATGCCTCCTTCAAATCAATCCCATATAAATCCCAGACTCAATATGGAAGAGTAAATATTTCTGAAAAACCCGCTATCTGATTGTTCAATCGGTAGAGCTATAGAAACACGGGTAATCTCGTTTACGCCTTCATTCGCATTCAAATAAACCAGCTGCTGCCTATTAGGAACTTTCATTCCTAATTCGTTTATTGCTTTATCTTCAATTATACTCGTTTTATTCATTGCTTCCAACTCGATATTACATTTTTCGATTTTCATCTGCAAATCGTCCATCGCCTGCTTATGTTCATATACCTGGTATTTTACTTCACTTATTGCAGCATATCCGAACAATATGCTTATAAAGAGGCCCCCAATAAGAGCAATAACGATGAATAGCTTCGGTGCTGCAAAAGATTTTTTCTTTACTATTTTTCTTCCGGATTCTTCAATTTTTATATCAGTAAAATCGTATTCGCTATATTTTTTGTATGCAAGTGATGTCATAAAAGGTCCCTCCTTATTATTATATGCGTTCGGCAATTCTCAGCTTTGCGCTTCTTGATCTGGGATTATTTTCAACCTCAAGTTCCGAAGGAACAATAGGTTTTCTTGTCACTATTTTTACTTCCTGCCTCTTATCGCATTTGCATACCGGCAATTCCGGAGGACATATGCAGTCTTTCTGAAGATATTTATAAGTATTTTTTACTATCCTGTCTTCTAAAGAATGAAATGTTATTATGCAAATTCTTCCTTTTTTCTCCATGCATGCGACAGAATCTATAATTGTTTTTTCTATTATCCCCAACTCATTGTTGACTTCAATTCTTATTGCCTGAAAGGTCCTTTTTGCAGGATGGGGTCCATCTTTTCTCGCCTTAGACGGAATGGCTTTTTTTATAATTTCAACCAATTCCCCAGTCGTTTCAATATCCTTGATTTTTCTTTCATTCTCAATGAATTCGGCGATTCTTGCAGCCCAGTTTTCTTCTCCATAATCTTTTATTATTCTCTTAAGATCTTCCTTATCGTATGTATTTACTACTTCATGTGCCGTAAGGTCGCCCGATGAATCCATTCGCATGTCAAGCGGAGCATTCTGCATGTATGAAAATCCTCTGTCTTTGTTGTCAAGCTGGTAGGAAGAAACTCCTAAATCAAGTATCAATCCGTTAATTTTATTTATGCCAATTCTTTCAAGAATATTTTTCAAGTTTGAAAAATTGTCATGAATAAATGTTATTTTCCCTTCGTAAGAACTCAATCGATTTTCTGCATGCAACAAAGCCTCTTTATCTTGGTCAATACAAATGAGCCGGCCCGTTTCATCCAATCTCTTTGCAATTTCGATTGAATGACCTCCTCCTCCGCTTGTCCCATCAACATAAATCCCGCCTTGTATAATATTCAATCCGTCAATCGACTCTTTCAAGAGTACTGATTCATGTGAGAAAACCATTCCGCATACCTCCTTTAAATCCCTAACAAGGCCATTCTTTCTGCTATATCGTCATAATCGACATTTTCAGCGGCATTGTATGCATCCCATTGTTCCTTGTCCCAGACTTCTATTCTGGTGGATACTCCTATAATGACAACATCCTTGTCTAAATCTCCATATTGTCTCAACACAGGAGGTATGATTATTCTTCCCTGCTTGTCAAATTGGCATTCAGCGGCTCCCGCAAAAAACATTCTCGTAAAGATTCTTGCATCTTTACTGGCCAAAGGCAGTTCTTTTAATTTTTCTTCAAAATTCGAAAATTCATTTTGTGGAAAAATGAACAAACAAGAATCCAACCCCTTTGTTATGTAAAAAGTTTCTCCAAGGGATTCTCTAAATTTAGACGGTATGTTTACCCGTCCCTTTTTATCCATCGTATGTTGGAATTCTCCAATAAACATATTTCCACCCCATTTTGTGGGATTTTACCCCACTTCATACCACTTTGAACCTTATTCTATTAATTCTATGCCCCAAACCGTATACCTTCTTTTTTTTTAAATTATTTTTATTTTTTTTTATAAAAAAAAGACTCCTTAAAAAGAAGTCTTAAAACTCTATAAAACAGAGAAAATTAAATTGTCTTAGTAATTAAATCCGATGATGTTTTTTGCTTTTAGAATAGTAAATGCCTGCTCCAGTAAAAATCAAAGCAAGACTTAAAAGCTGTGCTACACGAAATTCGCCAAGCATCAAGCTATCCGTTCGAAGCCCTTCTATGAAAAATCTGCCAAAAGAATACAGCATCATATACAATGTAAACATCTGTCCATCAAATTTTTTCTTTTTCCTTATTGCCATCAAAAATATAAAAATTATCAAGTTCCACAAGGATTCATAGAGAAATGTGGGATGTACACCGATTCCATTAATATGGATAGCCCATGGCAGGGAAGTCGGTCTTCCGTAAGCCTCTTGGTTTATGAAATTTCCCCATCTTCCAATGGCTTGTCCTAAAATAAGACCTGGAGCACATATGTCGGCCAATTTCCAGAATTTTATCTTTTTGTATCTCGTATAAACAATAGCGGTTATCACTCCACCTATTACAGTTCCGTGAATGGCAAGCCCGCCTTGTCTAATGTTGATCATTTTCATAATATCCCCATCATAGTATGAAAGGTTAAAAAGAACATAATATGCTCTGGCGCACAGTACAGCAACAGGTACTGCAAAAATCACAAAATCTAGAATCATATTTTCATCAAGGCCCTCCCTGACTGACTCTCTCATGGCAATTACTACTCCCAGCACCAACCCTATGCTTATAAGTATTCCATACCACCTGATCCCTATTCCAAAAATTTCAAATGCTATTGGATTTATCATAAAACCTCACCGTCCCTTGGATAGACAACGCTAAGAACTGTCTTCCCTTCGATACTGTAATTCTTCTGCATTTTCAAATATTTTTCATAATCAAATGTCTCAAGTTCACTAAAATAAGTAAAAAAGCTTATTCCTTTATAGTATGCCGAAACATATGCGTTTGCAATATATTCCAATGAATTGAGGTAAATCAGCGATTCACCCTTCAATTTTCTTTTTATTCTGTCAAAATCTTCTTCCAATATCTCTTTAGATAAAGATTCTATTAATGCTTCTTTTATAAGCCTATACGCTTCCTCGGGTTTTTCACTCTCGCCGCCAATTATTATGTGTCCGTAAGATGGACCATAATTATAGTCATAACCAAAATTCTTTCCTATCATACCGTCTTCGTAAAGCTCCATATAAAGATTCGAACCCTTTCCAAGCATATTGGTTAGAAATATATCTATGAAAATTTCTTTTTTCAATATGTCTGATTCTATTTCCGACTCCTGATTACATTTTATTCCCATATAAAAAATCGGACTGGCAACAGAAAACATTTCTTTTTGCATTTCCTTTACGAGCTTATCCCCGTCCTCGGCAATTACCCTTTCCGTTTTGCAATTCCTGCTTTTGAAATCTTCGGTAAGAGTGTTTTCAATAACATCTATAGCTTTAAAATGGTCAATATCTCCAATTAAAAATACAATCATATTATTCGGGCTGTAAAATGTATTATAACATTTAAGCAGCTTTTCCTTGTCTATGCTTTTTATGCTTTCGACAGTTCCAGCAATATCGATATGGATTGGATGCTTCGAATACATGAGCTTAAGCGTATTAATATAAGCTTGCCATTCCGGATTGTCTTCATACATCATTATTTCCTGTTTAATGATGCCTTTTTCTTTTTCAACACTATCTCTGTCAATATTTAACGTTTGTACGAAACCTATAAGCGTCTCCAAATTTTCATAAAATCTGTCCGTACAAGAAAAAAGATAATTGGTTGAATCATGGCTTGTAAAGGCATTTGATCTTGCCCCAGTTTTTGAAAAAACCTCGAAAACATCTCCCTTTTCCTCTTCAAATACTTTGTGCTCCAAAAAATGAGCTATGCCATGGGGCATATCTTGATAATCACCATCCGCTATGAAGGTGTTATCTATTGATCCATAGCGTGTACCAAAGAAAGCGTATTTCTTAGAAAACCCTTTTTTTTCCATCACGTGTATTTCCAAACCTTGTTTTGTTTTATATTTATATACCGTTTCTTCCAAATGCGGTATATTTATTTTTTCAATTTTTTTCAATTTGCTCTCCCTTTTTATCTAAGAAATAGACTGTATCCAGAAAAATACCTTCAGCAGCCTTTAAAACGCTTGCTTTGTCAATGGCCTCAAATTGCCTTATGATTTCTTCCGCCTCCATATAGGAATGTGTCAATATTCTTGAATAGTAGTAGTTTATTATTTTGCTGGGAGAATCTTTTATCGAGTTTATTGATGAAATGATTGATTTCTTTGCGTTCTCCAAATCTTCTTCGTCAAATAAACCCATTTTCATTTGTTCAACCTGCTCTAAGATTAAATCAACTACTCTATCTTTCTTTTCAAAATCAATTCCACTAGCTATGAACAAAGCAGATTTAAATTTTTCTACAGTTGAAAATATGCTGTAACAAAGACTTTCTTCTTCCCTAATATTTTTAAATAGCTTGGAATAGGACCCTCCTCCAAGAATTTCATTGAAAATCAAGAGAGCCCTATACTGTGTGTCTTCATAAGAAATATTTGTTCTAAATCCCATAACAAGCTTTCCCTGAGCTATATCCATCTTTTCAGTAATATTTTTAGGGCTTTTAGCTGGATACATATGTTTTTCTCTTGGAATAGGTTTTGATTCTTCATTTTTGAATTCAAATAGTTTTAATATGTCTCCTGCATAATGATTCTTGTCGTCTCTTGAAACTATGAATATGTCAACTTTAGAGGTCGCCAATACTGACCTGTAGTGTTCATAAAGCGATTTTTCATCAAGGGCTAAAATATGCCTATATTCGCCATCCTCATTGACGGCAAAGGGCTCTCCCTTGAACATTTCTTCTATGCAGCGATCAAAAGCATAAGCCATCTTGTTGTTTATTCTATTCTCCAATTTTATAATCTGATTCTTCTTTTCTTGCTCGAAATAGTTTTTCGAAAACGAATCTCCTTCAGTATAGGGATGATTGACAATTTCGTTTAGCATGCTTATGCATTTTCCAAAGATATTCTCATCTTCAATATAATTGCTATCCGGAAATTGCATTTGAAATTTTATAATCTGCCTTTCACCATACTTGCTTGTGTCTGTAGAATAAACAGCCCCATATAAATTATCCAATGCTCTGTAAAGATCTCTGCTCATTGGATACTTCTCTGTTCCTCTTCTCATCAATGCTGCTAGCATTGCATTTTTTGACGCTTCATCCTCGGAAAGTTGTCTTTCAAAAAAAATGCCTACCGAATCCGTTTTGAATTGACTCGTTTTTAATGTATATAGGTTTATATTTGAGCTAAGTTCATGAACTTCTATTCCTTTAAACAATATTTTCACCTCATAATATTATCGTTTATATTTGTAAAGACTATCATAAAGTATACCATTAAATCAACGCCATCAGACAAATTTAAGGATACGGGTTTATTATTGTTCGTTTTTCGTTTATAATCAAATTTGAATAAGTAGAAAAAGGAGTCTTATATGAAACTAGGAATAGTGGGCATGCCCAATGTTGGAAAAAGCACTTTGTTCAATGCCATTACAAAAGCCGGCGCTGAATCCGCAAATTATCCATTCTGTACGATTGAACCCAATGTGGGCGTAGTGTCCGTTCCGGATGAAAGGCTTAGTCGCCTTACAGAAATGCATAATTCGAAAAAAACAGTCCCCACCGCAATAGAGTTCTATGACATAGCAGGACTGGTAAAAGGAGCCAGCAAGGGCGAAGGTCTTGGAAATAAATTTCTTTCACATATCCGCGAGGTCGAAGCCATAGTTCACGTTGTAAGATGCTTTGAAGACCCAAATGTCATACATGTTGATGGAAGTGTTGATCCACAAAGGGATATTGATGTCATTAATTTGGAGTTGATTCTATCCGATCTTGAAATGGTCGAAAAAAAAATGTTCAAGCTTCAAAAATCTATTAAGAGCGACAAAAGCCAGCTTAAGAGCTTCGAACTTCTCCAAAAAATACTTGCCGCTCTAGAAGAAGGATTGCCTGCAAGGTCAGTAGAATATGATGAAAGCCTTTCGGATTTTGTAAAAAATCTTTACCTTTTAACGACAAAACCCGTTATTTATGTTGCCAATGTCTCGGAAGAGGGAGCTTTAAGCTCTGACAAAAATCCACTTCTTGAAAAAGTCCAAGAAATCGGACTTAAGGAAAATGCCGAAGTCATTAAAATATCGGCCAAGCTGGAAGCAGAGCTGCTTGAATTGGAAGAGGATGAAAAGTCTTTATACATGGAAGAACTTGGCATGACAGAAACCGGTTTGCATAAGTTGATTCAAGCATGTTACGCAATTCTAGGACTTATTTCCTTCCTTACTTCAGGGGAACCGGAAACGCGAGCTTGGACCATAGTAAAAGGCTCGAAAGCCCCTCAGGCAGCCGGAAAGATACACACCGATTTTGAAAAAGGTTTTATTCGTGCCGAGGTGGTTTCCTATGAAGATTTGCTTGAAGTAGGAAGCCTTCATGCCGCCAAAGAAAAAGGCATTCTCCGCTTAGAGGGAAAAGATTATGTAGTAAAAGATGGAGATGTTATGCATTTCAGATTCAACGTATGATTCTAAGAAGCCTTCTGCGTCAAATTATCCGCAAAAGGCTTCTTTTTTTACATTCTATAATGGCGCATATTTGTCAAACGGCAAAATCGCATCATTATAGATTATATTATACAAATCATCAGCCATTTCCATATTGAACTTTACGCACTCTAAATCTTGGTTGAGAACCTTACATATACTTTCATAACCCATAACTGCTCCAATCATCGCACCCGCGGGAATAGAAGCAAATTTACCCGCTTCCGAATTAGAATATGCACAGTCAACCGCACTCAGAATATCCTCGTTCATGCGCAAGGCGACAACTAAAGAGGCCCCAAATGCCTTATATGACGCTTGATCGTCAGAAATAAAACCTACAGTCTTACTCAATTCTTTTCGGCTTTCATAAAGAGCTACTACCAATTTCATCAACTCTGTCAATTCTTCGTCGTCTCCGGTTTTAAAAAATTTTTCCATAGTCCAATTTATCGACTGCTTGAATTTCTCTCCTCTTATTGTTCCTGATAAAATACCCGCAATCATAGCAAAAGCCATTCTGTCTTTTGAATCCTTTATGTCCCATTCTTCACACAATGAAAGAGTCCCTTCGAAAGACGATTCCTTTTCAAATGCCATACCCAAAACAAGAGCGGCAATCAAAGCATCAAACTCGGAACATGATTCCTTACATTGATTCTCACTTTTAAAATAGTCTATCAAACAAGCTTCACCTTTTATTTTCCCTTGCTGATAGAATCTTATGCAAGCTCTAAGACTTTTCTCAAGAGACGAATACGTTTCTTTTGCACATTCAATTCCATATTTTTCACTCGCCTGTATACCTATTAATGCTCCGCAAAAGCATCCCAAAACTCTATTTTTCATATTCATAGCCTATTCAACAATTTTCACCGAAGCACTTGCTCCGATACGAGTCGCTCCGGCTTCAATCATTTTAAGCGCTTTTTCCCTATCCCTAATGCCTCCTGCTGCTTTTATTCCAGCATTTTCTCCTACAACTCTCTTTATAATGATTATATCAGAAGCCTTGGCTCCTTCCGGTCCAAAACCCGTCGATGTTTTCACAAAATCCGCTCCTCCACTTAAAACAAGCTCAGCGGCCTTCTTTACTTCCAATTCATCAAGATAACATGTTTCAATAATAACCTTAAGAACTCTATCCTTGCCGGTTGCTGTCCTTACCGCCTTGATATCCTCTTCAACATAGGAATACTCACCATTCTTGAATGCTCCGATATTCATTACCATATCTATTTCATCAGCCCCGTCAGCAACAGCCTTTTGTGTTTCACAAACCTTTGCAGCCGTCGATGTCGCTCCCAATGGAAAACCTACAACTGTTGCAAGCATTACAGCCTTACCCTTGAGTTGCCTTGCAGCCCTTGAAACATAGTATGGATTTATACATACTGCGTAAAAGCCATTTTCCACCGCCTCATTGCAAAGCTTATCTATCTCATATCCTTTTGCATCAGCCTTTAAAAGAGTATGATCTATCATTTTTCCAAGTTCCATAGTAAACCTCCTTTTCCTATTCCTCTTTATAAACCTCTTCTTTTAGAACTGCAACATATGGCAGATTGCGATAAGCTTCAGCAAAATCTATGCCGTATCCGACAATGAAAGCATCCGGTATTTTGAATCCTATGTAGTCAACTATCAGATCCACCTTTCTCCTATCGGGCTTGTCAAGCAATGTGCAAATCTTCAGACTTGACGGTTTTCTTTCCATTAATATCCTTGTTAGATATTTTAGCGTCAATCCCGAATCTATGATATCTTCAACAATAAGGACATCTTTCCCTTCAATACTAAAATCCAAGTCTTTAAGAATTCGTACAGTTCCTGAACTCTCTGTTGACATCCCGTAACTGGAAACCGCCATAAAATCCATATGCATCGGCAAATCGATTTTGCGTATCAAATCGCTCATGAAAATATTTGCGCCCTTCAGTACACCCACAACAAACAAATCCTTTTCTTTATAATCTTTTGTCATAGCCTTACCCATTTCTTCTATTCTAACCGCAAGTTCATTCTCTGAAATCAACACTTTCTGCACATTTTCTCTCATTATCTTCTCCTCTTTTTAATCTTCATCCTTTATTTCATATTCAATGATTATAGGTTCTTTTGGGGGTTGTTTTTTATATTGGTTCATTTTAGGCAAAAAATGGCTCCAAATATACGCCATCATTATAACATCATCAATTATTCCGACACCAAAAATAGGCTCGGGTATCAGGTCCAAAGGCGATATCACATATATCATAAGCGCTATCAAGAAAACCTTTTGCCACTTGCTAACCTTCGGATCTCTCATATATTGGATTAAATATTTCAGGTTGCCCAGTCTCATTTGCCTTTCCTCCAAATATAGCATGCTGCAATGTATATCCTATGCTTTCGTGAATTAGCAAATCGGCTTTATCATCGCAAGGCGTAGATTGTTTATTAATAAGCACTAGCTTTCCTTTTCCTAGTTCCGCCACCAGACCCGCAGCGGGATAAACCAGTAGGGAAGTACCTCCAACAATCAGTAAATCAGCCTTCCTTATATGTTCGGCAGCGGCCTCAAAAACATTCATGTTTAGGGCTTCCTCATACAATATAACATCGGGCCTAACAATTCCTCCACATGCTTCGCATACGGGAACGGCGTTTCTTATATCAGCAACATAATTCAAATCATAACTTTTCCCACAATTCATACAATAGTTTTTATGTATTGTACCATGAAGTTCCAAAACATTTCTGCTCCCGCCCAATTGATGCAGTCCGTCTATGTTTTGCGTTATTACAGCCGACAAACGTCCTTCTTTTTCCAACTTGGCCAATGCAAAATGAGTTTTGTTTGGTTTAGCTTCAACAAAAAATATTTTTTCCCTGCAAAATTTATAAAAAACATCGGGATGCCTTATGAAAAATGAATGGCTCAAAATCATTTCGGGGGAATAGTCTCCATATTTGCAGCTGTACAATCCCTTTTGCGACCTGAAATCCGGTATTTCACTTTCCGTGGAAGTACCCGCCCCTCCGAAAAAAACAATTTCATTGGAAGCTTCTATCCAATCCTTTAACCGATTATCCATAATAAGCCTCTTCTTTATTTGTCTTCACATCTATTATACAAAAAAACAAAAATAAAAGCACTCATATGAGTGCTTTTAACTAACAAGTAAATCGTAAGCCGAGTTCTGTATTTGACAGTCATCTATCTAGGCTAAGTGTCGCCACAAAGCTCAAGCGACCTACCATCGGGACAGCGACGAGCAGCCGCCTTTTTATGTCCCTGCTTGGTCTTGCTCCAGATGGGGTTTACAGAGCCGGCAAGTCACCTTAACCGCTGGTGAGCTCTTACCTCACCTTTCCACCCTTACTATTTTCATAGCGGTATATTTCTGTTGCACTATCCTTAAAGTTGCCTCCACTGGGGGTTACCCAGCACCCTGCTCTGCGGAGCTCGGACTTTACTCATATTTTCATATGCGACCGTCTGACTTACTCATTCGTAATGTTAATCATATCATAAAGACGTATTTATGTCAAAATGCTCATCTGTAAAACCTGAAGGGATTAATATCTTTTTTTGATACCAATATGTCTGGTTTTTGCATAATCATTACCGTTTCTTCAAGAAGCATTTCCCTTAAAGCATACTTAAATATGTTTTCGCTTTCGTAATGGCCTATGTCGACAAGTGCCATATTGTTTATTCGTGCAAACTGCGCGTCATGGTATTTTATATCCCCCGTCAAAAAACAGTCCACACCTTTTCTATAAGCCTCTCTTATCAAATCTGATCCGCTTCCTGTAGAAAGTCCGACTTTATCAATTATTCTATTTTCATCGCCCGTATATCTCAAAGCCTCAGCAGAAAGAATCTTTTTCAATTTTTCAAGAAGCATTTTCAATGACATAGGATTATTAAGCCTTCCAACCCTTCCGCTTCCGATCTTTTTCTGAAGGTTGGCAAGAGGTATTATGTCATAGGCCATTTCTTCGTATGGATGTACCTCTTTTATGGCCTGCACCATAGATTCAAGCTTATGCAAAGGCAGAATCGTCTCTAAACGCATTTCATCAACTATTTCAAGCTTGCCTATTTCTCCAACAAATGGATTTGAACCAAGGAGTGGTTTGAAGGAGCCTATACCCTTTCCTGCAAATGTGCAATGGCTATAGGAACCAATATTGCCACCGCCAATTTCACCCATTCTATCTCTGATTACTTGAACATATCCAGATGGAGCAAAAACAACTAGTTTGATATAGGTCTTTTCCAATGGTAAAATAGCTTTTGTTTCTCTTAACCCAATAAGTTTGGAAAGATAATCGTTTGTTCCTCCCTCGTAGTTATCGCAATTGGTGTGAATAGCAAAAACCGAAATATCTTTTTTTATGCACTCAATTATCATGCTGTCTTCAACTGTCTGAACGCTCAACTTTTTAATAGGTTTGAAAATAATTGGATGATGGGTTATTATAATGTCCACGCCAAGTTCTTCGGCTTCGCTCAATACTTCAGGCGTGAGCTCGAGCGCTAGCAGAATACGCTCATATCCACTTTTCCCAACATCTATTACAAATCCCGTATTATCCCAATTCTCCGCATATTCTTTAGGAAATTTTCGCTGCAGCAAATCTAAAAGATCTTTTCGTTTCATATCTTTTCCAAAACCTCCTTAAGCTTCTCTATTCGATCAATTATTTCATGTGTTTTCTTATCCATTAGCTCTGATGCCGCAGCGTTTTGATTTATGTTGTTCAAGATTATTTCGTATTTCCTTATTTTGCTATTTACAAATGCTTTGAGCAGTGGGTCATTTTCTTCTAAAAGCTTAGCTCCTATTTCGTCATATACCATATTATTGCAAGGTTCTACTCCCTTTTCGACCAAGAGGATTTCATAAAACTTCTTTTTGTCCCTTGCAAGTCTTTCCGATACGATTCTGAAACCGTTCTCCTTAAGCCATGTTCTCAATTCCGATTGCGCCACCATAGGCTGAAGAACCAGTCTAGTATCTCCTCTTGATATCAATGCTTCTCCTGAAATAAGTATGTCCCTTATTAGGAGTCCCCCCATCCCGGCAATGATGATCTTGTCTATCTTTTCGTTAATTACAGGGTCTAATCCATTCCCGAGCCTTAGCACTATTGTTTTCTCAAAACCCTGAGTTTTTACTATTCCTCTTGCATTGTTCAAAGGACCTTTGTTTACATCCGTCGCAAATATTTTTGAACTTATACCGTTTTCTGCTAAATATATCGGTATATATCCATGGTCCGTTCCTATATCGGCAACAGATTCACCTTTTTTAACATATTTAGCTATTGCCTGCAGCCTCGGGTCCAATTTCAATTGAAATCCTCCTTAAAAATAAAGATTCGCATAAGCGAATCTTTATTCCAGATAATCTTTAAGTTTCTTGCTTCTGCTAGGGTGTTTAAGTTTTCTTAATGCCTTTGCCTCAATCTGACGGATTCTTTCTCTTGTCACATCAAATTTTTTACCGACTTCCTCAAGTGTTCTCGCTCTTCCGTCTTCAAGACCAAATCTCAGTTTTAAAACCTTTTGCTCTCGAGGTGTAAGTGTGTCAAGCACTTCTATCAATTGTTCCTTAAGCATCGAAAAAGCTGCAGCCTCAGCAGGTGCAGGTGCATCAATATCGGGTATGAAATCCCCAAGATGACTATCTTCTTCTTCCCCTATAGGTGTTTCAAGCGATACAGGTTCCTGTGCTATCTTAAGTATCTCTCTAACTTTTTCGACAGGCATATCCATTTCTTCGGCAATTTCCTCAGGCTTCGGCTCCCTGCCAAGTTCCTGAAGGAGTTGCCTTGATACACGAATAAGTTTGTTGATTGTTTCAACCATATGAACAGGTATTCTTATTGTTCTAGCTTGGTCTGCAATTGCTCTAGTTATTGCCTGCCTAATCCACCAGGTAGCATAAGTGCTAAATTTGTAGCCTTTTCTCCAATCGAATTTTTCTACTGCCTTAATGAGCCCCAAATTTCCTTCCTGGATTAAGTCAAGGAAAAGCATGCCTCTTCCAACATACCTCTTGGCTATGCTAACAACCAGCCTTAGATTAGCTTCACACAGCTTTCTTCTGCATTCTTCGTCTCCTGCTTCCATTCCCTGCGCCAGCTCTATTTCTTCAGTCGCAGTCAAAAGTGGCACCTTGCCTATTTCTTTCAAATACATTCTAACCGGATCGTCTATGTTTACACCCTTAGGTACTGCTATTTCTTTCTCTTTTATTTCTTTATGGTCTAATTCGTCCTCATCGGCCAAACCGATAATCTCGTCTTTGTCACCTAGGATTTCAACTCCTGCAGAAGTTAAAGAGTCATAAATCTCTTCTATTTCATCTTTGTCCAAGTCTATTTCCTCAAAAGCTTCGGCAATCTCGGAATATGTCAGCGTACCTTTTTTCTTTCCCTTTTGAACAAGTAATGAAATATTTTCATCATTTTTTTTCTTTTCATTTGGACTTTTAATTTGACTCCCCTCCCTTCTTTTGCCCCGGTGGCAACAAATCAGATTCTTTCAATGCATCCATCCGGCCTCTCAAATTTCTGTAACGATTCAGTTCGTTATATAGTTCTTTAATTCTTATCAAATCTCCTTCTTTTTCAAGCTTATTTTTATCAAATTCCTTCAGTTCATTCTCTATCCTGCTCATACGCATAGCAAGCAAGCATCCATAAAGAATCTCACGGGTATTTTTCTCCGAAATTATAGGCTCAATATCTATCTCAAATATTTTCGTTAGCTCTTCAATGCTTTCGATATCAAGATCATTAGTCATTTCTTCTCTGTTTATAATGTCATGCCTATCATAACTATTGCATAGCGTTCGATACAGCTCTCTATGCGTATCCAAGGCGAAATCCGAATCTTCTATTAATCTTTCAACGTCTCGAAACTCTTCTTTTCCTTTCATAAGCAAGCCTAGAAAAATACGTTCAGTTTCATATCTCTTGTCACTGTCAACCTTGTACACTCGGTTCGCTTCACTCGCCTTTCTTTTTTTACCCCTTGAATTACGCATCATTGATTTTTCAAGAAGCCCCCCTATTTCAGGTTCTTCGTTTTTTATTTTTTTTAGATAAACTTCTTTCTGCAAAAGATCTGGAACCGAATCAAATAATGATTTCAGCTCTTCCATGTATTCAATTCGTTCCTGGGGCGAAGTCATTTCAAACTTTTTTCTCAACAAGAATATCCTATAATCCAGAGCCGGCAATGCATTTTCCATTTCACCACGATACGCATCTGTTCCATTTTTTTTGACATACTCGTCTGGATCCTTAGCCCCTTCAAGATGAATCACTTTTATCTTGCAATTAGTTTTTTCCAATATCCCCACAGCTTTGTCCGTTGCATTTTCTCCTGCCGAATCAGAATCGTAAGACAAAATTAATTCCTTGCCATAGCGTTTAAGCAAAGCAGCATGATCTTCCGTAAGAGCCGTTCCTAAAGAAGCTACCGCATTCTGTATTCCTCTCGAATGCAATGCTATTACATCCATGTATCCTTCCACAATCACTATTCTTTTTTCATCCCCTGTAAAGCGTTTGGCAAAATTCAATCCAAACAGCAAACCCCTTTTATTGAAAAGTTCGGTCTCCGGCGAATTCAAATACTTGGGGAGACTGTCATCTAATACACGTCCTCCAAAACCCACCACGCGTCCTCTTATATCAAATATGGGAAACATGATTCTATTTCTGAAGCGATCGTAATAACCGGAGCTTTTTTCCCTTTTAATAATCAAGCCGCATCTTTCCAAATCCTTAAGAGAATAGCCCTTATTTTGATTAAGATGTTTTATCGCCCCATCCCAACTTTCAGTTGCAAATCCCAATCCAAAATTTTTGACGGTTTTTGCATTAATTTCCCTTTTTTTGAGATAACTAAGTGCTTCTGTACTTTTTTTAAGATTATTATAGTAATAAATTGCAACTTCCCTCATTAATTCATACAATACGGTTTTATCCATTACAATCTTTGTATTATCATATTCTTTTAAATAATTCTCCAACTGAATTCCGTTTTGCTCTGCTAGATATTCGAGGGCATCAACAAAATCAAGCTTTTCCATATTCATTACGAATTCTATTACATCTCCTGAAGCTCCGCAACCAAAGCAATGGTACCTTTGCCTATCCTCCGACACTATAAAAGAAGGTGTTTTTTCATTATGGAAAGGACATAGTCCTTTGTGATTTTTGCCTGTCTTTTTCAGTTTCACATATTGAGAAACCACTGCTACAATGTCAGACCTGTTACCCACTTCTTCAATTAACGCATCTGTGTAGGACCTATGCATCTTAATCCACCCCATAAATTTGACGAATTATAATATTTCTACAAAATTTTCAGTTTTCCTGCCTTTACTCAAATAGTCGGAATCTTAAATTTTTATACCCAATATTCCGGAATATATATGTCCTTGAACTTCTTGATAGCATATCTATCCGACATTCCTGCAATATAGTCTTTCACGCCCTCAAACTCTTCACTTTCTCTTCTGATATTTTCAGGCAGTTCTTCTTGATGAACTATAAAATAACCATAAAGCTGTTCGATTATTCTTTGTGCCTTTACCTCTTCACCCTTTGCTTTCGGATTCAAGTATATATTTTCAAACATGAAATCCCTCAATTTATTCGTATGATAATCAACTTTTTCGCTCATGCAAATATATTCCCTATTCATACTGTTTTCAATCACATCTACCACCATTGTATTTATACGTTCCCCATGGCTTTCTCCGAGACAATCCAAGCATTCCTTTGGGATTTGTTTTATTTCACGCATCCCAGCCCTAGTTGCGTCATCAATATCATGGTTTATATATGCAATCCTGTCACTCAAGCTGACGATGTCCCCCTCCAATGTTTTGCATTTCTGTTTTCCCCTGTGATGAAGAATTCCATCACGCACTTCATCTGTTAAATTTAAGCCAAATCCTTCATATCTGCCATCCTCAAGCAAATCCACCACCCTTAGGCTTTGCTCATTGTGAATAAATCCGCCCGGATAAATTCGGTTCAAAACTGTTTCTCCACAATGACCGAACGGCGTATGTCCCAAATCATGCGCCATTGCAATAGCCTCCGTTAGGTCTTCATTCAATCTAAGAGCCCTTGCTATAGTTCTCGAAATCTGAGCCACTTCCAATGTATGTGTCATACGAGTCCTATAGTGGTCTCCTTCAGGAGAAAGAAAAACCTGCGTTTTATGTTTAAGCCTTCTAAATGATTTTGAATGTATAACTCTATCCCTATCTCTCTGAAAATCTGTTCTTATATCGCAAGGGATTTCCTCTTTCCTTCTCCCAAGCGTTCTAGACGAAAGACAAGCTTTATCAGAAAGCCATTCTTTTTCCCTTTCTTCATATTCCATTCTTAGTTTCATCTCTCGACCTCCATTTCGCTTTATAGTTATATATACAACAATAAAACGAAAAACCCTTTAAAAAGAACCTATCGGCTCTTTTTAAAGGGTTCATGCATTTCTATTTTGCCAGCTATTTACCTATTCCTTATTACTGCCTGGGCAGCTGCCAATCGTGCAATCGGAACTCTATAGGGTGAACATGATACATAGTCAAGCCCTATCCTATGACAAAAGTCTATGGAATCAGGTTCTCCACCATGCTCTCCACAAATACCAAGTTTAATGCCTGGACGAGTTTTTCTTCCAAGCTCGATTGCAATGGTCATCAATTTCCCTATTCCTTTTTGATCAAGCTTTTCGAACGGGTCGCATTCGAATATGTTCTTTTGAACATATTCGTTTATAAATTTTCCGGCATCGTCTCTGGAAAATCCGAATCCCATTTGCGTCAGGTCATTTGTTCCAAATGAGAAGAATTCAGCATATTTCGCTATTTCATCAGCCGTAACGGCAGCCCGCGGAACCTCTATCATTGTTCCTATCATATATTCCAAAGATGCTCCCGTTTCCGCAAGCACTTTATCTATTGTTCGGATTACCAATTCGCGATTATACTTTATTTCATTTTCAAGACCAACCAATGGAATCATGATCTCGGGTTTTATATTTAAACCGGTCTGAGCTTTTACATTAAGTGCCGCTTTAGCAATAGCCTCAACTTGCATTTCATAGATTTCCGGATATGTTATTGAAAGCCTACAGCCCCTATGCCCTAGCATAGGATTGATTTCTTTTAAACTTTCCACTTTTTCCTTTAGTCTTTCAAACTCAACACCTATTTTAACCGAAAGATCCCTTATTTCCTCTTCACCCTTAGGAAGGAACTCATGAAGAGGCGGATCAAGCAATCTTATCGTTACAGGACGTTCCTTCATTGCTTTGAAAATGCCTTCAAAATCTTCCATTTGGAAAGGAAGAAGATGTGCTAGAGCTTGCTTTCTATGCAAAACATCATCGGCAACAATCATTTGCCTAACATAATTGATTCTCTTTTCATCAAAAAACATATGCTCAGTCCTGCACAAGCCAATACCCTCTGCACCAAATTCAACCGCAGCCTCAGCATCTTTGGGTGTATCTGCATTCGTCCTTATTCCAAGTCTTCTGACTTCATCAGATAATTCCATTATCTTTGCAAAGCTGCCGCTAAGATGCGCCTTGCTTGTTTTTATTACTCCCTCGTAAACATCGCCCGTTTTTCCGTCTAAAGAAATGTAGTCGCCTTCCTTGAATACTTTTCCCCCAACAGTAAATGTTCGGTTTTTCTCATCTACACTGATTTCTCCGCAACCCGCGATGCAGCACTTGCCCATTCCCCTTGCTACAACTGCGGCATGGGATGTCATCCCTCCTCTAGAAGTCAGCACGCCCTCGGCAACAACCATGCCTTCAATATCTTCGGGAGAGGTTTCCATTCTTACAAGTATTCCTTTGCTTCCATTCGCTACTGCTTTAACAACATCGTCAGCAGTAAAATAAACTTTACCGGAAGCCGCTCCCGGCGAAGCCGGCAACCCTTTTGCTATCGATTTGCTTTCCGCCAATTCTTTTTCATTAAATGCCGGATGCAGCAATTGATCAATTTGTTCCGGTTTAATTCTAAGCAAGGCTTCTTCTTTTTCTATTAAACCCTCGTTTACCAAATCAACTGCAATGTTTACAGCCGCAAAAGCTGTTCTCTTTCCAGTACGTGTTTGGAGAAGGAATAATTTCCCTTTTTCGATTGTAAATTCTATATCTTGAGTGTCTCTATAATGGTTTTCAAGTCTTTTCGCTATATCCATAAACTCACTGTAAACCCTAGGCATTACATCATTAAGCTCGTCGATTGACTTGGGAGTCCTTATTCCTGCAACCACATCTTCCCCTTGTGCATTCATCAAAAATTCGCCAAAAACCTTATTTTCACCCGTTGAAGGATTCCTTGTAAATGCAACACCCGTACCAGAATCATCCCCCATATTTCCGAATACCATGGATTGTACATTTACTGCTGTACCATAATGATGCGGAATATTGTTTATTCTTCTGTATGTGATCGCCCTTTTATTGTTCCATGAATCAAAAACAGCCTCAACAGCTTTTAACAATTGTTCTTTCGGCTCTTGCGAAAAATCTTCACCTGTCTCTTTTTTTACTATTGCTTTGTATTTTTTGATTATTTTTTTGAGGTCTTCGACTGTCAACTCAGTATCGTTAGAATATCCGCGCTCTTCTTTTGCATTGTCCAAAACTGCATCAAACTTATACTTATGTATGCTAAGTACAACATCCGAAAACATCTGTATGAATCTTCTATAGCTGTCATAAGCAAAGCGCTCGTTATCCGTAAGCTTGGCCAATCCTTCGACTGCAATATCGTTCAAACCAAGGTTCAATACTGTATCCATCATACCCGGCATAGAAACGACTGCTCCGGAACGTACTGATACCAGCAAGGGATTGGAATTATCTCCAAAACTCTTCCCTGTCATGTCTTCCAACTTGCCAATCTTGTCAAAAATTTCCTGCTTTATTGAGTCTTTTAATTTCTTGCCTTCTTCATAATAATTGTTGCAGGCTTCCGTTGTAATAGTAAAGCCTTCAGGCACTGGCAACCCTATGTTTTTCATTTCCGCCAGATTTGCACCTTTTCCACCCAAAAGGCTTTTCAGGTCTTTGTTTCCTTCGCTAAAAAGATATACAAATTCACTCACTGTATTGCCCTCCCCTTTTAATAAGTATTGTTTTCCTTCATTATCTGAATAATAGTGTTTGCACTTTCTTCAATTGCTTTATTCGAAACATCGATGAAAGGACATCCTATTTTTCTCATTAATTTCTCGGCATATTCCAATTCTTCCATTATTCTATTCATATCTGCATAAATCGCACTATTGCTCAGTCCCATGCTTTTAAGTCTTTCCAATCGTATTGCATTGAGTTTTTCAGGATCTGTAATCAATCCAATTATTCGCTTTGAAGATATCTCAAACAATTCATCCGGAACAGGAACTTCAGGAACCAAGGGTATATTCGCGACCCTTATGTTCTTGTGAGCCAAGTACATGCTGAGTGGAGTCTTTGATGTTCTGGATACGCCAATAAGAACAATATCAGCTTTCTTAATACCTCGCGGATCTTTCCCATCGTCGTACTTTACCGCAAATTCAATTGCTTCCACCTTTTTAAAATACTTGTCATCAAGCCTTCTTATCGTACCGGGCTGATTCAAAGGCTCAGTTCCTATGGCTCTTTTGAATGTACCAATCATAGGACTAAGTATATCGTTGTATACTACCCCCCTAGACTCGCACTCTTCAACCATAAGGTCCCTCAGTTCAGGTACTACTATTGTAAAAGCAACAACTGCATTCTGCTCAGCTGCTTCGTTTATCAAATTATAAATTTTATCTTCAGTGTCGGTGAATGCATATCTCTTTAGTACATAATCATTTCCTTTGAATTGACCCAGTACCGCTCTGACGATCTGTTCAGCTGTTTCTCCAATGGAATCTGAAACTATGAAAATAACAATCTGATTATTCATCATAAAGTCCTCCAAATTCTTTTGTTCCCAATTCTACGAAAAATTTGGTTATACTTGTTTTAGATATTCTTCCCACTACTTTATAGACTTCTGCATTGTCAATCATAAGCCTCTCGACAACCGGCAAACTGTCTATTTCACAGTTTATCAGCTTTTGTGCAGCTTCATATATTGATTCATTAGAAAATGCTATTATAAGATTTGGCATTCTGGTCATTATTACATTGACCGGTATTTTCCTTATGTCATTTCCGCCTATTGCCGTCTTCAAAAAATCTTTTCTTGAAACAACTCCGCTCAAATATCCCTTCGAAGTCACATATATAGTCCCCACATCTTTCATGAACATGAAAACGATGGCATCGTATACCGTTGTTTTTTCATCCACCACAACCGGCATTGATTTCAATTCGTTCACTTTAACATTTCGTATGTGGTTAGCTATTACCTTGTCTTCCTGATCTCCAACATACAGATAACCGACTTTCGGCCGGGCATCGAGTATTCCCGTCATTACAAGTATTGAAAGATCGGGTCTAATAGTCGACCTGTTGACATTAAGAAGATTTGATATTTTTTCGCTGGTTACTGGCTGATATTCTTTCACTATTTCAATAATGCGCTTTTGCCTATCGTTGTATTGGATTTCAATCACCTCTTTTCGTTTTATATGTTACACTATTTGTTATTATAACAGAAATAACGTTGTAGTATATAAAATTTTTAAAAAAAAGCAGGCCATTTGGCCTGCTTTTTAAAACATTGTTTTTTCGTTCAAAAATTGTATCAATTCCTCTATAGGCATTCTCTTCTGTTCCATCGTGTCCCTATCCCTTACGGTTACAGATTCATCTTCCAATGTATCAAAATCTATTGTTATGCAATAAGGTGTCCCTATTTCGTCGTGGCGTCTATACCTCTTGCCGATGCTTCCGGATTCATCATAGTCTACATTGTGGTACTTTGATAGCATGGTATAAACATTTCCAGCCTCAGCGCTCAATTTTTTAGAGAGAGGAAATATGGCAGCCTTGAAAGGTGAAAGAAAAGGATGCAGCTTCATTACGACACGCTCTGTTCCGTCTTCCAATTGCTCCTCATTGTATGCATCCAACAAAAATGCCAAGGCAACTCTGTCCGCGCCCAATGAAGGCTCTATGCAATACGGAATGTATTTTTCGTTGGTTATCGGATCCTGATACCTCATGTCTACGCCAGAATGCTCAATGTGCTGTTTTAAGTCGTAATCAGTTCTGTCTGCAAGGCCCCAAAGCTCTCCCCATCCAAATGGGAAATTGTATTCAAAATCGGTAGTAGCATTGCTGTAATGAGACAATTCTTCTTTTTCATGATCTCTTAGTCTAATATTCTCCATGTCCATTCCAAGTATATCCAGCCAGTTCTTACAAAATTCCTTCCAATATTCGAACCATTTAAGATCTTCTCCCGGTGCGCAAAAAAATTCAAGTTCCATTTGTTCGAATTCTCTTGTTCTAAAAGTGTAGTTACCCGGTGTTATTTCGTTTCTAAAAGACTTTCCAATCTGACCTATACCAAATGGTATTTTTTTTCTTGCGCTTCTCTGTATGCTTCGGAAATTTACAAATATCCCTTGGGCTGTTTCAGGTCTAAGATATATCTCCGCCATCGAATCCTCTACTACTCCCTGGAATGTCTTAAACATCAAATTGAATTCACGTATTTCAGTAAAGTCGCTGCTGCCGCATTCAGGGCACTTGATTCCCTCGCCCAGGATATAATCCTCCATTTTATTCTTTGACCAACCATCCACTACTTCTTGGTCTTTTCCGCTTTCGGAAATATAATCCTCAATCAACTTGTCAGCCCTGAACCTCGATTTGCAATTCTTGCAGTCCATGAGAGGGTCGCTAAAGCCTCCTACATGACCGGAAGCCACCCATGTTTTAGGATTCATCAGTATCGCTGCATCAACGCCTACATTGTATGGCGATTCTTGAATGAATTTTTTCCACCATGCCTTCTTTACATTATTCTTGAATTCTACGCCCAATGGACCATAATCCCAAGTATTGGCCAATCCGCCGTAAATCTCAGATCCCGGGAAAATAAATCCCCTAGATTTTGACAAAGCTACAAATTTGTCCATTTTACTTTTTTCAATTTTAGCCATAATTTCCTCCTTAAAAATATAAAAACTCCCGTCCCTTGCTCTAGGCAAGGGACGAAAGTCATTCCGCGGTTCCACCCTTTTTGGCATATTAATGCCCACTCAATTACAAATGCTCGAAAGTACCATCCTTTGAATGTGAATACCGGTTCTCAGCGCCACCAGCTCTCTTAGATTCTTTCCTCAAGGATTTCTTCTTCATCGCATGCACTATTCATTTAGATGAATAGTAACATACTCAACAGATTTTGTAAACACTTTTTAATGGATTCTATAGTTCTTCATCATCTTGCTTCTTAGAAATTTTTTCTTTGACTTCCGTGGCTTTTTCAGTAGCTTTTTCTTTTACTTCCGTGGCTTTTTCAGTCGCCTTTTCTTTTACTTCTGAGGCTTTTTCAGTCGCCTTTTCTTTTGCTTCTTTTGCTTTCTCCTTTACTTCATTGGCTTTTTCTTTGGCCGATTCACCAAATTCCCCAGCCATCTCCATGACTTTATCAAACTTTTCTTCGGTTATATCATTTACATCAATTATTTCTCCGCTCTCCTTCTGTATTTCCATTTTACAACCGGTTGCAAGCGAAACTATTATTGCTACTATAGTAGCAGGTGCAAAAACAACTGCTCCTACCGCTCCTGCTGTTACTGGAATGTCAAGAATTAAACGATCATCCTTTTTAATCATAACCCTAGTTACATTTCCTTTTTTAACCAACTCTTTTAATTTTTCAACTATTTCGTTTCCTTTGTCCCTTGCATCCTTTCCTAAGTTCTTTCCTCTTCCTTCTTCCACTAGTATTACAGCTTCCAGAACATTGCCGTCAGCCATCTCAAGAGCTTCTTTTGCCTCTTTATAGGTTGCACCCGTCCTTTGTATTACCTCGTCCACATTTTCAATCGTAAATGCCATTTAAATACCCTCCTTTTATTGTATTGTTTTTAGGAATTCCAGACTTTTAAACGACCGTATATCCATATGATACTTTATATACAACTCGAATATCTTATCTAGATGTTTGATCATTCCCTCGTTGATTTTTGTTTTGCATATTACATCAATATCCTTTTCAGTTAAATATCTAATTAAATGTACGAACTGCTTGTTTATTGGAACTCCATTGCTAATTTTCTCTTTATTTGAGCAATTTGCACAAACTACTCCTCCGTCAGCTATGCTGAAAACATTCAGATGCTCTATATTACTTATTCCACATTTTAAACACTTTGAAACTTCGGGTTTTAATCCGGAGTAATTTAACAGCTTTATTTCATACACTAGCTTGATTTTTTCAATATCGCTTAATTCTCCATCCATTTTTTCAAGTATTTCAACAGTCAAATTAAATAACCTGTTGTTTATCATTCCTTCATGAATTGAAAGTCGGCACAATTCAATAAAATATGAAGCATACGATAATTTTTTCAAATCTTCGCGGATTGAATAGTTTGAATTTATAATTTCAGCCGAAGAAATGTTGTACATATCGGGTTTTCCTCTCAAAACAAACTCTCCATATATGAAAGGATGTGCTACCGAAGATATCATAGTCCTCGGTTTTCTCACGCCACGAGCATATACGCTTATCTTTCCCAGTTTTCTAGAAAACAAGGTCAATATTGCATCGGAATCGTTGTAAAAGACCTTTCTTAAGACTATTGCTTCTGTTTTTATATACATGTCGACCTCATCCCTTAGAATAGGTTGAATTGGCTCATTAAGATCGTGGTCAATGTGAAGTAGATTGAAATTCCTGTTATATCTATTGTAGTAGAAATAAATGGTGCGGATGCAACAGCCGGATCAACTCCAACTCTCTTGAAAATCAACGGCACCAGCGTTCCAATTGTCGCAGCCGTAATCATGTTTGCCCACATAGAAACTCCTATAATCAAACTTAGCAGCATCTCCCCCTGCAAAACGAAAGTCAATACCGCCACCATAAGGCTGCACACCAAGCCGACGGAAAAACCGACGGAAAACTCATGTAGGACTATTTTTAAGACTTCCTTGCTGTCAATCTGTCCGGTTGCAAGACCTCTAACTGTAAGGGTTGAAGACTGCGTTCCCACGTTTCCACCCATGCCTGCAAGCAAGGGTATGAAGTAGGCTATTGCCGTGTTGCTGTTAAGCGTAGATTCAAATCCTCCAATTATTTTTGCAGACAGTATGCCTCCAAAAACAGTGACAACAAGCCAAGGCAATCTCGAACTGACGGAAGCCCATATCCTCTTCGGGAAAGAATCTTCCATCTTGTATTCGCCTTCATTTGTTCCTGCAAACTTGTATATATCCTCTGTTGCTTCGCTTTCGATTACATCGATGATATCGTCAACTGTGATTATTCCTTTGATTATGTCATAATCATCAACGACCGGAATAGCAATCAGGTTGTACTTTGCAACCATCTTGGCTACTTCTTCCTGGTCGGTGCCCACATTGACCTTAATCACTTGCTCCTGCATGATTTCTTCTATGATCTTATTGCTTTTGGTAATAATAAGTTCTCTAAGAGATAGGACGCCTACCAGCCTCTCCTCTTGATCCACAACATAGACATAATAAACCGTCTCAGCTTCAGATGCCTGTATTCTCACCTCTTCAATAGCCTGATAAACGGAAATATCCTTTTTTACCGCTATATAATCTTTTGTCATGATACCGCCGGCGGTATCATTGCCGTAGCCAAGCAATTCCTTCAATTTGGAAGCCTCTTCACGGTTTAGAAGCGAAAGCAGTTCTTTCTGCATCGCATCATCAAGTGAAGCAATCAGGTCGACAACATCGTCCTGACCCATTTCTTCCAAAATCATTCGTTTTTGATCTTTTGTAAATGCGCTTATAAGATTTATAAAAACCGGAGTTTCGACTTCTTCAAGAACATCGCTGATTTTGTCCCATGACAAAACGCTTATCAGTTTCTTGCGATTTTCCTCTTCCAATTCCATTATTATTTCAACTATATCTGCCGAATGGATATCTTCCAAGTATAAGTTCAATTCAATAAACTTATTTTGATCCAATTGCTCTATGATTTTCAGAATTTCAGTTTCCATTATATAGTCCAATTGCTTCACCCCCTTTATCTATATCCGAACTGATTGAGAAGGCTGTCCCTATCTCTCCATTCTTCCTTTATTTTGACCCATATTTCCAAGAACACCTTGTTACCCAGCAGATTTTCAATATCCTTTCGAGCATCGATTCCAACTTTTTTAAGAACCTTACCGTTCTTTCCTATAATGATTCCCTTGTGGGATTTCTTCTCGCAATAAATTATCGCATAAATGTCAGTTATATCAGATTCTTCCCTTTTTTTTATTTTTTCGATTCCGACCGCAATCCCGTGAGGAACTTCATCATACAATATATTCAATAATTTTTCCCTTATTATTTCAGCAACTATGAACCTCTCAGGCTGGTCAGTTACCATGTCTTCAGGAAAATACTTTGGACCCTCTTCCATGTATGACCCGATAGTAGCTATAAGCTTTTTAAGATTCATTTGATTTTGCGCAGATATCCCAATAATTTCATCAAAAATTCCCATTGCTTCATACTTGTCATAGATTTCCTTGAATTCCTCTGGTGTTATTAGGTCAAGTTTATTGACAACAAGTAAACATGGCGTTCTAAGCTCTTTTAGAGATTCTATAATATGATTGTCCCCAGGACCTATGCTTTTGGACTCATCGACCATGAACACAATCAAATCCACTTCGTTGAATGTCGTCTTTGCCTCATGAACCATAAATTCTCCCAGCTTATTTTTGGGTTTGTGGATTCCCGGAGTATCTATGAAAACAATTTGTTTTTCATTGTCAGTGTATACTGCGCTTATTCTATTTCTTGTAGTCTGAGGCTTGTTCGATATAATTGCAACCTTTTCGCCTACCAAGGCATTTACCAGTGTAGATTTGCCCACATTCGGGCGTCCAATTATTGTCACAAAACCGGATTTGAATTTTTTTACTGCCATAATTATAAATCCCTCCCTGTAAAACCATAGGGTAATAGTTCTTCTATTGTAAATACTTTGAAGTCCTCAGTTGTTTTTGCAACTATAACTTTAATGTTCATACCAAATTCTACAATAAACTGTCTGCAAATTCCGCATGGAAAAGTGAAAGAACCTTCTTTTCCGATAACGGCAATCGCCTTAAAGTTTTTATAGCCATTGCTTATTGCCTTAACAAGAGCCGTGCGCTCTGCACAAATTGTCCCCCCAAAAGACGCTATTTCAACATTGCATCCTGTAAACACTTTACCTTCCACTGTCAAAACAGCCGCTCCTACCTTGAACTCCGAGTATGGAACATATGCTTTTTCCCTAGCCTTTGCGGCTTTTTCAATCAAGCTTTTGCATTCTTCTTTATTCAATGCTCTCACTCCTTAACTATTGATTTCAATTTCCAAATCCATCGGAACTATAACAATCCATGTATTGCCAGGGTTAAGCATTAATTCTTCACCGTTTCTTGTATAGAAAGTTTTTCCTTCTCTACTTTCCTTTTCCCACCCAATATCCATTTTTTTGCCACATGTTATGTAATAGCCCGTTCCACTGCCTATTGTTTCAATTGAAAGACGTCCCTCACTATCGATAACCTTAGTTTTCATTTTCAGCACAATAATATTTTTTGCTTTTATGGGTTCTGAGCTGAACTCTTCAAGTTGGGGACTTCCCTTTACGAATCTATCGTATATTTCATTTTCAGCATTATATATGAATGATGGCTTGTAGTACATGCTAAATCCAAATATTATGCTTTTAAGGTTTTCTTCATCCTTGAACTCTTGCTTTTCTTTAGCAAATGATGCAAATCCGATGTCATAATCCGTTCTGTATTCGCTTCGTTTTGCCGCAGCCCTTAAAGCCTTGGTGCTTGTGTACATATTATGAGGTATTTTTTTATGATTCACCCTCCAAAATGTATCTGTTCCTCTATTCATTCCGTCTATATCGGCCATGTTAAAGTCTTTTATATCGTCAAGTGCCGCAAGGCTTCCTCCAACATGCACATATAAAGCATCAAATTCCAAAGCCTTATCTATGAAATATGGCCTTGCACTCCTAATGGGTCCAATCGAATTCATATCCACTTCTTGAAGAATGGCCATGTATCTTGTTATGTTGCCTTCAGCAAGTATCTCAAAAACAACTTCTGCATCTGACAAACCGGATTGAGGACGTGCCCCAATATGGTTATCCAACATGACCGCGATTGGACGCTTGGCCATTACGGCTTCATCAACAGGAAGTCCTGTCAAAACAGAACGATAAGGAGATTCCTCTTCTTCCGGAACTTCTACTTCCTCGAGTACTTCTTCATTTGAAACTTCCTCTTCGCTCTGCTCTCCTAAATCTTCAGGCGGACTTACCGTTTCCACTTTTGTGCATGCTGCAAAAGTAAACAAGGCAGCACAAAGCAAAATTAAAATACTCATTTTTTTCCCCAAATCATTCACCCCTTTATCTTTCAATCCCCATATTCATCATAATATTTTTTTCTTTGTCTCTCATGATTTTTTTATCGCTTTCCTGCATATGGTCATATCCGAGTAAATGCAAGATGCTGTGAACCGTTAAATACGACACTTCTCTTTCAATTCCGTGTTCAAAATCCAGACCCTGAGCTTTCGCGCGTTCAAGAGAAATAACAATATCTCCAAGGAGCATCAGACCGGCGCTATCCCTTTGACTCATTATGTCTTCAATTCCATTATACATTGGAAACGACAAGACATCAGTTTCCTTGTCTACATCCCTAAAGTCCCTGTTCAGTATCCTTATTGCCTCGTCATCCACCAAGAGCACATCAACTTCATCAATAAAATCCAGCCCTTCGTAGTCTAATGCTTCTTGTATTGATTTTTCTATAAGTTTACCAATGGCTTCACAGAAATCTACCTTTTCTTGCCTATTTTCGATTATAATATCCATACTTTAATCACCTGCTTTTTTTATACTCTATGCGTTTTTCATATTTGTCGTAAGCCTTAATTATTTTTTGAACCAGTTTATGCCGAACCACATCTCTACCTGTAAGCTCAATAAATCCTATTCCAGGTATTTCTTTAAGAATCTCCGAGGCCTGCTTAAGTCCTGATTCCTTCCCCCTAGGCAAGTCTATCTGTGTGATATCTCCTGTTACAATCGTCTTTGAACTGAATCCAATCCTTGTAAGAAACATTTTCATTTGCGCTTTCGTAGTATTTTGAGCTTCATCCAATATTATAAAAGCATCATCCAGTGTTCGTCCCCTCATGTATGCCAGTGGCGCAACTTCAATCAAGCCTCTTTCTTTGTATTTCAAATAAGTCTCGCTCCCCAATATATCATACAAGGCATCATAAAGCGGTCTTAAATACGGATCTATCTTCATCTGTAGGTCGCCCGGTAAAAACCCAAGGCTTTCTCCAGCTTCCACAGCCGGCCGGGTCAATATGATTCGGCTAACCCTTTTATTTTTGAAAGCAGATACAGCCATAGCAACCGCCAAGTAAGTCTTTCCTGTTCCAGCAGGTCCTATACTGAATACGATATCATTTCCTTTTACCGAGTCTATATATTTCTTTTGACCTATTGTCTTTGGTTTGATAAATTTGCCTCTGTTCGTAACACATATTATATCTTCTGAAAGGTTCGACAAAGTAATTTTTTCACCATCTCTAATAAGATTCAAAGCATAATTTATTCTCTGTTTATCTATGATTTCACCTTTTGTAATTAATTCGATTAAGGTATTGATAAGCTTAAAGGCAATAGTCGAATTTTCCTCGTCCTCGCTATTTATTATTATTTCATCATTTCTTAGGGTGATTTCCGCTCCCGTCAACGATTCTATTTCCTTTATGTTGGAATCCAAGTCTCCGAAAAGCTGCGATTGGAATTCTCCATCCTCCAATTGTACTTTTCTAATGTAGTCGTTTTTCAAATTCATCCCCCGCCTTCTTTCAGTCTTACATTTCATTATATAATAATATCGGCTCTTTTTATATAAACAGAAAAAAATAAATAGACTCCCTTAGGAGTCTATTTCCGTTACGCTATGACAAAAGGGCTTTGACAATATCCGATGCCATCTTTCCATCCGCTTTGCCTTTTATTATGGGTTTTACTGCTCCCATAACCTTGCCCATGTCTTTCATGGATTCAGCTTTCAATTCGAATATAGCATTGCTAATAATTTCCTTAAGCTCTTCTTCTGTGAGTTGCTCGGGAAGATACTGCATTAGAATTTCTATCTCCGCTTCAGCTTCTTGAACCAAATCTTCTCTGTCCCCTCTTTTAAAGTCAAGGATTGCAGAATTTTTTTGCTTAATCTGTTTGGAGATGATATCGATTATTCCATCATCTGACAGTTCTTTTCTTTCGTCAACTTCAAAACGCTTAATATCGGCTCTCAACATAACAATCGTAGTTTTTCGAAGTCGATCCTTCTCTTTCATGGCAGTTTTCATATCATCCATGAGTTGTTTTTTTAGTGACACAAACGTACACCTTCTTTATTATTTCTTTTTCTTTCTTCTTGCTGCTTCAGCCTTTTTCTTGCGTTTTACGCTTGGCTTTTCATAATGCTCTCTTTTTCGGACTTCCTGAAGAACGCCAGATTTGGCACATTCTTTCTTGAATCTTCTAAGCGCATTGTCAAGGGTTTCATTTTCCCCCAATAAAATTTCAGACATTAAATATCCCCCCCTCCGATGATAAATGAGGACTACCTATAACACTATATAACACTTAAAAATTATACATCATATCAAGATATTTTGCAATTTATTTTAACCCGGAGGCCAATTCATTGGTCTTCCACCAATAAGATGCATATGTAAATGTCCCACTTCCTGTCCTCCGTCCAATCCGGTATTTATTACAAGTCTATATCCCTTTTCTTTTATTCCAAGGCTTTCGGCAATATTCTTGGCAACTATTGTCATCTCTTGTATCAGACCCGCATCCAACTCTGTCAAATCATTTACAGACCCCAAATGTTTTTTGGGAATAATAAGAACATGAACAGGTGCAACCGGATTAACATCATTGAAAGCCACCACGCTCTTACTTTCGAACAAAAATTCCGTCGGGATTTCCCTATTTGCTAGCTTGCAAAAGATACAGTCTTCCATCTCTACACCCCCTTTGGATTATTATAACAGATTCAATATCTATTTATACAATTTCTCCCCAAATCATATCCTCATCAATGCGAATCAATCGAATCTGTCTGATTCTACCGGAAAGCATCTCTTTAGATTCTATTTTCACTTTTGTGAAATTCATTGAATGTCCTTCCCATATACCGCTTTCTGAAACAGTTTCGAATAGAACATCTTCAACTATTCCAAGCTGGGATTCCATGAAAGAATTTGCGCATTGGCTTGCGCATGCAATTGCAGAAAAGCTCCGCTTCTTGGCAATATCCGGATTTACATGATTCTGCATTTTAGCTGCCGCTGTTCCTTTTCTTTTGGAATACCTGAAAACATGAACATCCTTGAAAGCCATTTTTCTTATGAACGACAATGTTTCTTCAAAGTTTTCATCTGTCTCGCCTGGAAATCCTACAATAAGATCCGTTGTCACAGATGGATTATCAAACTTCGTTTTTATATTATTTATTATTTCAGAGTATATCTCTGTCGTATATTTTCTATTCATCGCTTTAAGCACGCTGTCTGACCCGCTCTGCAAGGAAAGATGGAAATGCGGACAAAATTCAGGTATGCCAGATAATCGATCCAATCTTTCAGCATTAAAATAGGTAGGTTCAGCAGACCCTAGGCGTACACGTTCTATTCCCTTTATGCCGGCAAGTGCTTCTATAACATCTAGCAATTCAATATCCCTATCCAAATCTCTTCCATAAAAAGCAGATTGTATACCTATTAAAACGACTTCCATATATCCTTTTTTAACAAGTGATTCAGCTTCTTTCAATATGGATTCTAGTGATCTGCTTCTAATTCTCCCTCTCGTATAGGGAATTATGCAATACGAACAAAAATTATCACAGCCGTCCTGTATTTTTATGAAGGCCCTTGTCTTATCGTTATTATCCTCAAGGCACATGTCATCATATGGCTCTCCTTCATCAATAGGAGTGATGTAAATACCCGTATCTTCTTTTTTAAGCAACTCTATAAGCCTGCCCTTATCGCAGGCTCCCATTATAATATCCACACCTGCAATTTTTTTTATATCATTTTCGGCAATCTGGGGATAGCAACCTAAAACGGCTATTTGAGGTTTGGGAAGCATTCTCGCATATTTTCTTATTGTCTGCCTTGATTTTCGCTCGGCAAGGTGGGTTACACAGCAGGTATTGAATATGGCTAAATCCGGTATTTGCCCTTGCCCAGACTCTTCATAGCCTTCCTTTATGAGTGCTTCCCTAAGGGCTTCCGATTCATATTGATTGACTTTGCATCCCAAGGTCTCGATCAAAAATTTTATCTTCATTAACTTCCATCAAGCTCCTTTCATGTCTCCAAAAATATATTGCACGATGCTAAGCGCTGCAAAACCAGCTGTTTCAGTTCTTAATATTCGGGGACCCAGGGATATTGAGATTGCACCCCTCTCTTTCAAATCCGCCACTTCTTTTGTCGAAAAGCCGCCTTCCGGTCCAACAATCAAGGCAATATTTTTTATTCTTCCTTCCATAGATTCAATGCATTCGAACCCTTTTCTTTTTTCGCTTTCATAGAGTAGAATGACCCTATCATATTCATTCAATGCTAAAAGCATTTCCTTGAAAGAAACTGTTTCTGCAATTTCCGGTATGTCTGTCCTTTTGGACTGCTTCGCAGCCTCTTTAGCAACGCGTGACCATCTCTGCGTTTTCTTGTCGCTGTTTTTTTCATCTATTTTAACGATAGTTCTAGATGAAGTATAAGGTCTAATCGAATTTATTCCAAGTTCAGTATTCTTCTGAACAATAATATCCATATTGTTTTTTTTCGGGACAGCTTGAAACAAATCAATTGCCGTTTTTTCAATACTCATTGCATCCCTAAACGATATTATTCTCCCTTCAACAGCGGTATCACTCACGGATTCCACCTCTACAACAAAAATTTCTCCACTGCTACTGCATACTTCAAACAAGTATCCTGCTTCAGCTCTAAGAACTTTTGCTAAATGTTTTATTTCAGAAACATCTTCAATTGCAATTCGATTTCCTATAATTGGATTTTGGAAAAATATTCTATGCAAATCAATCTCTCCTTTTCAAAACCATCGCCGTCCATCCGTTTTTAACCTTCTTTTCAAGCAAATCAAAGTCATCAGACTTCTCTATGATTTCCAGCATTTCGTCCGTCTTTTCTTTCAATATTCCCGAGACTATAAAAACCCCACCTTTTTTCACAAAGGGTACAGCCGTTTTAATGAGCTTAATAATTACATCAAACATTATGTTTGCCAAAATCAAATCTGCCGGTTCTCTTAGATTCCTCAATAAATCTCCCTGGATAATTTTACAAACTTCCTCTTCTTTGTTATTTTTAACATTTTCTTTTGCCGCTTTTACTGCATCTCCATCCATATCTATACCCAGTGCAATCGAGGCTCCAAGCTTAGCTGCTGCCAAGGCCAAAATGCCGCTTCCACACCCAATATCATATACCGTCATTCCCTTCCTCATGTGTTTTTCAAGAAATTCCAAACACATACTAGTCGTCTCGTGAGTTCCGGTTCCAAAGGCCAGGCCAGGATCCAATTCTATTACAATGCTTCCCGAAGAAGAAATTGGTGATTCTTCATCGATGGACTCCCATGACGGTTTTATGATTATTCCTTTTCCTATTTTGATAGGCTTAAAATATTTTTTCCATTCGATATTCCAATCCTGATTTTTCAAGACTTCTACGCTTAATCCGAATTTTCCTTGCCCGCTACGCCCAACCATTTCCTCAAGGCTCTTTTTCAAATATCCGATCAATGGCTTGATATCATTGCCCTTATCAAGGTATCCCTTTAAAACAGTTTTACCCTTTTCAACCGATATGAGTGAGTCGGCTGCATAGTCCCAATGGCTTTTGTCTCTATTCAAATCATCTAGAATAGATTCATCCTCAATCACTAGGGATTCTATCCCTTTTTCCAACAGAATGCCTATTGCTGCCTCCGCAATTTCACTGTCAATTTTCAACACAATCTCATACCAATCCATAGGAAAAACCCCTTTCAAAAAACCAAGATGCCGATAATTCAGCATCCTGAGTCTTGTCGCAAATTATCAATTAAACGCATCCTTGACCTTGGTGAAAATTCCTTTCTTTTTCCCTGATATATCCTCTCCCAAGGTTTTTGAGAATTCTCTAAGAAGTTCCCTCTGATGTTCGTCAAGATCCTTCGGCGTTTCAACGACTACCTTAACATAGTGATCTCCTCTTCCGTAACCGTTAAGAACCGGAACGCCTTTGCTCTTAAGCCTGAATACAGTACCGGACTGGGTTCCCTCTTCAATTTCATATTTCACCTTGCCATCAAGCGTCTGTACAATTATTTCATCTCCAAGAGCCGCCTGGGCAATATTTATATTCGCCTCGCTAAGAATGTCAAACCCATCTCTTTTGAAAATTTTATGCTCTCTCACCCTTATCACGACATATACATCGCCCTTGGGTCCGCCTTTTATTCCAGGCTCACCTTCGCCTCTAAGTGTCATGATTGAGCCATTATCAACTCCGGCAGGTATTTTTATCTTAATGTTTCTTTTTTCCCTCTTCAAACCGCTTCCACCACAGTCATGACAGGCTTCTTCAAATGTCTTTCCTTCTCCACCGCAAGCAGAGCAGGTTTTTGTGTTTACAAATTGGCCGAATGGCGTTCTTTGAGTATATCTTACCTCTCCTGTCCCACCGCAATTGCTGCAGGTATTTACTTTAGTTCCCGGTTTAGCTCCTGATCCATTACATGTAGAGCAAGTCTCATTGCGTATGACTTCAATTTCTTTTTCGATTCCAAATGCAGCATCTTTAAATTCAAGTATAACTTCGGTCTGTATATCCCGACCCTTTGCCGTGCGGCTTTTTCTTCTTGATCCGCCACCCCCGAACATATCGAAAATATCTCCAAAAACGTCCTCGAATCCGCCACCTGCACCAGAATAACCTCCAAATCCCTGTCCATTTCCATTTACACCCTCATGTCCAAACTGGTCATAACGGCTTCTTTTTTCTGCATTGCCAAGTACTTCGTATGCCTCATTGATTTCTTTAAATTTTTCCTCCGCTCCGGAATCCCCCTTATTTCTGTCAGGGTGATACTTCATAGCCATTTTTCTATATGCCTTTTTGACATCTTTCTCGTCAGCGCTTTTGTCTATATCTAAAATTTCATAGTAATCTTGCTTGCTCAAAACTGCCACCATCCCATCTTATCTATAATTCCGTACTAATTCATTATAAAGCATTCTAAGCTTTGGTTCAACGCTATGAATCCATATACGCATAAAGACACCCAACCGGGTGCCTCTATGCGTGCATTAAGCTACTAACTAGTCTTCATCTACAACTTCATAGTCCGCATCAACTACATCGTCATCATCGGGCTTTGAATCATCAGATTCACCTGTTTGCGATTCTGCTTGTTGCTGAGCTGCTGCAGCTTCATACATCTTTTGTGAAAGCGCGTGGAAAGCATTGGTCATTTCTTCAGTAGCCGTCTTGATAGCCTCTATGTCGTCGCTCTCAAGAGCTTTCTTTAGTGCCTCAAGCTTCTCTTCAACTGTTTTCTTTTCCTCCGGAGATACCTTGTCTCCAACTTCCTTAAGCGCTGTTTCCGATTCATACATCAAGGAATCAGCTTTATTTCTTGTTTCAATTTCTTCTTTTTTCTTTTTATCTTCCTCTGCAAATGCTTCAGCTTCCTTAACCTTGTTCTTTATTTCGTCTTCCGACAAGTTTGTAGAAGCAGTTATTGTAATCTTCTGCTCTTTGCCTGTTCCCAAATCTTTGGCTGATACATGTACTATACCGTTTCTATCGATATCAAAAGCAACCTCTATTTGCGGAATTCCACGTCGTGCCGGCGGAAGACCTGTCAGTTGAAACCTTCCAAGTGTAATGTTTCCCGAAGCCATCTCGCGCTCTCCCTGTAGAACATGAATATCAACAGCCGTCTGGTTATCAGCAGCGGTAGAGAATATTTGGCTCTTCTTTGTCGGTATTGTAGTATTCCTTTCGATCAGCTTAGTTGCAACTCCGCCAAGGGTTTCTATTCCAAGTGAAAGAGGAGTTACGTCAAGCAGCACCAGGTCTTCAACTTCTCCTGTTATAACTCCCGCTTGTATTGCTGCGCCTACTGCAACGCACTCATCCGGATTTATGCCTTTGTCCGGAGTGCTATTAGTGATTTTCTTTACCGCTTCTTGAACCGCCGGAATCCTTGTGGATCCTCCAACAAGAATAACCTTGTCAATTTCACCTGAAGATATTCCTGCATCTTTTATTGCATCCTGCATTGGTCCTATAGTTCTTTTAACCAAATGAGCTGTCAATTGATCAAATTTAGCTCTTGTAACATCCATGTTCATGTGCAAAGGCCCTTCGGCTGTCGCAGTGATGAATGGAAGGTTAATGTTTGTAGTCTGTACCGTCGACAATTCCATTTTAGCCTTCTCAGCTGTTTCCTTTAATCTTTGAAGGGCCATTTTATCTTTTTTAAGGTCGACTCCAAATTCCTTCTTGAAACTGTCAGCCATGAAATCCATCAGAACATTGTCAAAATCGTCTCCACCAAGATGGTTGTCTCCCTTTGTAGCAAGCACTTCGAAAACACCTTCACCTATTTCAAGTACTGAAACGTCGAAGGTACCTCCGCCGAGATCGTATACCAAAATCTTTTGATCGTGGTCGGGTTTGTCTAGTCCGTATGCAAGTGAAGCTGCAGTAGGTTCATTGATTATTCTTTCGACCTTTAGTCCTGCTATTCTTCCTGCATCCTTCGTTGCCTGTCTTTGACTATCCGTAAAATATGCCGGCACAGTAATGACCGCATCTGTCACTTTTTCACCAAGATAGGCCTCCGCATCCGCTTTAAGCTTCATCAGTATAAAAGCTGAAATGTCCTGAGGCGTATAGTCTTTTCCGTCAATAGACACCTTGTGGTCGGTTCCCATTTCCCTCTTTATAGAAGCAACTGTCCTGTCAGGATTTGTGATAGCTTGTCTTTTTGCTGTTTCTCCAACTAAACGTTCACCGTTTTTTGCAAAAGCCACGATAGAAGGTGTTGTCCTATTGCCCTCTGCATTAGGTATTATTATAGGTTCTCCACCCTCCAATACCGAAACACAAGAGTTTGTTGTTCCTAAATCAATTCCGATTACTTTTCCCATTTTTCTTCCTCCTTAATTTACTAATATTTATATTTAAATTTGCTATTTAGCCACTTTTACCATACTGGGTCTTATAACTTTCTTGTTCAAGCTATAGCCAGTTTGAAAAACTTCAAGAACTGTTTCCGTCTCAAAATCCTCTGTTTCCTCAACCATTACAGCATGATGGAAATTGGGATCGAACGGCTTTCCAAGAGCATCGATTTTTTCGAGTCCGCTTGAATTTAATACATCTTCAAATTGCTTAAAAACCATTTCAATTCCTCTTAACATTTTTTCCGAAGAAGTGTTTTCAGGTTCTACCGACAAAATTGCTCTTTCGAAATTATCCATCACAGGTAACAGCTCGCAAATGATTTTTTCGTTTGCATAACTGTAGATGTCTTTCTTTTCTTTTTCAGCTCTTTTCTTAAAATTTCTGAAATCCGATGAAACCCTTAAGAACCGCTCATTTAGTTCATTGAATTCCTTTTCCAAATTGCCATATGCATCTTCGGGCTCCATTTCAGACTCATCCCCATCCTCTTGAGACTTGGAAGATTCATCGTTTTCTACTTCAATATCCTCAACTTCCTTTTCGATTTCATCTAAAGCCTCTTTTATTTCCTTATCTTTCATCCCCATTCACCTCTTCATTTATTTGATCCTGACCAGAAAAAACTTCGGTCAATGTATCTGTCATATACTCTACAAGAGAAATGATTTTCGGATAATTTATCCGAGTAGGTCCAATAACTCCAATTTTTCCTATTACCCTTCCATTTAGCTTATATGTTGCGGTAACCAGACTACATTCTTTGATTTCATCCCATTGGTTTTCCTTGCCTATGCGAACGGATATGCCTTTTGCAAGGTCTTCTCTTAGCACTATTGAAAACTTGTCTTTCTTGTCTAGGGCATCCAAAATACATTTGGCTTTTTCAACATCGCTAAATTCAGGAGTATGAAGCACATTCGATATGCCACTCATGTGAATCCTGTTTGCTGAATCACGGTTCATATGAGTCCCTATGGAGTCAATCAAATTGTCGACAAAACCCAAATAGTTTTCAAAACCATTTTCAGCTCTAAGGATTTCTCTTTTGTTCAATCTATTGGCATCCTTGCCCTTCAAACGGTATTTGAGCATATTTGAAATCTTGTCCAATTCATCTTGGTTCAAATTATTGATTCCGACTATCAAATCTTTTACTATTCCCGATTCCGATACTAAAACAAGAAGAGCACGCTTTTCGCCTAGTTTTACAAGCTTGAGATTCTTCAAACGGCTGGCTTTAAAATCAGGCGTCAAAATGAAAGATGTCAAATCCGACATCTGAGAAAGAATTTTGGAGGCCTCTCTGATTATTTCCTCCGATTCAAGCATTCTGCTTATTAGTTGATCCCTTATCGATTTTTTGTGTATATTGGCCATCTTGTACAATCGCATAAGACTGTCGACATAAAGCCTATAGCCTTTATCCGAAGGAATTCTTCCCGAGGATGTATGCAATTGTTCTATGAATCCCAATTCCTCCAAATCCGACATTTCATTTCGGATTGTGGCTGAACTCACTCCCAAATCAAATTTTCTTGAAAGCGTTCTAGAACCAACCGGCTGAGCCGTTTCAATAAAATCATCAACAATAGCCTGAAATATTCTCAATTGACGTTCTGTTAATTGCATAAGGCCACCTCCGTTATTAGCACTCTATCTCGTTGAGTGCTAATACCATGACTATAAAGTAACACTTAAAAAAGCATTTGTCAATATTTTTGATCGATAACTTTTAAAAATTCCAAAAATACTCTGTTAGAAATATCCATACCCCTGCGCGTCAAAAAAAGCCGCTCCTTTTCAACACTTACAATTCCATTTCTTATAAGGTTATTTATCGTTTCTTTGAACATTTCGAAAAAATCCATTTCATATTTTTCTCCCAAAATCCACATATCTATTCCCTTGTTCATCCTCAATCCTAAAAATATTTCCTCGAACAATGCATCTCTTTGAGTCAGAATCTCACTCAGAGCGACGCCGCTCCCTAAATTTTTAGTTCTTTCAAGATAATCTTCTATTGTATTTGCATTGCTAAAGCGTCTTGAATCTATTAACGAATGTGCCGCAACCCCGAGACCTAAATATTCTCCACGCTCCCAATATGTCTTGTTATGGGATGACTCGAAACCTTCCTTCGAATAGTTTGAAATCTCGTATTGATGGTAACCTCTATCCCGCAGCATGTCGGTACACAAATGGTGCATGTCCCTTTCTTCACCATCTTCCGGAAAAAGTTCAGGGCTTTTTTCCAAAAGCCCCTGCATAGGCGTAGCACTATTTATAATCAAGCTGTAAGCGGATATATGTTCTGGGGACAATTCTTCTGTTGCTATTACAATATCCCTTTCCCAATCATCCATTTTCTGTCCAGGCAATCCGTACATGAGGTCTATGCTTATATTATTGAAACCGCCCCTTCTTGCATGCTCAAATGCCAAGCGGCTTTGCCTGCTGTCATGTATTCTTCCTATTTTTTTTAACAAAGCATCGTCGAAGCTTTGCATCCCTATGCTAAGACGATTGTAACCCGCACTTCGAAGTCTTTTCGTGTCCCTTTCCAATATAGAATCGGGATTGGCTTCCATTGTTATTTCAGCATTATTGCCAATCGATGCCATTCCTCCGATTTTACAGAGAAGGTCTTCGTGAAAATCTTCGATCATAAGGCTCGGGGTTCCGCCTCCAACAAATATACTTTTGATTTCATAATCCTTGCATAGGTCAGTATAATGGTCAATTTCGCTGAAAAGAGCCGTCTTATAAACCTTTGCGGCTTCCCCATTGTATCTAAATGAAACGAAATCGCAATATGAACATTTCTTAACACAAAACGGTATATGAATATATATCGACAACTTTTTCATAAAACCCCTCCCTTCCTCAAGCTTTTAGCCTTAATAAATTAAAACATTAAAAAGACCGGTGTAAATACCCTCTTTTCAATGCCTTGAAAAACTGTCGCACCACGCATACATACGAGCGCGACAGCATTCTGTTCGCATATGGAAATAGGATACTCACATCAGTCATGTTTTATTTCTTTTCATCGAGTTTCAAAACAGCCAAGAAAGCATCCTGAGGAACTTCAACATTCCCAAGCATCCTCATTTTTTTCTTGCCTTCTTTTTGTTTCTCAAGAAGTTTTTTCTTCCTTGAAATGTCTCCGCCATAACATTTTGCCAATACATCTTTCCTCATGGCTTTAATGGTTTCACGAGCAATAACTTTATTTCCTATTGCCGCTTGAATCGGAATAACAAACATATGCCTTGGGATTACATTCTTTAGCTTTTCGCATATTGACCGTCCCCTTTGTTCTGCCTTGCTTTCATGGGCTATCATTGAAAACGCATCAACTATTTCCCTGTTTATCAAGATATCCAAGCGCACCAATTTAGATTTTCTATACTCCTTTATATTGTAATCCAAAGAACCGTAGCCACGTGTCTTGGATTTAAGCACATCAAAGAAATCATAAATAACCTCGTTTAGCGGAAGCTCGTAGTGAAGAATCACCCTATTCTCGTCAATGTATTCCATATTTAGCAAAGTACCTCTTCTATCTTGGCATAGTTCCATTATGTTTCCCACATATTGGTTTGGAAGCA
>CAZTZB010000002.1:97921-101778 GCA_964617505.1 uncultured Peptostreptococcaceae bacterium | reverse complement strand
TCAATTGTGTTGTTTCCTACGGATAGTAACACTGTCTTACTTGATGTATTTTCGCCATTTATTGAAATCGAGGCATTCTCGCTTCTTGCAATAGCGCTTAATGTCAATTCGTCCGTGCTGTTTGACACACCTGCTGCATAGACTTCGGTATCCTTGTCAAAGGCAGGTGAAAGAGTGCCTGCAGTAATTGAAATATTTTCGAGTTCTGCATTGTTTTCCATTGGGACACCAATAAGGAAGGGGTATCCGCTGTTTACAGAGGGATCGATGTCCCATTCAGCAAATGTTATAGCGACTTCAGAATAGTCGAATTCGTCAATCCAACCGTTCAGAGCAGCTACGATGGCTTCTTCTCCGCTTGCGCTTAGACCTTCTGCATATTCAAGTGCTGCTGATGGAGCTGATCCCTTCATCTCTTCAGTTGTTAGTCTGTAAAGATATAAACTATTTGCGTTTGTTGTTCTGACAACGTTCAGGCTTGGATTAACAGTGTTGTCGGAATATAGGTTTGTTGCGGTGTTGTAACTTACATCTACCACGACTGCTCCGGCAGTCGCTCCGCCGGAAACTTCTACAGTACCTGCATTGTAGCAATTTTTAACATAACCGAAGTCTATGAAAGCGACTATCCCACCAACCTTGTCGGATGAATCTCCATTATTGGTTACAGTACCAATATTATAGCAATTGGCAACTTGGTTATGGATTTGTCCCGCAATTCCACCTACATTTCCATTTGATGCTGTTACTGTTCCTGCATTTATGGAGTTTACAATAAAGGGATTTCCATAGCTTCTTCCTGCAATTCCACCTGTTGCGTAAGCATTTCCACCGTTAACTGTACCGGTGAATATGGAGTTAGAGATGCTTCTAGGTGTAGTTCCTGAATATCCGCCATGCCAACCAATAAGGCCTCCGATACCATAACCCGAATCAGCAACGATGGTCATGGCTGAGGAGCAATCCGAAACGATTGTACCAGAGACATAGCCTACTAGCCCACCCACTGATTCTGTGCCGTTTCCTATAGCTGAAATGCTTCCGCTAGCTGAGCAGTTTGATATTGTTCTGCTAGACTCGCTATATCCAAGCAATCCGCCTACAGCTGTTACACCATCTGTATGGATATCAACTGTGACATTGATGTTTTTAAGAGAAGCGGTGTATTTAATTTCTCCAAACAGACCTGCTTGTGTTTGTGTTCCTCCGGCTTTTGGACTGCTTTCTGTTCCTATGACAATATTAGATATGGTTTTTCCGTTGCCGTCAAAGCTTCCGTTGAAGCCCAGTTCAAAACCGGGATAGAATCTGGAACCTATTGGGGTCCACTGTTTTCCGCTTAAGTCGATATTTTGGGTTTGCAGAAAGAACTTTCCACTATAGTCGTTGCCTTCATTTACATTGTATGCTAGCTGGGCAAGCTGGTTTGCTGTTGATATTTCATAAGCTGTTTCTTCTGACAAACCATCGCCTCCACCGAATGGATAATAGCTTGTTGAATCTATTTCTGAACCCCATGTGGGAACTGAAACTAATACGGTTGGTAAATAATCAACAAGCCCAAGTGAAGAATAATCACTTCTATCAAAAGTATAATTTGGGAGTTCAGCATCTGCTACTCCCCAGATATTATAGCTTGCATTTGTTGCTTCATCTCCGTAATTAAGAAGGGCAGACCTAAGACCTTGCTCATTACCGCTAAAATCATTGGCATTAGCTTCGGAGCCACCTATAGTTATGTCAAAGGTTTCTTTTGCGGTTTCATTTCCTTCTATGTTTATACCATAGTTAAAGCCTCTTACTGTGTTTCTTAGTATCTGTTTAGAAACTGGGCTATCAGAAAGTTCGTGATCGTAAGGGGTAAGGTCTAAATATATTCCATAACTTCCCCAACCATTTGTATACGAATTAGGTTCTTCAAATAAATTGTCTTGTACTAGGACATTGCCTTCTGCTGAAATGCCCATAGCTTGAGAACCAGAGATATTTTTAAATGAAAATTCATTATCCTCTACAGTAATATTATTCGTTGAGGTAAGCCAGACCCCATGCATATATGAGTCGATGTGATTGTTGATAAAGAATACATTGTTTGGATATTGAGAAATATGAGTTGCTTGTCCTCCGCCAATACCAACGCCTTCCTCTCGGATAAAGGTATTATTTCTAATGTTTATTTCTTCAGGACTAATACTACGGTCATAATAATCATATAAAATTAAGGCGTTTTTTTCTTGATTAATGAAATCGCAGTTTAAAATTGAAAAATTATTGGGTAGGGAAAGATAGTTTTCAAAGGAATAATCGTCTATATACACACCATAGTTCCCACCATTTATAATAATATTGTCTATTGTTACATCCTCGCCTGTTACATTTATCATTCTGCTATCGCCATCTGTGTCGCCAGGCATTGGGTTAAGAAACACATCATCACCCGTGCCTATAAGACTAACAGAACGGTCGATCCAAATTGGAGCATAGTATTGTCCGTTTGCAACCTCCACTATGCCACCGTTAGCTACATATGCCAGGCCTTCACTAATAGTAGAGAAAGCATCGACGCCATAGGTGTGGCTTTCGGCATTGCCTGCTGAATAGTCGTCATCGATATAGAGGGTATCAGGGGCAGAGCTTGTAAAGCTTTCGTCAAAGATCAATGCATCACTAGGTAGTAGAGCTTCTGATGATGATAAATCGGTAGAAGTATAGACATCATAAATATAAATTCTGCCCATTATTTCGTCGCTATCTGTTGTTCCCCAATCGGTTGCGGTTACTTGAGTTTTGCCATTTGTACGCAGGTCTCTCAAATACATATTTATTGTGTTGCCACGGAAGGTGTTTCCAAGACCTGCTCCGCCTAAGCTTAGACTCATAACTGGGTCTGTGTCATCTCCGTCATAATAAAGTCCGTAAACAAAGTTGACTATTGTATTGTTATTGACTACAAAAGTACCATTTGTTGTATCATCCAAGTATATTTTTATGCCTGTTTCATCCCAGTCGCTTTTATTTTCTTTATGAATAATAGTGTTGCCGGTAACAGTAATATTTGCTGTTGACTGGTAGTATGTTTCCAGATAAAACCCCTCTTCATTGGTTTCAGCATAGTTGTTGCTTACATCAAGGGTTAAAATGTCATCGAGATCAAGAGCACTCTCGAGGTTTTTGAAGGTGTTTCCTGATATTGTTCCATAGTTTATATCCCCATAAATACCTCTTCCACCTCCGTTTTGTCCTTCAATGGTGTTATTCATAATGTAAACATTGCCAGCATCCGAATTAATAGCTGTGGTCGGATTGTTATTATTGGCAATTTTTAATTCTGAATTTTCGACATTTAGTGTATACCCATTCGTTGAAATAGGAGCCATGGCTGTAATGAAGCTATCTATGACGTAGACTTTTAGCTTTTCAGAATATTGTTCTTTTACACCAATAGTAAGATTTTCAAATCTACAGCCCTCTATTCTGATTTGATTTTCTGTTGCTACATCACAGTCATAAGTAGAAATACCAGTTCCTAAGATTTCTACTTCAGGAGTGGATGGGTCATCTCCCGTTAGGGCTAGATTATTGAATATTAGTGAGGAAAAAGTACCGCCACTTATATAGAAGAGTTCATCAACTGGTTTATCGGGGTCCTTATATATAGTAACAGCACCCAATGCCCCTTGGTTTATAATTTCAATGTTGCTGTTTGCGGGGATGCTTATATTTCTTCCGGGTGAAGCATATTCACCTGGAGCCATAATAATTTGAAAAGAAACAGTTGAAGTAGTAACCATGCTGAGTGCTTTTTCAAGTGTTTGAACTGGAGCCGATTCGCTGCCGAGGTCCGAGTCGTCACCAGT
>CAZTZB010000002.1:7529-97821 GCA_964617505.1 uncultured Peptostreptococcaceae bacterium | reverse complement strand
TTTCAAGTGTTTGAACTGGAGCCGATTCGCTGCCGAGGTCCGAGTCGTCACCAGTTGTGGCTACATAAATTTTTTCTTTATATTCGATGGCAAAAGCCGTAATTTGTGCATTCAAATTGCGAATTTTCGTTGCCAAACCTGTAGAAATGTTAATGCTGTATAGTGCCCCCTGATCAGCATCAGAATATAAAGCACCATAAAAAATATTGTTTTCTATGTCATAAGCAATATCCTGTGCATAATTAATATCTATGCCTAGGGGGCCAATGACTGTAGCAGCACCGTCAGTCTTATCAATAGACACAAGGTTATCACTATCAATATCAATTCCATAAATATTGCCCAGTGAATCAGCTGCTATTCCTATAATAAGTTCAGAGCCGCCACCAATATTACCTTTCAATGTAGTGGTAGCCGTTGACAAATCAATGCTATAAAGCGTAGAGCCTGATTCATTTGATACAGCATAGGCTGTGCCGGAAGTGTTATCGTAACAAAAGCCTGTTAGGTTAAGACCTGTACCACTTCCGATAGGAGTATATGCTCCAGTGTCTGTGTCAATCGTATAGAGATTGCCCGCATTATTAACCATATATAAGGTATTGCCAACGAAGTCGGCACCCATCATTAAGACCTCATTACCATTATCAGAACCAACCTGCACGTTGCTGCCGCTATATGGCACTCGAACAAAACCGTCAAAATCGCCACTGGTAGGGCTACTCCATCCATATCCGCTGAAACTAATTTCGGCGCCCTCTTCCTCTGCTGCATTTGCCGTCATGGGCATTGGAGCAATCATTGAAATAGCCAAAGCAAAAATTAGAAGCCAGGAAAGCGTTTTTCTTTTCAAAATTTATTCCTCCTTATAGATAATTCTTGATTTGATGTTTCTTTTAAGTTCGCTATGAATTTTTCTCAAGTCTTCTTGCTCATTAAAGATGCCGTTAAATGTCTCTTCTACGGTTTTGATTTCAATCTCTGAATATTTGCTTTTGGAAAGTATTATGTAGCTGATATCTTCGCCTGAGAGATTGATTGCTTCCTTTGAATCATCGGCAATTGGAAAAAGCCCTATGCCATTTTTAATGATATGTAGATTGTAAAAAGTAGATTCATAGAAACCGGTTTTTAATTTTAGTTTGTAATCCATTTCACCACCTCAATAAAATTATATAAAAAACAGAAATAAAAAGGATTGCTTTGATGAATTTGTCACTGTCAAATAAGTTTGACAATAATCATGTCAAAGCAATTGAAAGGTATTTGAGGGTTTGATATAATTGACAAGAGGTGTTTATATGAAATCCGGCGAAAAATTGAATTTTATTATGAATATAAGCAAAACTAGCAATAGTTCCCTATCGAAGCGAATTTCTTTGGATGCCTCGCATATAAGCAGGCTTCGCAGAGGCGAGAGAAGGCTTGTGGCAAATGCGGAGTATCTTAAAAAAATGATGCTTTATTTTGCCAAGCAATGCGTAGAAGATTATCAAAAGAATGCCTTGAGTGAGGCCTTGGGTGAAACGCCTACTTTGTTTGATAATTTGGATAAGGCTGCCGAGCATTTATGCATTTGGGTGCTTTCAGATGATAAGACGGAAGCAGCTTCGGTAGCGGGTTTTCTAGATGGACTAAATAATACAAAGTTGGCTGGATTAAATAATTATGTAAAAATGAATACTTCAGATGAAACATTAAAAACCGAATCGAATACCTCACTTTATTATGGAGTTGAAGGCAAAAGAGAAGCGGTAATACGGTTTTTATCTATTGTTTTGGAAAAAGATAAACCGGGAGAGCTTCTTTTATATAGCGATGAATCCATGGATTGGATTACACAGAATAAAGCCTTTCAAGTAGTTTGGATGAATTTGATGTTAAGAGTTATTTCCAAAGGAAACCATATAAAAATAATTCATAATGTAAACCGCAATCTAAATGAAATGCTGGAGGCTTTGTCAAAATGGATTCCCTTATATATGACAGGAGCTATAGAGCCATATTATTATCCCAAGAAAAGGGATGGAGTTTGCAAAAGAACAATGTTTATAGCACCGGGTAAGGCAGCGTTATCTGCCAATTCCTTTGAGAATATGAATGAAAAAGTATTGAATGTTCTTTATCAGGATAAAGAGGCTGTTAATTCGGTTGCCGATGAATTCAATCATTACCTTAGCCTTTGCAAACCACTAATGAGAATCTATACTGATATAAGCAGTGATGAATATATTAAGACTTTAGCTGAATTTGAAAAGGAAATTGAGAATACTGTATTGAAAACAGAGGGGTTGTCGCTATTAACAATGCCTGAAAATGTTGCCAGGTCCATAATTGCAAGGTCGGCAGATCAAGATAAGGATAGATTAATGGGACTTTTCGAAAGCAGAAGAGAAAGTTTTTTGAAAGGTATAGAAAAGAAAAAATTTAATGAAATAATTAAAATAGACAATGTTTCAGCAATAAAGAAGGGCTCGGTCGGGATTGGATGTACGGGGATAAAAGAATTGCTTGGCTTAAAATATACGCCTGAGGAATATTCAAATCATTTAAGCAATATAGTCGATTTGTTAAAAAAATACGAAAATTATAATATTGAATTTAATAAAGACAATAAGAATGATGAATACAGATTGTATATAAAAGAAGATTTGGGTGTTATTGTTGATAAAATAACTGAGCCTCATGTGGCATTTGCTATTAACGAGGGGAATATGACTGCTTCATTTTGGGATTATCTCAATGATATATTAAAAGAAAAAAAGACGGATAAAGCAAGTGCAATCAAACAAATTGAAGATATTATTAATGAGTTGCGTAGTAAGGATGTATAGCAATAATTAAATTTAAATTTCTGACGATTTGTGTCGGAAGCCTATTTATATAGCATAAAAATAGCGTAACAGCCTAAGCCGTCACGCTATAAAGTCTAGCTAATTTGAGTCGCATTGAAATGAAAGTGTTTTTTTTCAAGAGGTCTCATTTGTTTTAGACTCTTTCTCCCATCAACATATCGACAAGTATGCCTTGAATGCATGAGAAAAAGATCATAACTAAAGTTAGCACTAGGGTGTACTTGAAACCGAAGTATACTACAAGCATAGGGAGAAGGGTGAGCTTTATGCCTCTGGCATAGAGAAAAATTGCTACGGAACCGTTGCTGATTCCCTTGTCCAGGAATTCTTTCATGAGAGGATACCAAGCGTAGATTGGCCCGTGGCTGAATGTGCCTAGAAGCAGCATTACCATGTATTGAATGAATCGCGGGCTTCCGTCGATAAAGCGCTTTAGTTTATTTTCGTTAATAAGGTTGAAAAGGAACATGAAAATAATAACCATTAGCAGTATGGGAATTATGCTTATAAAAAGCTTTGTGGCATATTTTAGTGCGGCCACAGTTTTAGCGGAATCAATGAAAAACAGAAGAATATAAAGGGTTAGTACGGAAGCGGGGAAAGTCAATGTGCTTCCTTTTTTATTTGTTTGTTTTTTATTATTTTTATTGTTTTCGCTCATCAGCTGATTCCTCCAATTATCCATACGGTTGTCATTGATACAAGTATTGAAAGTATTACGCTTAGGGAGTTTCTTATGAGTGTAAAGCGGCTACCCAATATCTTGCTTTCTGCTGGGATTTGAACGAAGCCTACGGTTACCCAGGCTACTAAAAAGGATGTGACTGCAAGCAGGCTAATTCCCGAGGCGAGCATTTCCTTTCCAATTATATAGCTATTGATCGAGTTTCCAGCAAGCACGCTTCCGAAGAGTGCGCCGAGGGCAGTGTCAGCCAAGGGTTTGCCAATGAAAAGTGTTGAAATAGTTTCGAAAGATATAAAGGTTTTAATCAGGCTGATAAGCAGAATGACGCCAATCATCATTGGTATGTTTCTCAAAAATCCCTTGCTTGTTTTTATAAAAATTTGTTTTTTAGTTTTATTATTTTTCATATAAATCTCCTTTTAGTGGGCATATGCTAATAATAACACAATGTGTATGGAGATTTAAGGGGTTTTTGAAAGATGTCAATAGTTAATTAAATGACACTTAAATGAAGCATTGCAAATGGAAAGAGGCCCGGAACTACCGGGCCTCTTTCCTATTTAAAGATTATGCATTACGGAGTGCCATTATTTGGTTGACGTCTTTGTCGCCCCTGCCGGAAAGATTCATTACTATTATCTTGTCCGCAGGAAGGCTTTGCGCAAGCTTTATTGTGTAGGCTATGGCATGTGAGCTTTCAAGGGCGGGAATGATGCCCTCTGTCTGAGATAATATGGAAAAGGCTTCAAGAGCCTCAATGTCTGTTGCCGTTTCGTATTTAGCCCTACCTGAGTCTTTGTAGAAGCTGTGTTCCGGACCTACTCCAGGATAATCAAGCCCGGCGGCTATTGAATGGACAGGAAGGGGCTCGCCGTATTCGTCTTGTAGGTTGTAGCACTTGAATCCATGTATGAGACCGGGAATGCCCTTTGTGAGAGTGGCGGCATGGTCCGGAGTGTCTAGTCCTTTTCCTGCAGGTTCTACGCCTACCATTTTAACTTGCTTATCGTCATTGAATGGGCTGAAGAGGCCTATTGCATTGCTACCACCACCAACGCAAGCGACGACATAGTCGGGCAAGCGGCCTTCTTTTTCGAGTATTTGCCTTCGGGCTTCCTTTCCTATTACGCTTTGGAATTCTCTGACCATTACAGGATAAGGATGAGGGCCTACTGCAGAACCAAGAAGGTAGAAGGTTGTGTCGGCATTTTCTACAAAATCGCCTAGGGCAGCATCTACTGCTTCCTTTAATGTGCCGTCGCCGTCAGTGACCGGAAAAACCTTTGCGCCTAAAAGCTTCATGCGATAGACGTTTAAGGCTTGTCGCTCAATATCTTTTTTACCCATGTATATTATGCAATCCATACCGAAAAGGGCGCAGACTGTAGCAGTAGCGACGCCGTGTTGTCCGGCGCCGGTTTCGGCTATGATTCTTTTTTTACCCATTCGTTTGGCTAAAAGGGCCTGCCCGATTGCGTTGTTTATTTTGTGAGCGCCTGTGTGGTTAAGGTCTTCGCGCTTTAAATATATTTTTGCGCCGCCTGCTTTTTTGCTTAGGTTTTCAGCATAGTAGAGGGGATTCTCCCGTCCTATGTATTCCTTTTGGTAGTAAGCAAGTTCTTCCTGAAAATCGGGATCTTCGATATATTTGAAAAAAGCGTCTTCGAGTTCTTTAAGTACTGATTTGAGGGGTGGGGGCACAATTGCGCCTCCATAGTTTCCAAATATTCCGTTTCTGTTTTTCATTTCATATCCTCCATAGATCTTGTTTTTTAATGTTTATGCCGTCTTTTTTATTAAATGTTTTACGCCACTCAACTTCCATAATAGATTCCCCCTTTGCAAAAAATAAGAAAGCCCTCTGCAGCAAAAGCTACAGAGGGCGTATTAACGCGGTACCACCTCGTGTCGACCGGAAAAGGTTCCAGTTCTCTTATCAGATACGGGCTTGGCCGATATCCTATCTCTGTAACGGGAGAATCCCGTGTTGCATACTTTCACTTTCGTGGGTTCAGCGCCAACTCATGAGTCCATTCGGTATGTTTCGCGATGCCGGGCTTCCACCTGTGCCCAGCTCTCTAGAATCGGTCTGCAAACTTACTCATCTCAATCAATGCTTTAATGGATTAAGTTATTGTAATTGATATTATAAAATTTTTACAGCAGTGTCAAGGTATTTTTTAATATTCGTAAAAAAATGTGCTTGCTGCAATAAATATTATAGCAAGAGAATAATAAGTATTATTGTTTTGGCAACTATTGGACATTCTTTTGAAAAGCCAGTAAATGTGATTCTGATCCTGCTTTTAATTTTTCAAAAACACTTCGTACATCTTCAGGCAAATCTTGCTTTAGGAAACTTTCGTACATGGCTATATTGATGATTTCGGCGTCAACGCCTGCTATGTAGGCATCGTTGATAGATTCGGGAATAGTGACATGTAGGCTTGGATCAATTGTTGGTAGCGCAAATCCATAGCTTTCATACAAATCTTCCATATATCCTATATGGGTTGCTTCTGCTTCAATGATATTGGAGAAAGGCTTTGTTATATTCATTTCTTTGAGAATCAATTCATACTCGGCATAAGCCAGATATTCATCTTCAATGGCATATTGCATCATTTCCTCTAAAGTGTATTCTGTTTTAAGCATAGCCCCTTTAGCGCCATAATCTTCAGATTCTTCTTCCTGTTTTTCTTCAATCACATCGGGCAAACTCTCTTCTTCGGTAATTAAAGGAGTTTCAACAGGGGGAGTCTCTTGCGTTTTTGAGCAGGCGGTGAAAATGAGTATTCCCACAATCATTATACTTAACATTCCTGGCAGTTTATTTTTTTTAATAGTCATCATTCGTCTCCTTTTTGATAAATTTCAATGATTGACGATTTTGAGAGTTGTTTTAAGGTTGGCCGATTACATGTTTACAATACCCATTATATATTATATTAAAAGAAAGCATTAAGTGTTAATTATGAATTAAGTTTGGAATTGGCGTTTTATATGGTTTGGACGAAGCCATATTACTGATATAATGGAGAAAATAAAAGAAGGAGTTTGCCTATGATAGGGATAAAAGAGGTTGCGGAGGCATATGAAAGAATAGCGCCCCTGATTACCAAGACAGAACTTGAAAAAAGCCTGCATCTAAGCGTGGAGGAGACAGAGGTTTTCATGAAGCTTGAGTGCCATCAGAAAATAGCTAGAAGCTATAAAATAAGAGGCGTACTTAGCAAGCTGCTTTCTTTGACGGAGAAAGAACTACGGCAGGGAGTTACTGCTGTTTCATCAGGCAACCATGGAGCCGCCCTTGCGTACGGGGGGAGCCTTGTGGGAGTAAAAAGGGTTGAAATATTTGTTCCCGAGACTACGCCACTTCCGAAGGTGCAAAAGATGGAGAGCTTTGGCGCTAAAGTGAATAAGGTTGGCAAGGATTTCGACGAGGCACATATGGTGGCGGAGGAGAAGATTCGCGAAACGGGGCTTATTGAGGTGAGTCCATATGAGGATCCCGTGGCGCTTGCTGGTCAGGGTACGGTTGCACTTGAGATTTTGCGGCAAAATCCCTTGATTGACACAATTCTTGTTCCAATAGGAGGAGGCGGGCTCATATGCGGAATTGGCTCCTATGCAAAGGCCTTTAATCCCGATATTCGCATAATTGGGGTGCAGACTGAAGCATGCCCTGCAATGGTGGATTCGATGAGGGACAAGGTTTGCCATGAATACTACGAATCGAGGGAAAGCGTTTGCGACGCCTTGATTGGTGGGGTTGGGCGCTTGCCGTTTGAGATGGCTTCAGCTTGCATAGACGAGGTGATTGTAGTTTCAGAAGAAACAATAAAAAAGGCTACATTCCTTATGATGAAGAAGGAAAGGATAATGTGTGAGCCATCAAGCGCAATTTGCTATGGGGCCTATATTGACAACAGGGAAATTTTTAAAGGAAGGAAAACTGCGCTTGTCATTTCCGGAGGGAATATTTCCTGGGAAATAATTAAAACATTGATTAAGGAGTATGAATAGGGAGGATATTGAATGTTCAAAGTTAGAGTATTAAATCAGGAAAACATTAAAAAAGTTTTGGATATGGCTTCAGTTATTGAGGCCGTGGAGAGGGTTTATGTACTTAAACATCAAAAGAAGGCTGATGTGTTTCCAATGGTCTTCCATGAATTTGAAAGAGGCGTGGCCGACATGGACATTAAGTCGGGCTATCTTAAGGAAGCGGACATCTTCGGACTTAAGCTTGTATCTTGGTTTGGTGAAAACGGAAAGAAGGACCTTCCAGCTCTTATAGGTACAACTCTGGTTTTTGACGGAAAAACGGGTGTGCCTGTGGGACTTTTGAGCGCGGAGCATGTAACAGGAATGAGAACAGGAGCAGCAGGAGCAATAGGAGCAAAGTATCTAGCTAGAAAAAATTCTGAGAGTCTTCTGATGGTGGGAACGGGGCATCAGGCTCTGTTTCAGATTGGAGCTGTCTTGACTGCTCTTCCGGGAATAAGGAAGGTCATGGTTCACAGCCCGAGGACTAAGGGGAAAGCTGAAAAATTCTGCGAGGTAGTAGAAGCAAATCTTAAACGCATGTTTCCCGGAATTTCATTCGAGGCTACTTTCGAGGCGGCAAATGATCTTGAAGCGGCTGTTCGCGTGAGCGATATCATAATAACTGCAACCCCTTCGAGGCAAGCAATGATTCTTAGGGAATGGGTTAAAGCAGGCACGCATATAAGCTGCATTGGTGCGGATATGGAAGGAAAACAGGAGATAGACGAGAAACTTTATGAAACTGCAAGGGTATTTGTAGATGATTTTAAGCAGGCTGCATCGGTCGGTGAGACCGAAACTGCTGTGGCAAAGGGAATTGTGAGACTTGATGATCCCCTCCCTGAAATAGGCGAGGTAATAGATGGGGACGCAGAAGGACGCCAAAGCGATAAGGACATAACGATTTTTGATTCGACAGGCATAGCTCTGCAGGACCTTATGGTTTCAAAGTTGGCACTTGATAAGGCGGAATCGCTTGGAATTGGCGATATTATAGATTTGTAGAAAAGGGAGGAAACGAAATGAAAATCAAAGATTTTGGTGTGGAGATGTGGATGAACAAATATGAAGATTTCTGCGAAGTTAATATGGCAGAGACATGTGTGCAATCCTTTGTAGTGGAAGAACTCATCGAGCTTTCGGGAGAGCCTAAGGAAAAGGTTGTTGAAGACATAATGAAAATGCACTTAACATATGGGGCCATACTTGGGTCTGAACGTTTGCGGAAGGAAATAGCGGGTCTTTATGAAACCGCAAAGATTGATAATGTTGTTACCACACACGGAGCAATTGGTGCTAATAATCTTGTACTAACTTCTATAGTTGAAGCAGGAGATAAGGTTATTTCTGTACTTCCGACCTACCAGCAGATGTATTCCATTCCTGAAGCAATAGGTGCGGAGGTTAAGATACTTCAGCTTCGTGAGGAAAACGGATTCCTTCCCGATCTTAATGAACTTGAGGCAATGGCCGAGGGCGGAGTTAAGCTTATTTGCATAAACAATCCAAACAATCCAACCGGCGCATTGATGGATGAGGCTTTCCTAAAGAGAATTATTGCCATAGCTGAAAAGGCCGGAGCCTATATCTTGGCGGATGAGGTTTACAGAGGTCTTAACCATGAGGGCAATCCTTTCATGACATCGGTCTTCGATTTGTACGAAAAGGGGATTAGTACAGGAAGCATGTCCAAGACATTTTCGATGGCGGGTATTAGAACAGGTTGGATATGCGCACCAAAAGAGGTTATGGATGAGGTATTAAAACATAGAGATTACAATACAATCAGCTGCGGTATGATTGACGAATATCTAGCGGCACTGGCGCTTGAGAATAAAGACAAGATTGTTGAAAGAAACCTTGAGATTGTAAGGAAAAACAAGAAAATGCTTTCTGATTGGGTTTCTAAAGAGGATAAAATCAGCTATATAGAACCGAAGGCCGGAACGACTGCTTTCCTTAAATACGATTTAGACATGGATTCAGAAAGCTTTTGTAAACGATTACTTGATGAAACAGGGGTGATTTTACTTCCTGGAAATGTTATGCAGATGGAGGGATATCTTAGGATAGGATATGCGAATGATCCTGTCATTATAGCTGAAGGGCTTAAAAGGATATCAGCATTCATTAAATCTTTATAGGTGTAGTTTAAGTGTTTTGAAGCAAATGTTTATGGCGTTAAAAAGCCGGCTCAGTTGAGCCGGCTTTGTTTTTTGTTACATTTCGCGTTTCCAGAACCTTGGTGACATAAGTGCTATTACTGTGAAAAGCTCCAGCCTTCCAAGCAACATGAAGAATGAAAGAAGCAGCTTGCTCAAAACGGAAAACTCGGAATAGGTGTGTGTGGGTCCAACGAAACCAAATCCAGGACCTATGTTTCCGAGTGTTGCGGCAACGGCGCTTGTCGCGCTTATTATATCAATTCCCTCTAGGGAGATTGCAACAGATCCAAGTATAAATATAAGCATATAAAGCATGAAGAAGCTTGATATGTTGAGGAGTGTGTCTTCTGATAAGGGATCGTCGCCGAACTTGACTGATATTATTGCGCGTGGGTGAAGAATTTTGGTAAGCTCTCTTTTAATAAGTTTTATAAGTGCAACAATACGAACAACCTTGATTGAACCACCTGTCGATCCTGCGCATCCACCAACAAACATCAGCATGAAAAGGATGCTTCTTGAGAAGGCAGACCATTTTTCATAGTCGAAGGTTGTATATCCTGTGGTAGTCATGATTGAGCTTGCCTGAAACAGGGAGTGCGTGAAGGATTCAAACCAATTGTGATAAATGTGAAAATTGTTGTCTATGGTTATGGCAAGGACACTCACCGCTATGATTCCGAGATAGAATTTCAGTTCTGTATTTTTTATGACATCCCTCCACTTTCCTTTATAAAGGCTGTAGTAGAGTGAAAAGTTGGCACCTGCCATTATCATGAAAATAGATATGACATTAAAAATGTAGGGGCTGTTGAAGGCGCCTATGCTTGAGTTTCTGGTAGAGAAGCCTCCTGTTCCCAGTGTTCCGAAGGTATGGACGGCGGATTCGAATACCGACATTCCTCCAAGTTTGAGAAGCAAAAATTCTGCCAGAGATATTATGATGTAGGCCACGTAGAGTATCTTGGCGGTTTCCATTATTCTTGGGGCAATTTTGTCGGCTACTGGCCCGGGACTCTCCGCCTTGAATACATGAAAGCCTCCTGTGCCCATTATTGGAAGAATAGCAACGGCTACAACCAGTATTCCCATTCCTCCAATCCAGTGGGTGAAGGAACGCCAAAAGAGAATTCCCATTGGGAGAACCTCAATATCATTTATTATGGTGGCCCCTGTCGTTGTGAAGCCTGATACGGTTTCAAAAAAAGCATCTACATAAGTAGGTATGCAACCGGATAGGTAAAAGGGAAGGGCGCCTAAAATGGAAGCGAAAATCCAACCGAAAGTTACTATAGCTAGGCTTTCCTTTACCTTGAGAATCTTGTTTTTTAATGGGATTTTTGTTAAAGCAAAACCGATCAACGCTGTTATGGCTATGCTTATAATAAAGGGGATGGTGTCGCTTTGCTGGTGAGACACTGATATGAGAAGGGGCGTAACCATCCCAAGAGCTATTATTAGCAATAAATATCCTAATACCTTAAATACCATTCTATGATTCATTATCGACCGTCCTTTAAGGGAAAGAAAGATTCAAGTTTTGGGACCTCGGACATGAGAGAGAATACTACAATCCTATCTTCTGCCTGTATTATCGAATTGCCCTTTGGAATGATGACTTTGCCGTCGTGTACAATTGCCCCTATTATGATTCCTTTTGGAAGATTGAGACTCATTATCGGTTTCTTCAGAAACTTCCAACTTTTAGAGGCTATAATTTCGCTTACCTCGGCTTGCCCATCTAAAAGCAGGGAGACTGAAACTACCTTTCCGCCCCTGATGTATTTGAGTATGTCGCTTGCAGTTATGTCAACAGGATTTATTGCTAAGTCTATTCCAAGTTTTTCAATTATATGGACATAGCTCTGTCTTGAAATTTTTGCAATTACCTTTCCTATGTTAAGTTGTTTGGCCCTCAGAGACATGAAGAGATTTTCTTCGTCGTAGCCGGTGACACCTATGAAGGCGTTCATAGTGGCAAGATCTTCTTCTTCAAGAAGATTGGCTTCAGTTCCGTTTCCATGGATTACCAAGACATTGTCGCTAAGCTGGTCTGCAAGCTCCTTGCAGCGCTCAAGATTGGCTTCTATAATCTTGACGCTAATATTTTTTTTTGAAAGGCGTTCGGCCAAATAGTAACCTATCTTTCCACCGCCTAGAATCATTACCTTCTTGATGGCCTTGTTTCCGATTGGCTCTTCAAGATTCTTGGCTATTCCCTCTATTTTGTTCTTTTGCCCAATTACATATATTATATCGTTTTCCTTTAGAACAGTTCCCCCGTGCGGGACAATAATCTCACCATCACGCGATATGGCGGTTATGAGCAGTCCGTCCATGTAGCTGAGCTCGCTTACGCTTTTGTTTGCGAAAGTGGGAATATTCTTTATGTTGAAGTTAACAAGAGATACCTTTCCCATTGCGTAGTTGCCGAAGTAGAAGGTGTAGCTTTCCATCAGATACCGGAGTATCTCGTTGGCGGTTGCAAGGTCGGGGTTTACCACATGGTCTATGCCGTAGGTTTCTTGTATGAATTCAAGCTGGTCTGCGTATTCGGGATTGCGGATGCGTGCTATGCTTTTCTTGCAGCCTAGCTTCTTGGCCATGGAGCTGATGAGTATGTTCGTTTCGTCGTTGCTTGTTACGGCAATAGCCAGATCGTAGGATGAAATATTGAGTTTTTCGAGAATTTCCTTTCTCGCTCCGTTGGCATTTATGGTTAATACATCCATATGGTCTTTGAGTTTGCCGAGGACTACCGGATTGCTGTCCATTATAGCGACATGCATGTCGTTGCTAATCATAGAAGTTGCAAGCTTTGTCCCAAGTTTTCCGGCTCCTATAATAATTATTTTCATAAGGCACCAACCTTTTTAGTCTTTGTATATTAAAGACATGCAAAAAAATGAAAATTTCTCGTAAGTTTGCTGTCTTTTTTAAATATATCATAAGTGTATCAAAGAGTCATAGTTATATGAAGGATTTATGGCAATTTAATAGGGATTTATTGTTTGAATGGTTGGACCACACATCGCTAGGGTATGTAATTATTGACTATGTAAACCTGGAATTTATAAGGAGATTATAATATGAAATTGATTCCGTATTTGAGATTCAAGGGAAATTGCGAGGAGGCATTAAATTACTATAAGGGGCTCTTTGGAGGCGATGTTCCTTATCTGCAAAGGTATGACGCGGCGCCTGAGGGAATGTGGGATGTCAATGGAAGTAAGGATAAGATTCTTCATGCCGAACTTTCGTCTGGAGATATGACCATATACATGTCGGATATTCTTGATGGAGAATGGAAGGATGGGGTTGGGGCCGTATCTCTTTCGATAAATCTGAAGCCGGACGAGGACATGGACTTGATTTACGAGTACCTGTCCAAGGGAGGAACGGTATTGGTTACGATACAGGACACTTTTTGGAATTCACGTTTTGCTACTGTGGTCGACAGATTCGGAGTTCAGTGGATTATAGACCAGGAAAAAGCTTAAAAATTAAAAAGAGGCAAATTATCTGTGGAAAAGTCAATAAAAAAGATGGAGCCTGTGGAATAAATCGAGTATTTTTCGATTTATTCACAGGCTTTAATGATGTTAATCAGTTCCATAGGGCGCTCAATTATATATTCTGGATCCATTGCCTTAAGTTTTGCATAGCCCGCTATGGTCCATGCAACAAGTACGAAGGGGACTCCCGCGTTTTTTGCGGCAAGCAAATCGTGCCTGCTGTCTCCTACGAAGATGGTATTCCCAGTATTGGAATCCAAGGCTTTCATGGCCTTTAAAAGTCCTTCCGGATTAGGCTTGCTATTTTCCACATCGTATTTTGAAAGTACTAGGCTGAAATACTTTGATAAACCGAATTTTTCAAGGCCGTGGCGTATTCCACCAGTTCCCTTGCTTGAAACTATTCCCATCGAAAAGCCTTTGCTTTGAAGGGCCTCCAACATTTCACGAATTCCTACGAATTCTTTTGTAAGATCCTCTCTGCGGCTATTGTAGAGTTCGCGGTAAAGAGCTAAGAATTCCGGATATTTTGATTCTAATTCATGACCGTTTAGGCCGTATATTTGTGCCATTTGGTCTTTTAGCGGTTTACCGAGCATATCGTCGAAGTCTTTTTCTGCAAGCTCTCTGCCTGCGTACTTTATTGATATTTCGTTTAGTGTCAGCTTGATGATTTCGTTTGTGTTGACAAGTGTGCCGTCAAAATCGAAAAGAATTGTTTTAATCATTTGGGTGGCCTCCTTTTGCTTCAATGATATTATACATTAAAGCGGATGTTTAAAAAAGAAAAGGATTGTTAAGCCTTAAAGCCAATTGGGTATCAAATATAAATAGTTGAATAATATTATTTGATGCGGAGGGAAAAGATGACGGATTTATACAGAAAGCATTTCATGAAGCAGAAGATGATGGAAAGGGTTATTTTTGCGCTTGCACCCGTTGCAATAGGAGCGATTTGGTTTTTTGGCATAAGGAGCTTGCTTCTTATGGGGATCTCCATTCTGTTTGCTTGCCTTGTTGAATGGCTTTTCGTTAGAAATAAGGGAGGGAAGATATCTGAGGCCGCATTGGTGACAGGACTTATTTTTGCCCTTTCTCTTCCACCTAAAACGCCGTTTTGGATTGCGGCGGTAGGGGTTTCTTTCGGGATGGCTTTTGGCAAAATGGTATTCGGTGGCTTTGGAACAAATCTTTTTAACCCTGCAATAGCGGGTAGAGCTTTTGTGTACATATCATTCTCAAAGCCGTTAAACGCGGAATGGACAGAAGCGGTTCAGGGCAGTTTTGGAGGGTTTTCATCATATTTGGGGGCTAATATTCAAGGTGTTTCAACAGCTACGCCGCTTGCACTTTTCAAGAACGCGGGAGAAATGCTCCCTTATTCCAAGCTGATAATAGGGAATATTGCAGGTTCTATGGGAGAAACAAGCGCAATTCTTATTATGATTGCTGCGGTCTATCTTATTAAGACAAAGGTGGCTGACTGGAGACTGATGGTGGGAATGGCGACCGGTTTTATTGGGCTGTCCTCTGCTTTAAGTCTGATCCAACCTGAAATTGTAGCAAATCCACTATATGGGCTGCTTTCAGGTTCCTTTCTTTTTACAATGGTCTTTATAATAACTGAGCCTATTTCGGCGCCAAAAACATCAAAAGGCAAGCTGATATACGGATTTTTAATAGGATCAATTGTGGTAATAATTAGAGGATACGGTCTTTTTTCGGAGGGAACAACCTTCGCGATACTTATTGGAAACACCTTCGGACCACTTATAGATGAAGGGGTGCGTTACTTTGAAAAAAGAGCAAAGAAGGTGATTGCTTCATGAGGGAAGAAAGGGATAAAGCAAAAAGACCATTACAGGAAACATATTACTATCCAGTGATTTTTATGGTAATTGTTACACTTGTTTTCATATCGGTATTGGCATACCTAAATGATTCTACAAGAGAAACAATAAAGAGAGCTAGTGAAATAAAAGAAAAGGAAAGCATATTGTATGTCCTTGGTATAGATAATGATGCATCCTTTGACGGTATTCTGGCTGCATACGACGAGCAGGTCATAGAAGAGGATTATGGTTATGTTGCTAAAAAAACGGGCGATGTGGCCCTATTCTTTAGCGGAAGCGGACTTTGGGGAGAGATAAATGGTTTTATTTCTATTTCAGATGACATGAAAACACTTAAGGGTTTGGTTTTTACTGAGCAGAGCGAAACACCTGGTTTGGGTGGACGAATAGAAGAGCTGTGGTATAGGGAACAATTTAGAGGAGTTGCGTTGGATTCGAGGGAAGGCGACTTGATTAAATATAGGCCTGAGCCGGGAGGCAATGTTGATGCAATTTCCGGAGCCACATCTACCTCAAAGGCTGTACTTAATATACTGAACCCGTTTTTAAGAAGCAAGATAGTTGAATTGAAGGGAGGCGAGTAAAATGGCCAAGGTTAAGGCAAGGGATGTTTTCGTCATGGGAATATGGAAGGAAAACCCTGTTGTGGTACAGGTTTTGGGAATCTGTTCCGCGCTTGCTGTAACAAATAGTATGAGCAATGCTTTTGTAATGGGCCTTGGGCTCATATTTGTAACGGCTTTCTCAGAGCTTACAGTTTCACTTTTGAGGAAATACACGCCAAAGCATATACGCATGATGGTTCAGGTTTTAATAATTTCCGCTTTTGTAATAATTGTTGACATTTATCTTAAGGCCTACTTGCCGAATGTAAGCAAGGCCCTAGGTCCATATGTTGGTCTTATCATAACCAATTGCATCATAATGGGCCGCTGCGAGGTGTTTGCCCAGAAGAATAGGCCGATGATATCATTTATTGACGGCATTTTTAACGGCATAGGCTATACCGCAGTGCTTCTTATAGTGGCTTTCGCGAGAGAACTTCTTGGCTTCGGAACGCTTTTCGGTATACCTGTGATGGGATCTTCCTGGGTTAACTGGGTGATAATGATTATGCCCCCGGGAGCCTTCTTTATGCTCGCATTGGTTGTATGGGGAATTAATACATTGAGGGACAGACAAGAGCTTTCTAAAAGTGCTGAGGAGGTGAAGGCCAGGTGAGCGAACTTAATCCTTTTGTTTTGTTTACGGCATCAATATTTACAAGCAACATGATCTTGGCAAATTTTCTTGGTATGTGTTCATTCATAGCTGTTTCAAAGGATATAAAGACTTCCTTGGGATTGGGACAGGCTGTGACATTTGTGCTTACATTCACTACCGTAATAAATTATCTTCTATACAAGTATGTGCTCATACCGATGGGTCTTGAGTATCTAAGATACATAGTATTCATAATAAGCATAGCGGCCTTTGTTCAATTGGTTGAGATGATTGTTGAAAGGCATTTGCCGGTACTTCATCATGCTCTGGGAATTTTTCTTCCTCTAATAACGGTAAATTGCGCTATTTTGGGTGTCTCACTTTTCATGGTGATACGAAGATACAGCCTTGTTCAATCCTTGGCATTTGGATTTGGTTCCGGTGTTGGGTGGACAATGGCGATTGTCGCATTGGCAGGTTTAAAGAAGCGTCTAAACGAAAGTCGGGTTCCCAAAGGACTAAGAGGGGCAGGTATTACATTGATAATAACCGGGCTCATGGCTCTTGGCTTTATGGGTTTTTCGGGTATGATGCAGATATCTTGAGGGAGGGGATTCTATGAACGACATTGTATCTACGGTTGCCATAATGTGTGGAATCACTGGATTCCTTGCTTTTCTTCTAACGCTTGCCAAGCGGACTGTTGGTGATTATGGAATAGTTGAAATTACAATAAATGGGAAAAAGAGACTCGAAGTAAGAGGTGGAGATAGCCTTTTGTCGGCATTGTCATCCGAAAAGATATTTATTCCATCGGCATGCGGAGGTAAAGGAACCTGCGGATATTGCAAACTCAAGGTGATTGAGGGAGGGGGAGCAATACTTCCTATGGAGGAGGGGCTAATTTCAGCTGAAGAAATAGGCGAGGGTGTACGTCTTGCATGTCAGATTAAGGTAAAGGAGCCTATAAAAATTGAAATTCCGGAAGACCTTTTTAATGTTAAAGAATACAAGGCGATTGTCAGGAAAATCGAAAAGATTACTCCGCAAATCAAGCATTTGATACTTGATATCGTGGATGGAGGAGAAATTGACTTCAAACCGGGGCAATATGTGCAGCTTGTTGCACCTCCCTATGCGGAGAGTGACGAATCGGTTCAAAGGGCATATTCTATAGCCTCTTGTCCTGATGACAAAAACTTTATTGAGCTAATAATAGGGTATGTAGAGGGAGGCGTATGTACTACCTATATACACAAATACCTGAAAGAAGGGGACAGTGTAAACTTTAACGGGCCTTTTGGAAATTTCTTTTACAAGGACAATGAAAGAGAAATGATAATGGTTGCAGCAGGAACGGGCATGGCGCCAATACTTTCCATTCTAAGAGCCATGAAAAGCTCGGGGATAAATAGAAGATGCTCATTCTTTTTTGGGGCGAAAACAAAAGACGATCTCTTTTTCATGGACAAGATGCAAAATCTTGAGGAGAGCCTATTCGATTTTGAATTTGTTCCGGCGCTTTCCAGAATCGATCCAGAAGATGATTGGGAGGGTGAGAGGGGAAGAGTGACCGAGCCTTTGCTGAGACATCTTGACCATATTGAAAACAAGGAAGCGTATCTATGCGGGAGCCCTGTGATGATTGATGCCATAGTAAAACTGTTAATTGAAAAGGGCATGAATGAGGAACATATCTATTATGATAAGTTCTAGATATGGCAGGTTCGGTGAGTATCCTAACTGTGATATAATGCCAATAGGAATCTTTTAAAGGAGGAAATTCATGAGCGTGCACATAGAAGCTAAAAAAGGGGATATAGCCGATACAATTCTTTTGCCGGGTGATCCAATGAGAGCAAAATTCATAGCCGAAAATTTTTTTGATGATGCTGTTTGTTATAACAATGTAAGGGGAATGTACGGATATACCGGAAGCTATAAGGGAAAAAGAATATCGGTACAGGGAACCGGCATGGGAATGCCGTCAATTTCAATCTATGCTACAGAACTGATAAAGGAATATGGTGTTAAGAATTTAATAAGGGTGGGGTCCTGCGGATCCTATCAAGAAAATATAAAGGTCAGGGATGTTATTGTCGCTCAGGCAGCATCCTCTGATTCAAGCATGATGAATCGCTGGTTTGGAGGAATGAACTATGCCGCCTGTGCCGACTACGGGCTACTTGAAAAGTCCGTTGAAGCTGCAAGAAAAAAGGGGATAGAAGTAAAGGTTGGAAACATACTTAGCACTGATATCTTCTACAAGGAAAACCCGGAAGAGTGGAAGACCTGGGCAAGCTTTGGTGTTTTGGGAGTGGAAATGGAGGCGGCTGCGCTGTACACTATAGCTGCGAGGCGTGGAGCCAGGGCTCTTGCAATTCTAACAGTGAGCGACAGCATAGTTACAGGTGAATCTACAAGCTCTGATGAGAGAGAAAAAACCTTTAGAGACATGATTGAGATAGCGCTTGGCATATTCGCATAAACAAGATGGGGGCTAGGATGAAAAAAACAAAAAGAGAAAAGTATGTACTTGAGAGACTCAAAGAAAACTATGAAAGCCTAACAGGGAGCCAGAAAAGCATAGGAAAATATATGATTGACCATATCGAGGAGGTTCCTTTCCTTTCTGCAAGCGAACTGGGTGAAAGGGCCGGATTTTCAGATGCTACAATAATCAGGTTCGCCAGGTCCATAGGGTATGAAGGGTATAGCGACTTGAAGAACGCAATAATAGTGGAAACAAGGCAAATAGCCACCCCTGATGAGCGTGTTCTTAAAAGCCTTTCGGACCTTAAGGATTCAGGCGATATGGGACTTCGGGTTGCCGAGCGGGATTTGAAGAATCTACAGGCTTTTATTCTTGAAATAAGCATCGAAAAAATAGAAAAGACCGTGGAGCTTATATATGCCTCGGATACGATATATTTTATTGGGTTGCACGACGGCGCGCTTGCGATGGACTTTTTGCTTATGCATATGAGGCGGATGGGCTTTAAGGTTGTTTCAATAACCGAGGGAGGCCTTGAAAACATAGAAAAGCTGGGAGCAGTGCATGAGGGAGATCTTTTGATCGCAGGAAGTTTTCCGAGGTATTCAAAAACTACTTTGAATGCCGTGCGGTTCGCTGTAGAAAAGGGCGCGTCAGTGATTTCAATTACAGATAGAGAGCTTTCTCCTATAGGAATGAAAAGCGACATTTCATTCGTTGTTGAAACCGACAATACAGGCTTTTTCAATTCCCATATTGTTACTCTGGAGCTGTGCAACATACTCCTTGTCAAATTGCTTGAGAAAAATAAAGAATTCGTGTATAGGAATCTGAAGAAAACAATAGAAGGTTTCGAAATGTTCGACATGTATTTATAATTAGGAAGCAAATTAAAGTCTATTAATACAAAATATACAGATAAAGGCGGGCCGCGGGATGGCACCGCCTTTTCTTGCGTTTTAAAGTGTTCAGAGAAAAAAACATATATAGCTTGCCCGAAATATTGTAATTACTACAAAAATGAAATACAATGTAGTAAACACAACAATGAAGGAATTGGTTTTCAAGGAGGCTGCCATGGCGAAAGCTGTTGGGATAACTGAAACTGTTTTGAGAGATGCTCATCAATCGCTAATTGCTACTAGGATGAGAACAGATGAGATGGAGCCCATACTAAAAAAAATGGACCAAGCAGGCTACCACTCGATAGAAATGTGGGGAGGCGCTACATTTGACTCAAGCATGCGTTTTCTTTCCGAGGATCCATGGGACCGTTTGAAGAAAATAAGGAGCATGGTTAAGAATACGAAGTTGCAGATGCTTCTGCGAGGGCAGAATCTTCTAGGCTACAAGCACTATTCGGACGACATTGTTGAGGAGTTTGTAAAGAGAGCCGTTTACGGAGGCATAGATATAATAAGAATATTTGATGCATTAAACGATACTAGGAACATAAGGAAGGCTATGGAAACCGCAAAGGTGGAAAACGCCCATGCTCAGGCGGCTATTTCATATACGGTAAGCCCGGTTCACACAAGGTCAATGTATGTTCAATTGGCAAAAGAGATGGCTGAAATGGGAGCCGATTCAATATGCATAAAGGACATGGCCGGCCTTTTGACACCCTACTGCGCATATGAATTGGTGAGAGCCATTAAAGACGAGGTCAATCTGCCTTTGCAGGTGCATTCACATGAAACAAGCGGGCTGGCTTCGATGACCTACCTAAAGGCAATCGAGGCTGGAGCCGACATGGTTGATACGGCAATTTCACCATTTTCAAGGGGGACCAGCCAACCGCCCACGGAATCTATGGTGGCAACGCTTATAGGTACGCAGTACGACACGGGTCTTAATATGAATAGCTTAAACTCTATAGCCGAATACTTCAATCCCATAAAGGAAAGGTATATGAAAGAGGGACTGCTTGACCCCAAGGTTCTTGAGGTAAATATAAAGGCCTTGGTCTACCAGGTGCCTGGAGGCATGCTGTCGAATCTGGTAAGCCAGCTTAAGATGCAAAATGAAATGAATAAGTTTGATGAGGTTTTAAAGGAAATTCCAAGAGTACGAGAGGATCTCGGATATCCTCCGCTAGTTACACCTACGAGCCAGATAGTAGGGACACAAGCTGTGTTAAATGTAGTAATGGGAGAAAGATATAAGGTAATACCCAAGGAAGTGAAGGCATACGTTAGGGGTATGTACGGCAAGCCGACTCTTGAAATAAGCGAGTCAATAAGGAAAAAAATCATAGGAAATGAAGAAATCATTAGCTGTCGACCTGCCGATTTGATTTCCCCGCAGTACGAGGCGGCGAGGAAGGAGATAAAGGGCTATATGGAGAAGGAAGAGGATGTCCTTTCTTATGCGCTTTTTCCTCAAGTGGCTATGGAGTACTTTAAGGAACGCAGGGTTCTAAAGTATGGATTGGACGATACAATTGGAAATCAGAAGGAAAGCGTCTATCCTGTTTGATGCGAAAAAAATTCCGCCTTAAGGGCGGAATTTTTTTAATTTAGTGAAAAAGTTTTTTCTATGCGTTTTTTAAGATTAATGTAATTTTCTTTTGTTTGTTTTCGTTTCCGGTAGCTAAAATAAATCCAAACAAGACCCAAAACCGTACCTACATAATAAACCCAGTCTATCCTCATGGCTGATCCCAGCAAGCAGATTATTGTGAAAAGGATTGGAATACTTAAATCCGGGAACATTCCGGGTTTTCTATATTCTTGTTCTAATGCTAGAATCTCTTCATCTTTTGGTTTGTGGTCTTTTTGCCTCTTGAAGGTTACGGTGCTATAAAAGACGCCCCTAACTAGGATTGGAACAGGAGAGCTATTTTTAGTGCGGATATATGCCTTTCCTCTTTTATTGCTGTCTTCCTTTTCTTTTACTTTCCATCCGAAATGTTTCATTTCCATTATTTTATCGTCGATATATTCTTTTGAAAGTTTTACTCTTAAGGTTTCAAAATTATTCATTGGGTTCTCCTTTTGCCATATTCCTGTAGGTATTTAAGATGCTTTTTATTAATGCAATATAGATGCCAAATAGACAAAGACGTTTAATAAGCTTGTGTGAAGTCCCGTAATAAAGACTATATCATATTAAAAATGAAATAATGAATAAGCAAAATTGCAAAACAACAAATTTATAATTCCTAAATAATGTACACAATGTGTACATGTCGTAAAGATGTACACAGAATTTAGCCATAGTTTTTGTGGGCGTGAGCTGGGAGTGTGGCTAAGAGCCATATATAACAATATACATTATTGGTATGAAAATTGCTATAAATATACGCGTAAAGCAAATACATAATTAAGGGAGGCTTAATATGATGAAGATAGGCGTTATCGGAGCGGGAACTATGGGGTCTGGAATTACTCAGGCTTTTGCTTCAAAAGGATTTGAAGTTGTGAACCGCGATTTAAAGCAGGAATTTCTTGAAAAAGGCATGGCGGGCATAGAAAAAAGCTTGGGAAGACTTGTCAAGAAAGAAAAAATTGACGAGGCTGAAAAGAAAGCGATTCTTGCAAGAATTCATCAAACAACAGATGTTCAAGCTTTGGCAGATTGCGACCTCGTAGTTGAGGCGGCTACTGAAAATATGGTTATAAAGAAAAAAATCTTTGAAGAGATTGATGGAATTGTCAAAGAGGGAGCTATTTTGGCAACCAATACATCATCCTTGTCGATAACCGATGTAGCAAGTGTAACAGGCAGACCGGCAAACATAATAGGAATGCATTTTTTCAATCCGGTTCCAGTAATGAAATTGGTGGAAGTAATTCGCGGAATGCTAACGTCGGATGAAACTTGCGCCACTGTTCTTGGATTGGCTAAGGAATTAGGGAAATCTCCAGTAGAAGTGAATGAGGCTCCCGGATTTGTAGTAAATAGAATTCTTGTCCCAATGATAAATGAAGCTGTTGGCATTCTTGCAGACGGAGTTGCAACAGCCGAAGATATTGATGATGCCATGAAGCTTGGCGCTAACCATCCCATTGGACCATTGGCTCTTGCCGACCTGATAGGAAACGATGTAAACCTAGCTATAATGGAAGTTCTATATGAGGAATATGGAGATCCAAAATACAGAGCACATCCTCTACTTAGAAAAATGTGCCGTGCCAATCTTTTGGGAAGAAAAACAGGCAAGGGATTTTACGACTATACAAAATAGAAAATAAAATGTGATAAATGGAGGGATTGTTATGAAAGAAATAGTAATAGCCAGTGCCGTTAGAACGGCTATTGGTACTTTCGGCGGAGCGCTTAAGACAGTTACACCCATGGACATGGGTGCTGTGGTCATAAAAGAGGCTTTGAAAAGAGCAAAGGTTGAACCTGAAACGGTGGATGAAGTAATATTCGGCTGCGTTCTTCAATCGGGATATGGCCAGGGCGTTGGAAGACAGGCAGCCATGAAAGCGGGCGTTCCATGCGAAGTGCCGGCTTGGACAGTAAATATGATTTGCGGATCCGGCCTTAAGACTGTATCGCTTGCAATGCAGCAAATCATAGCAGGCGACTGCGAAATAGTAGTAGCGGGAGGAACCGAGAACATGAGCATGGCTCCATATCTTGTCAAGAACGGCAGATGGGGACAAAGAATGGGCAATGGAGAGCTGTATGATCCAATGGTAATGGATGGCCTATGGGAAATTTTCAATGGATACCACATGGGAGTTACGGCGGAAAATATAGTTGAGCAATGGGGCTTTAGCCGCGAAGATCAGGATGCATTTGCTCTTGAAAGCCAACTCCGAACCGAAAAAGCTATTACATCAGGAAGATTCAAGGATGAAATAATTCCTATTGAAATACCTCAAAGAAAGAAAGATCCTATTATTTTTGATACGGATGAGCATCCCAAGTTCGGATCGACCCCTGAAAAACTTGCTAAGCTTAGACCTGCATTTAAAAAAGACGGTACGGTTACTGCTGGAAACGCATCGGGAATCAATGACGGAGCAGCTGCTCTCGTTATAATGACTAAAGAAAAAGCCGATGAGCTTGGAATTAAGCCTTTGGCAACAATAGTAGCACATGCATCTGCGGGTGTGGATCCCAGCATAATGGGAACGGGCCCAATTCCGGCAACAAGAAAGGCTCTCGAAAAAGCCAATCTTACTGTTGATGATATGGATCTTGTCGAAGCAAACGAAGCCTTTGCATCGCAATCCCTAGCAGTTGTAAAGGACTTGGGACTTAATACAGACATAGTAAATGTAAACGGCGGAGCAATTGCTTTGGGTCATCCAATCGGATGCTCGGGTGCAAGAATTCTTGTTTCTTTGTTATATGAAATGCAGAAACGCGATAGCACATATGGATTGGCGACCCTTTGCATAGGCGGAGGCATGGGCGAAGCGGTTATAGTAAAACGTGCATAGGAGGATGGAAAGATGAGTATTAGTGTTATTGGAACATACCATAGCAAGTTTGGAGCTTTGGACGATACGATATACGATTTGATTCTTAATGCAGGCCGCGGAGCCATTAAGGATTCAGGGATGGAAGCCGAGGCAATAGGGGCCGTTTTTATTGGCAACTTCTCTGCTGGACAGTTTGTAAATCAGGAACATCTTGGACCCATGATGGTTGATATCGATCCGGGATTAAGGTTTAAACCCTCAACGCGTCTTGAAAACGCTTGCGCATCAGGATCTGCAGCCATAGAGATGGCGGCATATGCTCTGGAAGCGGGAGAAATAGACTACGCATTGGTCATTGGCGCAGAAAAAATGACATCACTCGATACAAAGGGTGTTACCCATGCATTGGCTACGGCATCGTATTGGCCTGATGAAGGAGCAAACGGAATGACATTCCCGGGACTGTTTGCAGAATATGCAAAGGGATACATGAAGCATTATGACTACCCTTTGGAAATGATGAGAGAAACTTTTGCAAAGATTGCAGCAAAGAATCATACAAATGCAGTAGAAAATCCACTTGCACACATGCCTATGAACATAACGGCGGAAAAAATACTCGGCAAGGAAGATCGCAAAAATCCAATCATTGCCGATCCATTGAGACTGTTTGACTGTTCGCTGGTTTCCGACGGAGCTGCCGCTTTGGTTTTAACCAAAACGGAAAATGCTCTTAGGATTAGGGATGAAGTAGTAGAGATTTCGGCAATAGGCCACACTACGGATTACCTTAGTCTCGTTTCCGGCAAACGTGCAGACTATGAATTGACAGCTGGAAAATTGGCTATTGAAAAGGCGTATGCCAAAGCTGGTGTTAAGATTGCTGATCTGGATTTCGCAGAGGTCCACGATTGCTTCACTATAAACGAGCTATTATCATATGAAGCGATGGGAATCACAAAAGGCGGCATGGGGCATCTGGCACTTGAAGAAGGCATTGTCTATCGCGACGGAAAGCTCCCCGTGAATCTTTCGGGAGGGCTTAAAGCCAAGGGGCATCCGGTTGGAACGACAGGAGCCTCGATGGCGGTTCTTGCAACAAGGCAATTGCTTGGAAAAGCCGTTGGAATACAAAAGAAGGACGCAGAAATAGGATTGACATTCAATGTTGGAGGCAGCTCGGCCAGCTGTTACGCGTTGATTTACAAACGCATTAAATAGCTTTTGACTTTGGCGGCTGACAAGGTGTATCCTTTTTCAGTATAACAACACATAGCGAACGCCTATGATAGCCGTCAAAGCTGAAATAAACCCCCATAATAGTTGAAGTAAATGCAAGAACTGTCAATCCAGGATTGGCATTTTTTGCGTTGCAGTTGTAATTGCAGGGGTTGCCTAAATTTGTTGAAAAATTGTGATATAATAAATTTGTATTTGCGTGCTTGGACTAAGACGCATTGCTACTTATTAAAAGAGATATGAACCTTGTGGGGGTGTTATTATGATTGATGACAAAACTTTATTTGATTCGGTTTTAGAACATTCAACTGTTGCTATTGTTTGTATTGATCATAAAAGGAAGATAAGTGTTTTCAATAGAAAAGCGGAGGAATTTTTAGATATTAAAGAAGAAGATGCATTGGGAAAAGAATTGAGCGATATTATAAAAAACTGTGGAATTTGCAGGGTGATGGAAACGGGAGAACAGGAAATAGGGGAGCTGTTTGAAGAAAACGACAAATCATTTAGGGTCAATCGCTATCCCGTCAAGAAGGATGATGAAATTATTGGAGCGGTTTCTTTCTTTAGAGATGTGACTGATTTTAGAATTATGAGCGACAAGCTTGAAGAGGATGAAATATACATAAACATAGTAAATACTTTGCTTGACACCTTTAATGAGTGGATGGTGGTTGTTGACAAGGAAGCAAAAATTGTTATGATGAGCAAAGCCTACAAGGATTTTGTAGGGGATCCAAATCCCGAGGGCAAGCATGTTCGAGATGTTATAGAAAATACGCGTATGGATATAATTCTTCAGACCGGAGAAAAAGAATTTGGAGACATTCAGCAGATAGGGAACAACAAGATGATTGCAATGCGAATGCCGCTTATAAAGGATGGAGAAATCTATGGTGCCATCGGAAAGGTGATTCTTAAGGATATAAGCGAGCTCGATTTTCTTAACAAGAAGCTCAATGTTCTGGAAAAGGAAGTGGAATACTATAAAAGCGAATTGGGAAAAGAGCGTAGTGCGAAATATTCCTTCGAAAATATAGCAGGAATAAGCAGCAAGATCAATGATGTAAAAAGGATGGCCCAAAGGGCTACGAAAACCAACTCGAATGTCTTGATTACCGGTGAAAGCGGTACAGGAAAAGAACTGTTTGCACATGCAATACATAGTGACAGCGAGAGATGCCTTGGCCCTTTCGTAAAAATCAATTGCGCTGCGATTCCGTCGGAGCTTCTGGAATCGGAATTTTTTGGATATGAAGAGGGAGCCTTCACAGGAGCGCGCAAGGGAGGCAAAAAAGGGAAATTCCTCCTAGCCGACAAGGGAACGATTTTTCTTGATGAAATTGGAGATATGCCGCTAAAGATGCAGTCCAAGCTTTTAAGAGTGATTCAGGAAAAGGAAATAGAGTCTGTGGGAGGAAACAAGATTCTTGTGCTTGATGTTAGAGTTATTGCAGCCACCAACAGGGATATAGAAAAAATGGTTGATGAAGGGACTTTTAGAGAGGATTTATACTATAGACTCAATGTCGTTCGGCTCAGGTTGCCGTCTCTCCGCGAGAGGAAAGAGGATATAGAAATAATTGCCAAGATGCTTATGAGAAAAGTGGAAAACCGCCTGGGGGTCCATGTCGAAGGAATTTCGCCGGAAGCTCTTAAATATCTTGTTGCCTATGATTGGCCAGGAAACGCCAGGGAACTTGAAAACATAATAGAGAGGTCTCTTAACATGTTGGAAAGCGATTTGTTAATAAGGCCGGAACACCTTCCTAAAAATCTGATTGCCAGCAATGCCAAAACATACGCTTGTCCAGACGGTCATTTAAAGGAAATATTGTCTGACATAGAGAGGAATATTATAAAGGCTACACTTATAGAGCATGAAGGCAATAAAAACAAGGTCGCGAGAATTTTAGGAATAAGCAGGACCTGTCTATATGCGAAGATAGAACGATATCATCTTGAAAAGTTTGCCCAATAAAGTGTAAAGAATGTGTACATGTAAACATTGTGTATATAAACCTAGCATTTTGAATTTTTAAATAAATGCAGTCGAAGAAGCTCGGGGCATCATAAACGGCTTTTCGACTGCATTTTGCGTAGCTGGATTTTCATAGAGATTTCTTATTGAATTGGCACAATATTTGCAACACATTATAGGTGCGACAAAAAATACAAAAAGGAGGGGATTGTTTGAAATCGAAGATTATGACAGCTGAAGCTGCTATAGCACTCATCAAGGATGGTGACATGGTGGCTACCGGGGGATTCGTAGGGAACGGACATCCGGAAGAATTGACAAAGGCACTTGAAAAAAGATTCGTCGAGAGTGGATCGCCGAAAAATCTTGGTCTTGTTTATGCTGCCGGACAGGGAGACGGCGCAGAACGAGGACTAAATCATTTGGGACATGAAGGACTCATAAAAAAAGTAATCGGTGGTCATTGGGGCTTGGCTCCTAAAATGCAGAAGCTTGCTCTTGACAACAAAATCGAAGCTTACAACTTGCCACAGGGAGTAATATCGCATATGTTTAGGGATATTGCGGCAGGTAAAGTAGGAACACTTACGCATGTTGGGCTGAAGACATTTGTTGATCCGCGCTTGGAAGGCGGAAAACTCAACGAGATTACAAAGGAAGATGTTGTAGAGCTTGTTGAAATACTAGGAAAAGAAAGGCTCATTTACAAGGCATTTCCTATCAATGTGGCATTTATAAGAGGGACATACGCTGATGTGTCGGGAAATATAACCCTCAATAAGGAAGCGGCATTCCTTGAAAATCTTTCTATTGCGCAGGCAGTTACCAATTCTGGAGGAACGGTTATTGTGCAAGTTGAAAGGGTTGTCGAGAATGGAAGTTTGCATCCGCATCAAGTGAAGATTCCGGGAATCTATGTTGACGCGATTGTAGTTGCGAAAGCCGAAAATCACATGCAGACTTTTGCAGAGGATTTTAATCCGGCTTATTGTGGTGACATTCGCATGCCGCTTGATGGAATTGAGCCAATGAAGTTTAACGAAAGAAAAATGATTGCCAGAAGGGCCGCCATGGAACTCGTTCCAAACTCCAAGGTTAATTTGGGGATTGGCGTGCCTGAGGGTGTTGCAGCAGTTGCAAACGAAGAGGGCTGCGGGGATGAATTGGTATTGACTGTAGAAGCAGGACCAATCGGCGGCGTTCCGGCCGGAGGGTTAAGCTTTGGAGCTTCCATAAATGCCCAGTGCATACTCGATCAACCTTACCAGTTTGACTTTTACGATGGCGGCGGTCTGGATGTTGCTTTCCTAGGTTTGGCGCAGTGCGACTTTGGGGGTAATATCAATGTTTCAAAATTCGGACCCAAGATTGCCGGTTGCGGCGGATTTATCAATATAACCCAAAATGCCAAGAAGGTTGTCTATTGTGGAACATTCATGGCGGGTGGACTTAAGGTTAAAGCCGAAGACGGAAAGCTTGTCATTGAAAAAGAAGGTAAATTCAAGAAATTTGTCAAGGAAGTCGAACAAATAACTTTCAGTGGAGATTATGCCAACGAAGTTGGACAACCTGTACTCTACGTGACGGAGAGAGCTGTGTTTGAGCTTAGAAAAGAAGGTCTTACATTAATAGAAGTTGCTCCCGGAATAGATATGCAGACTCAAGTTCTTGATTTGATGGATTTTAAACCACTTATAGCAGACGATCTCAAAGAAATGGATTTGGCTATATTTAGAGATGAATTGATGGGGCTGAAAATCTAGGGGTTTTCAGTATAAATAAATGGGAATAGAAGTATGTGAAAATTTATAAGGGAAAAATAATAAAAAAAGGAGAATGACCATGTTAGGAATATTCGGTATTATTATATCTCTAGGATTATTGATGTATCTTGCTTATAGAGGAATTACTGTTTTAATTTTGGCCCCGATTCTTGCAGGACTTGCAGCACTAATGTCCGGAGACGTTCCGCTAATGGCCAGTTACACAGAGGTTTTCATGACGGCTTTCGCAGGGTACGCAAAGGCGTATTTCCCACTCTTTCTCTTGGGAGCCATCTTTGGTAAATTAATGGACGAGTCGGGCGCAGCAAAAGCAATTGCCCATGGAATAACCGATAAACTTGGAAAAGGCAAAGCTATCACAGCAGTTGTACTTTCCTGCGGTATCCTTACATATGGCGGCGTTTCATTGTTTGTTGTTGCATTTGCAGTTTACCCGATAGCAGCAGCTCTCTTTAGAGAAGCTGATGTTCCGAAAAGATTTATCCCTGCAGCTATCGCCTTAGGATCTTTCACATTCACAATGACGGCCCTTCCGGGTACGCCTCAGATTCAAAATGCAATACCGATGCCTTTCTTCGAAACGACTCCATGGGCAGCACCTTTCCTTGGACTAATTGGCGCGGCAGTAATGTTCGGTGGTGGAGTATTCTGGCTTCAAAGAAGATCCAAGGCTGCAATGGCCAAGGGTGAGGGCTATGGAGACCATCCGAATGAAAACATCAAAGAAATCGCTTATGACGAACTTCCAAGCCTAATGATGGCGCTTCTTCCCATCTTCCTGGTATTGGGTCTAAACTTTGCATTATCTAAATTTGTATTTGCAAACATGGAAGCAGCATATCTTGCAGATTACGGAACTTCCATTGCAAAAGTAAGAGGAATCTGGAGTATCATAATTTCACTCGTAGCAGCTGTCCTTCTTACAATTGCTCTTTTCAAAAACAAAATTGGCGACGTCAAGAATTGTGTAAACCAAGGTGCTTTCGGTTCGCTGCTTGCTATCGTTAATACATCTTCAGAAGTTGGTTACGGAAATGTTATCAAGACTTTGGGCGCTTTTGCACTCGTTAAGACAGCAATACTGGCAATACCTGGAACTCCGCTCATTTCCTTGGCAGTTTCAACAAGTGTATTGGCAGGTATCACGGGTTCGGCTTCAGGCGGTATGAGTATAGCCCTCGGAGCACTCGGAGACATCTACATGCAAAAGGCTTTGGCTCTCGGAATCGATCCTCAAGCCTTCCACAGAATCGCAGCCATGGCTTGCGGAGGCTTGGACAGCTTGCCGCATAACGGCGCAGTTATAACTCTTCTTGGAATCTGTGGATTGACTCATAGGGAATCTTATGCTGATATCGGTATGTGTACAGTTGTCATTCCTATTTTTGCAACGGCTATAGCTATTGTTTTCGCCACTATGGGTGTTGTTTGATCCGGAAAAGAATTTGAATTACAGAAAGCAATTGAAAGTTGTTGAAGATAGAAAAAAATGAATAAGGAGGGGTTTTTAATGAGACTTGAAGGAAAAGTGGGTATTGTAACCGGCGGAGGAAGAGGAATTGGTGCCGCTACGGCCAAAAAATTTGCAGCAGAAGGCGCAAAGGTCGCAGTTGCAGACATGAACATGGCTGATGTAGAAAAAACCGTTGCAGAAATCAAGGCTGCGGGCGGAGAAGCTATTGGACTTAATGTCAATGTTACTAGCAAAGAAGCGGTTGACAAGATGGTTGCCGACACTGTCGAGGCTTTCGGAAAGCTTGATATAATCGTCAACAATGCAGGAATCACTGCAGACAACCAGCTCAAGAAAATGCCTGAAGCGGATTTTGATAAGGTTATAAGCGTAAATCTCAAGGGCGTATACCTTTGCGGACAAGCAGCTGCTCTTCAAATGTTAGAACAAGGGACAGGTGGAGTAATCCTTAGCGCATCTTCAGTTGTAGGACTCTATGGAAACTTTGGCCAAACCAACTACGCAGCTTGTAAATGGGGCGTTATAGGAATGACTAAAACTTGGTGCAAAGAGCTTGGCAAAAGTGGTATCCGTGTCAATGCAGTAGCACCGGGATTTATACTCACACCAATGACAGACAAAATGCCTGAGAAAGTTCTTACAATGTTAGCAGGACAAGCCCCTATGAAACGCATGGGAACTGTTGATGATATCGCCAGTGCATATGCTTTCTTGGCATCCGACGAAGCTAGCTTTATAACTGGAACTGTACTTAGTGTTGATGGAGGAGTTACGCTGTAATATTAAGAGGGATTGAGTCATTGCCCCCTTCTTGATTTGGGGCAAGGTGTATCTTTAAAAAAAGAGAATGGAATATAAAAAACAAGGAAAATGCTTAAAAATTATACGAGGCTGACATTGCAGGCTACGTGCATTTTTCAAATAACCCGAAATCATGTTCTTTTTAAGTAAAAGTCCACGATTTTGGGTTTTTATTTTTGTTATAATAAAAAAGTAGGGGGTGATGGCTTGAAGGTATGGACAAGGCAAAGCGCAAAGGCATGGGAAGAGCTCCAGAAAAATGGTGTTTTCAGAATTAAAAAGAATTATGTATCGCGCAAGTACGGCGACCTCAGTGATACATTTATGCTTTGCTACGAATGGTTGGCTAAAATGGCTTCGGAGAGGCTTTATAGGCCGGAAGGAGCGGAAGGACCCATATGGCTTGCTCTTAGACCGGATTTCATGCCATGTCCCGCAGACAACACCCTTGTGCTCGAGATGGAAATCGAAGAAGAAAATCTGCTTGTTTTTGACATGGGCAAATGGGATTACATACTCAATTACTGGTATATTCCTCTTGACGCCGAGGATGCAAGATCTTTTCGAAAGGCATTGGATGAAAAGGGCATAGGCAACCAGTCAGAGGCCGTGATGACCCAATTTTACCCTATTATGAAAAGGGTGATTATGGAAAGCTGGAAGAGACTTTTTGATGATAATATAAGAATCTCCGACAATGATCAAGCTATATGTTGGGAAATAAAAAGGGAATGGGTGACGAGTGTTGATGGCCGGGCGTGCAGCCTTTAATTGATATTTGATATAATTGGCATAATAATTTTTTACCTTTTGATACAAGAGTAACTGTTTTGTAAACAAAGTAAACAGACTATGGTATACAATAAAAAAAAAGACTTTATTTAATGGACGGGGTGACTTGGATGAAACGATACGGACTTATTTTTACAGTAATATGCCTGGCTCAATTGTTGACAGGTTGCTTTGTTGCAGGCGCCGGTTCGCCCGGAGATTTGATGGAGCCGCCTAGCCTTGGAGTCAATCAGCAAACTATAAAGGAATTCGTGGATGATGAGCTTTTAAAGGATGAAATCCTCTATAAGCCGGGCAATCCTGAAAGCCTGGGAGCGATAAATTTTGTGGATTTGGATGGCGATGATAATGAAGAGGCAGTTGTATATTTTAAGGATGTTGCAAACTATAGGTTGGGCGCTTACATATTCGGCAAAACAGATGGGAACTGGAAGGTTGTTGACAAGATTGAATCGTCAGGTGTTGATATTTCATATAGTGGATTCTACGACCTAACCGGGAATGGGAAAAAAGAGATTGTGATAGCGTGGTCGGCTGACAAGCTTGACATTTTCTTAAATAAATACATGATAATTTACGAGTACGGAAATAATGAAGGGGAGTTATACAGAGATACTTATACGGAAATGGTGGTGGGAGATTTTGATGAAAAATTGGGAGAAGAACTACTTCTTCTAGATCTCGATCGCAATTTTAGCGAACCTTCTTCCAAGGCTAGGCTGGTGGCTTTTTCTGGAGATGGTTTCAGCGTGATTGATGAGATAGAGCTTGATCCTTACATCAATGGATACTATAATGTGGCTTTTGGCTATGCGAGTAGTGGCAAGAAGGGAATATTCCTAGACATGGGAATCGGAGCTCATTCTGCGGCTACATACCTTCTTGTGGTTGAAGACGGCACCTTGCAAAATGCACTTGGCGGAGGAGATTCGAGCTACTACGGGAATACATTCAAACAGTATTCTGTGGAAAGCCAGGATATAAATGGAGACGGTATAATTGAAATAGGGATATATGAGGAGCCATACGGCAATAATTATTCTTTGGTTGATACGCCGTGGATAACTTCTTGGTATCAATGGGATGGAGAATATGGCCTTAAATTGGTGTTAAAAAGTTACATCGATCAAGATAATGATATAAGAATTGATTTTCCATACAAGTGGTTCGAAGGGGTTTCTGTAAGAAATGTGGAGGAAAGCCCTGGAGCGATTGAGATAGGTTATGTTGACGAAAAACATGGAATTGTCTATCCTATGTATATAGTGGAAACGATACAGGAGAATATGTTAGAAGAAAGGGCAAGGCTTTTCGAATCGGAATATTTTATTGCTCTGCGCAAGAATGGCAATGCATATGTGGTTGAAAAAATCTATCAGAAGCAGAATATTCCAGACGATATAATACCTGGATATACGGACGTCGTATTGGATGACGATGAAATGAAGGAACTCATAAAAACTTGGAGGTGATGTTGGGGTGAAGGGAAAGATACTATTGCTTGAGGACGACGATTCTATAAGAAATTTTACTAAAATCAATTTGACAAGGAACGACATGGAAGTTCTGGAAGCTGAGAACGGAGAAAAGGCGCTTAAGATTTTTGAGACAGAAAAAGATATAGACATAGCAATTCTCGATGTTATGCTTCCGGGAATAGACGGATTTGAGGTTTGCCGCAGCATAAGGGAAAAAAATGGTGAGATAGGAATAATTATGCTCACAGCTAAAACCCAGGATATTGACAAGGTTATGGGCCTTGAATTTGGGGCCGATGATTATATAACAAAACCTTTTAGCCCGATGGAGCTTATAGCAAGGGTAAACTCCCTTATGAGGAGGGTTAAGCTGAAGGACGGCATTGCAGATCGCAACGCAATTGAATCAGGGGTTTTCAAGATTGATTTTATAGCGAGAAAATTCTACAAGAACGATGAAATAATCGAGCTGACTCCTACAGAATTCCTCTTAATAAAGGTTTTTGTCACCAATCCGAATAAGGCTCTTTCCAGAGACAATCTGCTTGACGAGGTCTGGGGCAAAAATTATATAGGAGATCTTAAGATTGTCGATGTAAACATTAGAAGGCTTAGACAAAAGATCGAAGACAATTCCTCGGAACCGGATACAATTGAAACAATTTGGGGACTTGGATATCGATGGAAAGAGGCTGATTGAGTTTGAAGAGTCTGAAAAGACGCGTTGTATTCAACTACACAATAGTAATACTAGTGACAATTATTTTTCTCGAAATCCTGCTGGCAGTTTTCATAAGGCAGTATTATTATGGAAACATAACACAGATACTTAAGGAAAAAGTGGCGGTTACAACCGAGTTTTACGAGAAATATCTTGTTTATGAGGAATTTGACTACAAATCCCAATATATTATAGAAAATTTTTCGATTGATGAGAGAGCTGAAATTCAGATAATCGACTTGTCGGGCAAGGTTGTCAACTCCTCTTCGGGCTTTAGCATGGAAAAACCCATATCTACAGCTGACTTCGGGAAGGCATTGCTTGGCGATATTGGAACCTGGAGATACAAGGACCAGGATACGGGAGAGGAGCTTATTGCCGTTTCAGGACCTCTAATAAACAGGCAAGGATTCGATGGTGTTTTGAGATATGTAACATCAATAGAAGAAACAAATAGGGTAGTAAAGAGAATCATTCTTCAAGCGGTTTTTCTTGGAGCGATAGTGCTTATACTCGTTGTACTGCTAAGCATGCTCTTGGCGGAGTCAATAATTAAACCCATAAAGGAACTCAAAACCGTTTCGGAAAAAATTGCCGATGGGGACTTGAAGGCGAGAGTAGAAATAAGGAAGAACGACGAGATAGGAGAATTGGGAAGGACTTTTAATTACATGGCCAAGGAGCTCATGAAGACGAGCCAGATGAAAAACGATTTCATATCCTCTATTTCCCACGAAATAAGGACGCCTCTGACATCCATAAAGGGATGGTGTGAGACTATGCTAATGGGAAAACTGGACGACGAGAAGGAAATAAGAGAAGAGCTAATGATCATTTCAAAAGAGGCAAACAGGCTTAGCGATATGGTTGAAAACCTTTTGGATTTTTCGAAGCTCGAAGCAGGACGGATAGTTTTGTCAAAAGAAAAGGTGGACATAAACTATCTGATTATGGATGTGGCAAAGCAGTTCTATCCTAAGGCAATGAAGAAAACAATACGATTGGAAACAAGTTTGGACCAAAGTTTGACATATGTTGAGGGTGACGAAAACAGGCTTAGGCAGGTTCTGATAAATCTTATAGACAACTCGATTAAATTCACCGAAACGGGAGGCCGTATTTCCGTAGGTTCTGAGAAGCGTGGAGAAAAGGTTTCGGTTTTCGTTAAGGACAACGGACAGGGCATTGACCAAAAGGATCTTGAGCATATAACGGAGAAATTTTTCAAAGGAAACATGAAGTCTCAGGGAAGCGGATTGGGGCTTGCCATTACAAATGAAATAGTAGAGCTTCATGGAGGGAAAATGGAGATAGAGAGTGTTTTGGAAAAAGGTACAAAAATTAGCGTGATACTATAGCCAAACATTTGCAAAAGGGGCTAAAGCATAGGGGATTTCATCAGAAACACGGATGGAATCCCCTATGTATAATAGAATATAGCGAATTTGTAAGCTAAACACAAACATTAATAGTGAAAAGTGTGTTAAATATATGTAAATTTAAGAATAATGGATAACAATCAATTGAAAATATAAAGATATATTGTATAATGGATAGAAAGGTTTTAAAGAAGAATATCAGGACAAATATGAAGAATTAGAGCATAAATGGAATAATTATGTGTTTGTGGGTATAAGATAGAACAAACAAAAAAATAGGAGAGGTTTTTATGAATAAGAAAATTAAAAAGATAATGGTTGCCAATCGCGGAGAAATAGCCATTAGGATTTTTCGTGCGTGTAGTGAATTGGGCGTAAGGTCTGTCGCAATTTATTCAAAGGAAGACAAGTATTCGCTTTTTAGGACCAAGGCGGATGAATCGTATCTTATAGGTGAAAAGAAGAGTCCGGTTGATGCATATCTTGCAATTGATGAAATAATTAATCTGGCAATTAAAAAAGGCGTTGACGCAATTCATCCGGGATACGGCTTTCTTTCGGAAAATCCGCATTTTGCGAAAAAATGCGAAGAGACCGGTATTATCTTCATCGGTCCCGACAGCAATATGATAAAGGGCCTGGGAGATAAAATAAGCTCTAAAATATTGGCAAAAAAAGCTGATGTTCCGACAATACCCGGCGTTGACAAACCGATTGCTAGCGAAGAAGACGCTTTTGAGTTTGCAGAGGTATGCGGCTATCCTGTAATGATAAAAGCGGCTGCCGGAGGCGGCGGCAGGGGAATGAGGATCGTATATCAGAAAAGCGATTTAATTTCTGAGTTTAGAAGTGCAAAAAGCGAGGCAAAGAAAGCTTTTGGAATTGATGAAATGTTCATTGAAAAATATCTCAATAAGCCAAAGCATATTGAGGTGCAGGTCTTAGGTGACAACTATGGAAACATAGTGCATCTTTATGAGCGCGACTGTTCTATTCAAAGGCGGCACCAAAAAATAATCGAGTTTGCCCCGGCATTTTCGATAGACGAGGGCTTGAGAGACAGAATTTGCGCGGATGCACTCAAGATAGCAGGGTCTATGAATTACAGAAGTGCGGGAACGGTTGAATTTCTGGTCGATAGCGACAACAACCATTATTTTATTGAAATGAATCCAAGGATACAGGTTGAACACACTATTTCAGAGATAATAACTGGAATTGACATAGTGCAAAGCCAGATTCAGATAGCCCAGGGCTATGCCCTAAACTCGGCTGAAATAAACATTCCTAGTCAAGAAGCAATACAAACAAGGGGATACGCAATACAGTGCAGGGTAACCACTGAGGACCCGGCAAACAATTTTGCTCCAGACACGGGCAAGCTGGAGGTTTACAGGTCTTCCTCCGGATTTGGGATAAGGCTTGACGGAGGGAACGGATATACGGGAGCCCAGATTTCTCCTTACTACGACAGCCTTTTAGTCAAGATAATAGCGTATTCGAGAACCTTTGATGATGCCTCAAGAAAAGCGATTCGCTCACTGAGGGATACCACTATAAAGGGAGTAAAAACAAATACAGCATTCCTTATCAATGTACTCAATCATCAGACCTTCCGAGAAGGAAATTGCGATACCGGTTTCTTGGACCATACACCGGGTCTGTTTAACATTCGGCCGTCAGGAGATAGAGAGACAAAAATACTTCGCTATATCGGAGAAAAAGTTGTCAACGAGGTGAAGGGAACAAAAAAAGATTTTGACACTCCGGTTGTGCCAATTTTTACAATGAAAGACGAACTCAGAGGGACCAAACAGCTTCTGGACGAGAGGGGCCCGGAGGGACTTGTAAAGTGGATCAAGGAGCAGGACAAGCTTTTGCTTACCGATACAACCTTCAGGGACGCGCATCAATCCCTTGTTGCAACAAGGGTCAGAACACGCGACATGCTCAAGATTGCCGAAGCGACTTCAAGCTGCGGGAATGATTTGTTTTCCCTTGAGATGTGGGGAGGGGCAACATTTGATGTTGCATATCGCTACCTTAAGGAATCCCCATGGAGAAGGCTTGAGAGGCTAAGAGAAAAGGTGCCTAACATACTTTTTCAGATGCTTATACGCGGATCCAATGCGGTAGGCTACAAGAACTATCCTGACAATGTCATAAGGGAATTCATACAGGCTTCTGCCGAGCGTGGAATAGATGTATTCAGGATATTTGATTCGCTAAACTGGCTCAAGGGAATGGAAGTTGCTCTCGATGAGGTTTTAAAAACAGGCAAAATGGCTGAGGTTTCCATGTGCTACACAGGAGACATACTTGATGAGAAAAGGGATAAATACAGTCTTAAGTACTATGTGGAAATGGCCAAAGAAATAGAAAACATGGGCGCGCATATAATTGGAATAAAGGATATGGCGGGGCTTCTCAAGCCCTATGCGGCCAAGAAGCTTATAAAGGCGCTGAAAGATGAAATTTCCATACCGATTCATTTGCATACGCATGACACAAGCGGAAACGGAGTGTCGACGATTCTTATGGCGGCAGAGCAGGGAGTTGACATTGTGGATACGGCGTTTAACTCAATGTCTGGGCTAACAAGTCAGCCTGCACTGAACTCTGTTGTGGCTGCCCTTGAAAATACAGCAAGGGATCCGAAAATTTGTCTTGATGGGCTCCAAAAGCTTTCCGACTATTGGTTCGATGTTCGTAAGATTTATGAACCATTTGAGTCGGATCTCAAATCGGGAACAGCCGAAATCTATAAATACGAGATACCTGGCGGACAATACTCCAACCTTAAGCCTCAGGTTGAAAGCTTTGGACTCGGAGACCGTTTTGGAGAGGTCAAGGAGATGTTTAAGGAAGTAAATGATCTTTTCGGAGACATAGTCAAGGTTACTCCATCATCTAAGGCAGTAGGAGATATGGCAATATTTATGGTTCAAAACGACCTTAATAGCGGCAACCTGTTTGAAAAAGGCAAGAATCTCAATTTTCCGGATTCAGTTGTAGCCTTTTTCAAAGGAATGATGGGCCAACCGCTTGGAGGTTTCCCTAAGGATTTGCAGAAACTGGTTCTAAAAGGTGAAAAGCCGCTTACTGCAAGACCTGGCGAGGTGCTTGAGCCTGAAGATTTTTCGGCGATTGAAAAAGTGCTGAATGATGAACTTCATGATGAGCCAAATATGCGAAACATACTAAGTTATGCCCTTTATCCAAAGGTTTATAAGGAATATCTTAAATCCGTTTCAGATTACGGTAGCCTTAGCAACCTGGAAAGCCATGTATTTTTCTATGGATTAAACGAGGGAGAAACAAGCGAGGTTGAAATAGAAGAAGGAAAGATTTTGATAATAAAACTTGTAAGCGTGGGCAAGATAGATGCGGACGGATACAGGGCGGTTACCTTTGAAATCAATGGAAACAGACGTGAAATACTGATTGAGGACAAGGGCATGGAAGACAGGCAAAAAAAGGTTTCGGGAGCAGCTATGATGGCGGATCCGGATGATGTAACAGAAATTGGGGCGTCTATACCCGGTACTGTAATGAAGGTGCTTGTGCGGGAAGGTGAAACGGTTAAAAAGAATCAGACCGTAGCCATATTGGAAGCCATGAAAATGGAAACCAATCTGCAAAGTGCAATAGACGGCTTGGTGGAGGCGATTCCTGTCAAGGAAGGCCAGATGGTCAAGGCGGGGCAGCTGATAATTAAGCTGGGATAGGGCTAAAGCCCCTCCGAATTCGGAGGGGCTTTAGATGTTGAAAAGTTTTCAGCGTGCAGAGTGCAGTTCATGCTTTTCATTCAGCTTTGTCTATCGAGAAAACCAGAAATCATCAAACTCGCTTCGCGTCGGGCCAAGGCCAAAGATGATTTCCGTTGGTTTTCCCTTATCCAAAGCTTTGAAAAGCTATCGATCGCTCAATGCCTAAAACCAGGTACATTCGCCGTTCTGAGGAGCAAGTGAAAAGAAGAAAGAAGGCAAAATCTAAAATCCGCAAACTCGCTGGGCCAAGGCCAAAGCGGATTTCTTTACGATTTAGCCTTATCCAAAGCTGTGATACCACAGGGCACGCGAAATCAAGCCATGGTCGATGTGTTGCAATATGAACCCTCAATCTGGAATGGCATAAAATGCCGACGGCATAGAAAATTGCCGTCGGCATTATTTGCAGAGTATGAAAATAGCTAAAGCTATTTTCTATGGAGTATAGGTGAAGGCTTTGAAAGAAAAAGTTTTTGACCCGCATAGATTTTATCGACATCAGTTTCGGGGTTGGCTTCCGCTATGTCGCTTACAGATAATCCTTGGTTTGCGGCTATTGCAGTCAATGTGTCACCGGGTTCAACCGTGTAGGTTTCTATTTGCTCGCGGCCTGTCAAAAGACGTTCTACAAGCAGATCGCTTTCAGTTTGAACAATTGAATCGCGAATGAATATGTTTCCTGGGGCAATTTCGACGTTTTCCATAAAAACCACGGCTTGAATGTTTTCGTGGTCTTTCTTTAACCTGGATTTGACATTATCTAGCAAAAATTCGAGGTCGCTTTTGTTTATTGCTCTTGCGTAGACCGTGTCATCTATGGATAATTCATAGCCAGGAGTAACAAATTTCTGGTTTGCAAGGACCTCTCTTTTGAGGTTTTCGTAGCTTGTGGCGGAAAGTTCGTTTTGTGATACTTCACTGAATACCGTCTCATAATATGGGGACAGTTCGTCTACGAAATATGTAGCCGCAAGCTCTTCTTCAATCTTGTCAATCGAGGAAGCTATGTCCTGTCGGCTTGTTCCATAACCTACAACCTGCTTGTTTATGCGGGCCTCGAAAATGATTTCCTCTGCCGGACGCATTATTGAAAAAAGAAGTCCAACTATGAATAAAACGAAAACTGCTATTCTAATGTTTGAATTTGCTTTTTTTGTCAGCATTATAGTATCCCTCTTTTGGGTTTGAAATTTATCCACTTGTATGTTTAATTCAACAAAGACGGCATAAAATCCTCTATGTAAGAAAAGAAAAAATGATTGGGTTGACAATGATTCGAAAGAAAATATAATTAGTTTATAAATATATATAAGAAGGTGATATAGATTGGAAAATCAAAATAGAACACCGCTTTTCGATGCCATGAAGGAGTATAGAGAGAGCGGAATAATTCCTTTCGATGTTCCCGGCCACAAGCACGGAAGAGGGCTCTCTGAATTCGGTCAATATTTCGGAGCTCGTATTTTGGAACTAGACGTTAATTCCATGAAGTGTCTGGACAACATCAGCAATCCTGTAGGGGTAATCAAGGAAGCCGAAAAACTTATGGCGGAAGCATACTGCGCAGATCATGCATTTTTTCTTGTAAATGGAACAACGGCAGGTATACAGGCAATGATACTTAGCGCCTGCATGCCAGGAGAAAAAATAATCTTGCCGAGGAATGCCCATAAATCGGCAATCAACGGACTGATTTTAAGCGGAGCTGTGCCGGTGTATCTTCAGCCGGAAATAGACGACAGGCTAGGGATTTCACTTGGGGTTACTTTTGAATCCGTAGAAAAGGCGATAAAAGAAAATAATGATGCGAAGGCAATTCTAATAATTAATCCGACTTATTACGGAATAGTATCCGATATTGAGCGAATTATTGATTTGGCCCATGAAAATGGTATGGCGGTATTGCTTGACGAGGCCCACGGGGCACATTTTAATTTCAATAAGGAGTTGCCTGTTTCCGGGTGCTCGGTTGGTGCGGATATGTCCGCTTCAAGCATTCATAAAACGGGGGGTTCATTGACCCAAAGCTCGGTTTTGCTTCTAAATGAGGGGTTAATAGATCCGATAAGAGTTAAAACCAATCTTAACCTAATGCAAACAACAAGCGCATCATATCTTTTGATGGGCTCGCTAGACTTAGCGAGAAAAAATCTTGCAATTAATGGCGAAAGCAGTCTTCAAAAGACACTTGACCTTGCAAGGGGAGCGAGAGTGGAAATTAATAAAATTCCGGGGCTCTACGCTTTCGGATGCGAGATGGTTGGACGTCCAGGGGTTTTCGGATTCGATGAAACAAAGCTTGGGATACATTTTGCAGAGGCGGGAATGTCGGGACTGGAGGCCTACTATCGTCTGCGTGATGAATATGGAATACAGATGGAGCTAGGGGATGCTTACAATGCGCTTGCTGTACTAAGCTTAGGGGACAGGCCTGAAGACATAGATGCCTTGGTGCAAGCTCTTAAAAAACTTGTTGAAGGCGAAAAACGCGAAAAACTGCCCTATGCAAAAAAAAATCTCCATAACCCCGATGTTATAGTGTCTCCTAGAAATGCATTTTTCTCAAGGAAGAAAAGAGTGCAGCTTTCGCTTTCTCCCGGTGAGATAAGCGGAGAATCAATAATGTCCTATCCTCCCGGAATTCCAATCGTTATACCGGGGGAAAGAATTACCTTGCAGATGGTGGAGCATATAGAGTTTCTAAAGAGTCAGAATGGGCTTCTAACGGATTCGTCAGATCCAAAGGTTGAAACAATAATGGTTTTGGGTAGTTGATGCAGCGCCTTTCCCGAAAATAGAGAAAGGCGCTTTTACTGTGCAAAAAAAAAATACTTTAAAAATGCGCAAAACTATTGACAAATTTTGCAGAACGGTTATATTTAATACGACTAAACTTTTTGTTTAGTATTTCAATATTGCAAAGGGGGTTTTCTTATGAAAATCGAACAATTGGGAAGACATATCCTAGTAGAGCTTTACAATTGTGATAAGGAGATATTAAACGACCATCAGATGATTGAAAAACACATGAAACAGGCAGCAATAGAGGCCAAGGCTACAATAGTCCAAAGTGTTTTTCATCTTTTCAATCCTTGGGGAGTGAGTGGTGCAGTCGTTATTTCGGAATCGCATTTGACAATCCATACGTGGCCTGAATATGGATATGCCGCAGTAGATCTTTTTACATGCGGAGATGAAGTCAATCCTTGGGATGCGTTTAATTATCTTTCCGAAAAACTTAAGGCGGGACGCGTTGAAACGACGGAAGTGCCAAGAGGAATAGGCGAAAAGATACGGAATTTTTCTGATGAAAAAATTGATCAACTTAAATTCAAGCCGAGTGCTTAAGGGGGAAGATATGGAACTTTGGTACACGGAAGAACAAACTGAAAATGTCAGATTCTCCATGAAGGTAAAAAAACATTTGTTTTCAGAAAAGAGTGATTTCCAGCAAGTGGACATTCTTGATACATATGAATTTGGAAAAGTAATGGCCATAGATGGACTGGTTATGCTTACAGAGAAGGATGAATTCATTTATCATGAAATGATAAGCCACGTTGCAATGGCCATTAATCCCGAAATCAGAAGCGTTCTCGTGATTGGCGGAGGAGATGGAGGAACAGTAAGGGAAGTATCCAGATATGAGACAATCGATAAGATTGATATGGTGGAAATAGACGAATTGGTGGTTAAGGCGGCTCTTGAGCATTTGCCTATTACCTCTTGCCGCTTGAAAGACCCCAGGGTCAGCCTTTTTTACGAGGACGGCCTTGAGTTTGTGAAAGGTAAAAAAGCTTTGTATGACCTCATAATAGTCGATTCAACAGACCCAATCGGACCGGGAGAGGGCCTGTTTACAAAGACCTTCTATGAGGATTGTTATACGGCTCTCACAGAAAAAGGAATACTCGTCAATCAAAACGAGAGCCCATATTACGAACAGAATGCCAGGGAAATGGTTAGGGCCCACGAAAAGATAAAAGAGATATTTCCCATTGCAGAGGCATACCAATACCATATGCCAACCTATCCTTCGGGTCATTGGCTTTTCGGTTTTGCATCGAAGGGACTCCATCCGATCAATGATTTTGATTCGGCAAAATGGGAAAAACTGGGTATGAAAACAAAATACTACAATACAGAGCTGCACAGAGGGGCTTTCGCTCTTCCCAATTACGTAAAGGCGATGATTGGTCGTGGCTGATTTTATAGGGTTTGATTCAAATTATGAAAAAGCTGAAATAGTATTGTTTGGAGCGCCCTTTGATGGAACAGTATCCTTTAGGCCTGGAGCCAGGTTTGGTCCGGAGGCCATAAGGAAGGATTCCTGGGGACTCGAGACCTACAGTCCATATTTGGATAAAGAAATGGGTGACTATGAGCTGCACGACGCGGGTGATTTGGACCTGCCCTTCGGAAACACGAAAAAAGTGCTCGAAATGATCGAAAATTGTGTGAGTGGAATAGTAAAGGATGGCAAGATTCCCTTAATGATTGGAGGGGAACATCTGGTCACTTATCCGGCTGTCAAGGCTGTTTGCGAAAGACATGAAGAGCTTTGCATTATCCATTTCGATGCCCATGCAGACTTGAGGACAGAGTACATGGGGGAGTCGCTTTCCCATGCTACGGTCATGAGGCGAGTCTGGGAATCGGTGGGAGACGAACGCATTTTCCAATACGGTATTCGTTCCGGTTTGCGGGAGGAATTTCATTGGGCCGAGGAACACACCTTTATTAGAAAGTTTTCACTTGAAAATATCCATGAGGATTTGAAAATAATCGGAGACAAGCCTGTATATGTAACTGTCGACATGGATGTTTTGGACCCGTCTGTTTTCCCAGGAACCGGAACGCCGGAACCGGGAGGCGTTTCCTTCAAGGAGCTGCTTGATGCTTTGAGGCAAATTAGATATTTAAATGTAGTGGGAGCCGATGTGGTGGAACTTTCTCCGCATTACGATTCTTCAGGAATAAGTACTGCCGCCGCATGCAAGACAATCAGAGAAATGGTTTTGGCCATAGTGTTAAAAAAATAGGCGAAAGCCTTTTTTTTTTCAAAAAGGCTGATTTTAAAGCAATTTGGGTATCAATATTTAGAAAGGAGGGGTTGAGATGGAAAAAAGAGCGAGAGAGTATGGAATTCGTTTCGGAAAATATAAAACCGGTCGCCATAACTCCATTACCGATGTTTCTGGAGTTAAAGTGGGGCATGATACAATAATTGAGGGCGAAATTGGCGGCAAGATTGCCAGAACCGGGGTTACGGTAATTTTGCCGAATAAGGACATTTACAACAACAAGGTTTTTGCAGGAGGATACATAATAAACGGTGCAGGAGAAATGTCCGGGATGAACCAAATAAACGAATGGGGCATAATGGAGACGCCAATAGCCCTTACATCATCAATGAATGTAGGGATTGTACATGACGGTTTGGTGGACTATCTGTATAGGAAATTGCCTGAGATTAGAGAAACAAGAAATGTTATTTTGCCGGTGGTAGCCGAATGCAACGATGGAATACTGAATGATCCCTACTACAGGCATGTGAGACAGGAAAATGTCAAGAATGCAATCGAACGTGCAAGCGGAGGAAGAATAGATGAGGGTTCCGTCGGGGGAGGAACAGGTATGGTTTGCTGTTCATACAAGGCCGGCATAGGAAGCTCCTCGAGGAAGCTTCCATGGAATTACCGTCTTGGAGTCCTCGTCATGAGCAATTTTGGAAACAAAAAGGACCTTGTAATAGATGGAATTCCAGTAGGAAGGTATCTCAAGGAAGGAGGAACAAAGGAGCATATGGAGGGGTCGATAATCGTTGTTATCGCCACTGATGCACCCTTGCTTCCCCATCAACTTATCAGGCTTTCAAAACGCGCCGCCTTTGGCATAGGAAAGAGCGGATCCTTTGCGGAAAACGGAAGTGGAGAAATTGTTTTGGCTTTTTCCACTGCTAAAACCGTCGATGACTACAAGGCTTCGGCTACTTCTCCAGCAAGAGAAAACCATGTTAGAAATATTCAGATGCTTAAGAATGAGGCTTTAAATCCTCTTTTTGAGGCAGTTGTAGAGGCTGTAGAGGAGGCCATTGTAAATGCTCTTTTTGCTGCCCATGACATGATAGGACGCAAGGGCTTGGTAAAATCTGTTAATATAGAAGAAGTTTTGAATATTATGGAAAGATTTAACTATTTTAATATGGCATAGGTTTAAAGTTCTTCCATTCCGTAGCGTTTCAAAGCTTCATTTAGTATTCTTTGGATGAGCTTGTCGTATTCCATTGAAGCAGAACGAGCAATTATCGTCAAGTCGCTAAACCCGTCGATAAGTCCGGGTAAAGGGTTTATTTCTATGAAATAAGGTTCTCCGTCTTTGTCGGAAACTCGGAGGTCTATGCGAGCCACATCTCTGCATTGAAGAGATGAAAAAATTTTCAAAGCCAATTTGTTGAGTTTTCGTTCAAGCTTTGGATCAATCTTAGCGGGGCATTCATAGCTTATAAATGTTTCAGAATGTTTTTTTACATTATAGCTATAAAATGGATTTTCATCTTTTTCGAAAAGTATTTCCATTGGAGGCAGAACCTCAACGGATTTGCCGTTTCCAATCAGGCCGATGGTAAATTCTCGTCCTGGTATATACTCTTCGACAATTACGGGTTCGTTGTAAACTGACAGTATGCGGTCTATTAATTTTCTTAGGCTTTGCTCGTCATATGCTATAGAGGCATCAATTATACCCTTGCTTGAGCCTTCGGCATTGGGTTTAACTATGAGAGGAAATTCGAGTGATTTTTTTAAAATGTCCGACGATTCGAAAAAGATTTGAAACTTAGGAGTCCTTATATTTTCTGTCATTGCTATTCTTTTAGAGAGTGCTTTGTCTAGACCTATTGCTAGAGTTGTTTCATCAGACCCGGTGAAGGGTATTGAAAGAAAGTTGAGAAGGGCAGGGACTTGTGATTCCCGGCCGCGTCCCTTGAGACCTTCCGCAAAATTGAAGACCATGTCAACATGGTGGTTTTGAATTTCGTTGACGATCGATCGTTTTGCCTCCATTGGGATGACTTGGCATCCTGTCTTTTCTATTGCGCGCTGTATTGCGTTGACAGTTTCGATTGAGTCAAATTCCGCTTGATCGTCCTCGTTTATAGAATTAGATTCGTCTTTAAGGTTGTAGGTTAATGCTATTACATATGGTTTTTTGGAATTCATTTTTAATCTCCTTTCAGGAAATTTGTAATATTATTTGCATAAATTGCAATCAGTTTATTTATCGGTTACATTTTACCCTAAAATGTGAAAAAATAATATTGATTTTTTTTAAAACTTGGCTTATATTATGAGAATAGAAAGGCATTTGAAAAAGCTTGCATTTAAACAATCAGAAAGTGAATCCAAAAAAAGATGAAAGGGCGAAAAATGGCTAAAATTTGTGAAATTTGCGGGAATGAAATAATTAATGACAGAGGTTATTCAAACCACGGGAAAACAATTTGCAGGATGTGCATGGACGAAATTTATGAGGAAAACAATGGTAAAAACAAGCACACTTCTAAAAAAAGAAGAAAAACGGTTAAACGTGTGATTGAGGAATGATTTAAAAGATTGACAAAGAATAAAGATGTTGATAAAATATTAACAAATATATCGGAAGATAAGGGAAAAATTTTCTTATTCCGAAAACATAAATGAAAACCTGACAAAAAAGCGTGGACTGATTTGAAAGGGATTCAGACATATGCAATTTTGTATTTGGTTTGTCTGGCTTTCCTTTTAAAGGGAAGCCTTTTTAATTAAGGAGATAAATATGAAAGAGCAGTTGAAGATCAAGCTTAGGGCTATTAAATATGGAGATATACCATCAAAGGAGACGCTTAAGACTTTGATTGCTGGAGAGGAAAAAGAAATTTCCGGTATATTGATCTCCGATGCTGATGAAATAAGAAGAAATAATTATGGAAATAAAGTATTTGTAAGAGGTCTTATAGAATTTTCAAATTTTTGCAAAAGGAATTGTAAATATTGCGGTATTCGAGGCAAGAATTCAAAAGCGGAAAGATATCGCTTAAGCAAGAATGAAATCATTGAATGTTGCTCAAAGGGTTATGATATGGGATACAGAACATTCGTGCTTCAAGGCGGAGAGGACAATTATTATAGCGATGAGATAATGATTGATATAATTTCAGCCATAAAAGCCTCTTTTAAAGATGTTGCGGTAACGCTTTCGATAGGAGAGAAATCAGAAGGAGCATACAGGGCATACTATGAGGCTGGAGCGGACAGATATTTGATTCGTCATGAAACAGCTTCGCCAGCATTATATGACGCGGTACATGAAGATATGCATCTTAAAAGCCGTTTGGAATGCCTTTACAGCCTCGAGCGCATAGGCTACCAGATAGGAGCCGGATTCATGGTGGGATTGCCTGGGCAGACGGACGATGATCTTGCGGAGGATTTGTTGCTTCTTATGAAAATGCAGCCTCACATGATCGGTATAGGTCCCTTCATTCCTCATGTTGATACACCCTTTCGTGATTTTCCAAGAGGGGATGTTGAAAAGACCATAAGGATGATAGCGCTTTCGCGCTTGATGGTTCCGAAGGCTCTGATTCCTGCTACGACTGCACTGGGGACAGCAGATGCCAGTGGCAGAGAAAGGGGACTCAAGGCGGGAGCCAATGTTGTAATGCCGAACCTTTCACCCATGGAGGATAGGAGAAAATACATGCTGTATAATGACAAACTTTGCACGGAAGAAGAATCGGCTGAGTGCAGTGAGGGCTTAAGGAAAAAGATAGAAAGCGCCGGATATGAAATGGACATGTCAAGGGGAGACCATATCGACTGGAGGAAAAACAAATGAACACGACACCGGAAGCCAACAGGCTTACAATAACACTTTTTGGGAAACGCAACGCAGGAAAATCTTCACTTCTAAATGCAATAGTGGGACAAGATGTTGCGCTTGTTTCAAAGCAAAAGGGGACAACTACGGACCCGGTCAAAAAAGCTATGGAATTTATACCGCTAGGGCCTGTCATATTCATAGATACGGCTGGTATAGACGATGAGGGAGATCTTGGAAAGCTGCGTGTAGAGCGAAGCAAGAAGATGCTGATGCGTACTGATTTCGCCTTGTATGTGATGGATGGAAGTGATATTTCAATGCAAGATGAAAAGGAAGCGGAGCTTCTTTTCAAGCGTTTTCATATTCCTTTTCTTAAAATCATCAACAAAACAGATCTTCTTGATGAGAAGCTTATAAATGAATTGAAGGAAGGATATCCGGATGCAGTTATGGTTTCCGATAGGGATTTTTCCAGCATAATAAAATTGAAGGATGAGATTGCAAAAAGGATTTCAAAAAACATGGAGGAGCCTCCCCTTGTGGCGGATCTGCTTCCATATGGTGGCACTGTAGTGATGGTTGTTCCGATAGACTCGGAAGCTCCAAAAGGCAGAATAATACTTCCTCAGGTTCAATGCATAAGAGATTGTCTTGACCATGGGGTTAAAAGCTATGTGGTGAGGGATACGGAACTCGAAGAGGCGCTTAAGGATCTCGATTACAAGGTCGATCTTGTAATAACGGATTCACAGGCCTTCAAGAGGGTTGACGAGATGGTTCCTCCATCGATAAGGCTTACATCATTTTCGATGATTTTTGCAAGGAACAAGGGAGATCTTGCGGTATTTAACGATGGACTTAAGGTAATTGAAGGGCTTGATGAAAATTCGAAAATACTTATTGCGGAAAGTTGTACCCATAATTTTTCCTGCGAGGACATAGGTAGGGTAAAAATACCGGCTTTGCTAAACAAACACCTTGGTAAAAATCTTAATTATGAGTTCAAGATGGGACACGATTTTCCGGAAAATCATAATGAATATGATTTGATTATCCATTGTGGGGCATGTATGACCAATCGAAAAACAATGCAAAGCCGCATGCGAATCTGCAAGGAATGCGGAGTGGCAATGACAAACTATGGCGTATTGCTGGCCTACCTAAGTGGAATATTAAGCAGAGCAATGACGATTTTCATACAAGAGGAAAGGGTGGAAGAGGAAACTGCTTGATGCTCCTTTTTTAAAAAATGGCTTGAAAAATGTAAAAAATGGGTATAAAATAGTATATAAAGTCAAAGATAGTCAAAGTAAGTTAAGGACAGTCAAAAGGTGGTGAAGCTATGTCGCTTCAGTATAAGGATTACTATAAGATTTTGGGCGTGTCTCGGGAAGCTGATTCTGTTGAAATAAAGAAGGCCTATAGAAGCCTTGCAAGAAAATACCATCCTGATGTAAGCAAAGAGAAAAATGCGGAAAGCAAATTCAAGGATGTCAATGAGGCATACGAGACCTTGAGTGATCCTGAAAAAAGGAAGAAATATGACACCCTTGGGAATGGATGGAGAGATGGACAAAGCTTCAGCCAACCGCCTCCCGGATGGACTGGCCGAGAGTCGTCCTCCGATTCATTAAGGGATATTTTCGAAATGTTTTTTGGAGAGGGGCGTTTTTCCCAGGGGGGACAAGAATCAGTCAATAGAGGATCAGGTGTTGGAGACATGTTTCAATCTGCAAGAAGCAGACCCGTGCCGACACCGGAAGCCCGCGAAGAGACCATAGAAATAAAAATAAGGGACAGCTACTACGGAAGCGAAAAAATGATTCGAATAATGGATGGAGAAAAAACAAGAAAAATCAAGTTCAAAATACCAAAGGGTATTCAGGATGGAGAACGTATAAGGATAAAGAAAGCTCTGAAAACTAGTTCGGGTCATGGAAATGACCTTATGCTTAAGGTCAAGTTTTTGGAGAGTAAATCTCTAAGTGCAAAGGGAAAGGATTTGTTTGCAAGCCATTTTGTTATGCCATACGAGGCGTATTTTGGAGCAGCGGTGGAAATGGAATTTTTTGACGAACAGCTGCGCTTTGAGATAAAGCCGGATACGAAGAGGGAAACGAAGATAAGGTTAAGGGGAAAGGGCTTGGGAAGCTCCCAAGATAGAGGGAATCTTTATGTAACAATAAAAATAGGTCTTCCTGATCAATTGAACGAAAAGGAGAAAGAGTTGCTTAAAGAGTGGAAAGAACTTAGAAAATAAATGGGGTGATTGATATGAATATTAATTCGTTTACACAAAAATCCATAGAAGCTCTAGAGATGTCGGAGCAAATCAGGCAGACAAACGGGCATCCGGAAATGTATCCGGAACACCTTGCATTAGCTCTTCTTACCCAAAAGGATGGTCTAGTGCCTCGTATCTTGCTTAAAATGAATGCCGACATTAGAACGATACAAAGTGAAACCGAAGAATTGCTTTCGCAAAAGCCAAGGGTTCAAAACGATGCTGGGTTTGAGGTGGGAAAGCTCTATGTAGGTAAAGAATTGAATAATGTGATTGACACAGCTCAGGATGAAGCAAATAAAATGAAGGACGAGTATGTTTCGGTTGAACATCTTTTCCTTGGACTTGTAAAAAAAGCTACGGAAGCGCTTTTAAGGGTGTTCAAAAGGAATGGGGTTGATGAGAAGGAAGTATTGAAGCAGCTTAGGCTAATTAGGGGCAATCAGCGGGTTCTGTCTGATCAGCCTGAATCTTCATACGAGGCTCTTGAGAAGTACGGTCGGGACCTTGTTGCGGACGCTATGGAAAATCGACTGGATCCGGTCATAGGAAGGGACGAAGAAATAAGAAACGTAATAAGGATACTTTCAAGAAAAACAAAAAATAATCCTGTGCTCATAGGAGAGCCGGGCGTTGGTAAAACAGCAATCGCGGAGGGTTTGGCCCACCGGATAGTAAAGAAGGATATCCCTGCCGGTCTTGAGGACAAAAGGGTTTTCTCTCTAGACATGGGGTCCCTTGTTGCTGGAGCAAAGTTTCGAGGAGAATTCGAAGAGAGGCTAAAGGCAGTTCTTAATGAAATAAAGAAAAGTGAAGGTAAAATTCTTCTCTTTATTGATGAGCTTCATCTAATCGTCGGAGCCGGAAAGACTGACGGTGCAATGGATGCCGGAAATATTTTAAAGCCGATGCTTGCTAGAGGCGAGCTTCACTGCATAGGCGCAACTACACTGGATGAGTACAGAAGATATATAGAGAAGGATGCTGCACTTGAAAGGCGCTTCCAACCGGTTATGGTTGATGAGCCGAATGTTGAAGATACTATTTCGATACTGCGGGGGCTCAAGGAGCGCTATGAACTCTTTCACGGAGTAAAAATAAACGATTCGGCCTTGATTGCGGCCGCAAAGCTCTCGGATAGGTATATTACCGATCGTTTTTTGCCTGACAAGGCTATCGATCTTGTTGACGAGGCATGCGCAATGATTAGGACTGAAATAGATTCAATGCCTGCGGAACTCGATCAGATATCGCGCGATATCATGAGACTCGAGATAGAGGAGGCGGCCCTTAAAAGAGAAAAGGATGCAGAGAGTGCGAAACGCATGAAAATAATACAAAGGGATCTTTCGGAAAAAAGGGAAAGCTTTGCATCTATGAATGCGAAGTGGAAGAACGAGAAAGAGGGAATAAAGCAGGTTGGCGCTCTGAGAGAGGAGCTCGATGCTTTAAATGTAGAGATAGAAAAGGCTGAGCGTGTTTACGACCTTGAGAGAGTGGCTCAGATGAGATATGGCAAATTGCCCGAGCTCATGAAGAAGATAAAAGAAAGCGAAGACTGGCTCAAGGATAGGCAAGATACTGATGCCTATCTCAGAGAGGCTGTCACGGAAGATGAAATATCGCGTATTGTTTCGCGGTGGACGGGGATTCCTGTACTTAAATTAGTTGAGGGCGAGAGAGAAAAGCTTCTTAATCTTAGGTCGATTCTTCATCAGCGGGTAATAGGTCAGGACGAGGCGGTCGAAAGAGTGGCTGATTCAGTGATTAGGTCTAGAGCTGGAATCAAGGACCCAGGCAGGCCCATAGGATCATTCATATTCTTGGGACCTACCGGAGTTGGAAAGACCGAACTGGCAAAAGCATTAACCGAAACACTTTTTGATACGGAAAAAAATATGATAAGAATTGACATGAGCGAATACATGGAGCGCCACTCGGTTTCCAGGCTTATCGGTGCGCCTCCCGGGTATGTTGGTTATGAAGAGGGAGGGCAGCTAACAGAAGCCGTTAGGCGAAAACCATATTCTGTGATTCTTTTTGACGAAATAGAAAAAGCCCACAACGATGTTTTCAATCTCTTGCTCCAGATACTAGATGACGGTAGGCTTACAGATTCTAAAGGCAAAACGGTGGATTTTAAGAATTCGGTCATTATAATGACTTCCAATGTCGGTTCCGAGGAGCTTTTAAAGGGAATAGACGATAAGGGGACGATAGATGAAGATACAAGAAAGAGAGTCGAGGCTCTTATGCAAAGTACATTCAAACCCGAGTTTTTGAATAGGGTGGACGAGATTGTAATGTTTAAGCCGCTATTCAAGGAGGAACTAAAGGATATACTTGAGCTTATGCTTAAGGAATTGAGGAATCGTCTCGCAGAGAAGAGGATAGGAATATCTCTGACAGATGAGGCAAAAAACTTTCTGGTGGAAGAGGGCTACAGCACCCAATTTGGTGCCAGACCAATGAGAAGGTTCTTGCAGAGGCATCTGGAAACGATGGTTGCGAGAATGATTATCGGAAACCTTATAGAGGAAGGGCAGACTGCGGAAATAGACATTGGAGAAGATGGACTCTTCCTCAAAGGCACGCGAAACGCAGATTAGAAATCTATGCCGGTTGGATTATACATTTGCGCTTTTGTGTTATGATGGTTTAAATATAAAAATGGTGGTGAGTTCATGTCTTGTCGAATCGAAAATAAGGGAAGAGAAAGCTATTTGCAGTTTTCCAAGCTTGGCGCGCTTGATTTTTTGAAGCACTGCGTTACAACAAAGAAGGGCGGATTCAGTCAAGGCCCCTTCAAGGGATTGAATATGGGTCTCCTTACGGAGGACAGCCGCGAATCCGTTTTGATGAATTACAAGAAGCTTGCAGATGACTTTGGGTATGACCTGAAGAATGCGGTTTTTACAAATCAGGTTCATGGTGACTGCATAGCGGTTATAGATGAAAGTTTTCATGGAGAAAGTTTCTGGCTTGGGAAGTGTTCTCTTGAAACGGATGGATTGGTTACCAATCTTCCCGGAAAGCCGCTCATTGCGTATTTTGCCGACTGCGCAGGGATTTTTATTGCGGATCCGGTGCATAAAGCCATAGGTATTGCCCATGCAGGATGGAAGGGGACGGCAAAGGAAATAGGCCGCAAAACAATAGAAGCCATGGCAAGGTCATTTGGAACAAAAGCGTCGGATTGCATTGCCGCGGTTGGGCCATCGATAGGACCTTGCTGCTTGGAAATGGAAGAAGATTTAGCCGAAGTTTTTGTTAAACTGTATGGAAAGTCGGTCGTATCCATGTCTGAAAATCCCGGAAGGTGCAAGGTGGATATCTGGGAGTCGAATAGGCTTGGTCTGATTAGAGCGGGTCTTAGAGAGGAAAATATAGATATGGCAGGGCTTTGTACCTATTGCAGGGAAGATTTGTTTTATTCGCACCGCGGGGACAAGGGTAGAACGGGTCGAATGGCCGGAATAATTGAAATAATTTAATTGCTTGCATTGAAGCTTTTAGGGTATTATAATATAGAAGTATTTTTAAATGATAATTATTTACATTAAAGGAGGGGTACAATTGAAAGTTCATATAGATGAATCTACAATTGATTCAATAAAGGCTTTTATTGAAGAGAACAAACCCGAGAGTGAAACATTAAGAATCCACATAGCGGGAATGGGCTGAAGCGGTCCGTCATTCGGGCTTGCTCTGGACGAGCAAAAAGAAGGCGATTTCACTGATGAATCGTCAGGATTAAAATTTGTTGTCGAGGATTATATCATTGACGAATTCGGTGAATTGATGGTAGAAAAGATTGGCAACGGTTATGGAGTCAGACCTGTAAGCGCCATTCAAGGCGGAGGTTGTGAAAGCTGCAGCTCCTGCGGATAAATAACAGTAAAGTTTTTCAAGAAGCCCTTTAAGGGCTTCTTGTTTTGTTTGCAAGGAAAAGACAAATGTTTGAATTTGAAAGAATTTTCAGAAAAAATTAAAAAACCATATAAATCATAATTTGAGGCTAGAACTTTGAAAATGCAAGGGGTATGGGAAATATAAATTGTGATCAAAAAGCGATGAAGAAACATATATGCAAATAATGTTCACCGGTGGAGTACAAAACTGTTGAAAAAGCATTTCCATAAGATTATAATTCAAGTGAGGACTTAAATAATGGTGGAGGTGCTTTTGTGGGAAGAATACTTATTACCGGATCGCTAGGGCAGATTGGTTCGGAGTTGGCCGCCGGACTCAGAAAAATACATGGCAAAGATCAAGTCATAGTAAGTGATATAGTTAAGAAAGACATTCCAGTGGCGAATGAAGGTCCATTTGAGCTTCTGGATGTTTCAGATGGAGCAGGGCTAAAAAGATTGATTGAAAAACATAAGATTGACTGGGTGGTTCATCTGGCGGCAATATTGTCGGCAACCGGAGAAAAAAATCCTACCCTGGCATGGAATGTAAATATGGGAGGGCTTTTCAATGTTTTGGAAGTAGCGAGGGAAACGGGCGTTTCTGTTTTTACACCCAGCTCTATAGCTGCTTTTGGACCGGATACTCCCAAAATTGATACACCACAAGACACTCTTCAACGTCCCACTACAATGTATGGAGTTACAAAGGTTGCGGGAGAAATCTTATGCGACTATTACAATATGAAATACGGAGTTGATACGAGGGGAGTCAGGTTCCCCGGACTCATCTCAAATGAAACACTACCAGGTGGAGGCACGACCGACTATGCGGTACATATTTACTACGAGGCGCTTAAGAGTGGCAAGTTTGCATGTCCCGTCAAAAAAGGAACATATATGGACATGATGTATATGCCTGATGCCTTAAATGCAATTGTAGGGCTAATGGATGCGGACCCCTCAAAGCTCAAGCACAGAAATGCCTTCAACGTAGCTGCAATGAGCTTCGAACCCGAAGAAATATATATGGCAATAAAGAAATATATTCCTGGTTTTACAATGACTTACGACCTAAAGCCCGAGCTTCAAAAGATTGCCGATTCTTGGCCGGATAGACTTGACGATTCCGTTGCCAGAAAGGAATGGGGTTGGAAACCGACATACGATCTCGATTCCATGACACTTGATATGCTCGAAAAATTGACCGTAAAGCTAAATATAAAAGATAAGGTTTTATAGAAACAAGAAATTATGTAAATATATGAATCTATTAAAACCCCTACGCAAAACGCGCAGGGGCTTTTTGCATTGAAAAGCGTCGTTTATCAAGAATAAGAGGGTATGCCTGTTTATTTCAATCCGCTCTTTTGGTATTATAAGGTGTAAGGGAAAATAGAAGGTGAGGGATAAGAATTATGAAAAAATGGGATTACATCATAGTAGGGGCGGGACCTTCGGGAATATTTGCCGCGCTTGAATTGAAGAAATTGGACGAATCATGTAAAATACTGATGCTTGAAAAGGGAAATCCAATAGAAAAACGCACATGTCCTAAACGCATAACAGGAAAGTGCGTGGGTTGCAATCCATGCAATATAACGACGGGCTTTGCAGGAGCCGGAGCTTGGTCGGATGGAAAGCTGTCGCTTTCTGAGGAAGTTGGCGGTAATCTGCCGAGCTATATTGGCCGAGAGGAGACTCGAAGCCTGATTGCTTATGTAGACGAACTCTACATTAAATTTGGCGCTGACAAAAGGGTATACGGAATGGATGAGAGCGAAGGCATAAAATCCATACGCAAAAAGGCTATAGAGAGTAATCTTAATTTGATAGAATGTCCAATAAGACATATGGGAACGGAAGTTGGAAACACAATATACACTGAGCTGCAAAAGCACTTGAAGGAAATAGGGGTGGAGCTTTCCTTCAGAAATCCTGTAAAGGACCTTCTGATTGAGAACGGCGCCATATGCGGAGTAGTGGCTGACAAAGAGTACTATGGCGAAAAAATTGTAGCATCCATTGGAAGGGAAGGCTCTGAATGGTTTAAGGCTATTTGCGAGAAATACTCAATAGATACAGAGGTGGGGGATGTCGATATAGGGGTAAGGGTGGAGACGCGCCGTGAAATCACGCGGGAGCTTGATGAAAACATGTACGAGAGCAAGCTTGTATACTATACGCCCACCTTTGACGACAAGGTAAGGACATTCTGCAACAATCCCGGGGGAGAAGTTTCAACAGAGTATTATGATGACAATTTGGCTGTTGTAAATGGGCACAGCTATAAGTCCGAGGAGAAAAAGACTGCAAACACAAACTTTGCGCTCCTCGTCACCAAGCATTTTACTGAGCCCTTTAATGCGCCCTTGGCATATGGAAAGCATATTGCCCAGCTCGGAAACATGCTTTCTGGAAACAAGGTCATAGTTCAGCGCTATGAGGATTTTAGGCGTGGCAGAAGGACTACCGTTCAAAGGCTCGCCAGAAACAATATTGTTCCGACGCTTGTTGATGCTGTTCCAGGTGATTTGTCTCTTGTTTTGCCGTATAGGATTATGAAGGATATTGATGAAATGCTTAAAGCCTTAGACAATATAGTTCCGGGAATAGCAAGCAATGGAACGCTCCTATATGGTGTAGAGGTTAAATTCTATTCCAACAGGGTAAAGGTTGGCAAGAATTTTGAAACGAATATATCGAATCTCTATGCACTTGGGGACGGAGCCGGAATAACGCGAGGACTTATGCAGGCTAGCGTAAACGGGGTTAGCTTTGCAAGGCAAAGCATGGAGAAAGCATAGGAATATATTTTGAATCGTACATTTAATTTCAAGAAAACACCTCGCAAAAGGTAGGGTGTTTTCTTGAAATTATTAAAGAAGGTATTCATAGGCGGTGGGATTGTTGAAAAAAAATAAATTTTATACAATAGTAATTTTGCTCATACCCCTGCTTTTGCTCGCCTTATTTTTCTACAGCAATACTTCAAGAGGCAAAGCTATAAATGGCGAAATAGACGAAGTGGAAGCGTTTGTACACATAGATGAACTGACGGATGATGCCTATGAAGGACGGCAGATAGGAAGCCCTGGAGGGGGAAAAACATCAGAATACATAAAGGGTGTATTGAGTGGGCAAGATATTGAAAGCCTAGGTGGAGAGGGATATGGGATTCCATTTTATGCAACTACGGCTATTGTCGAATCCGCAGAATTCAAGCTTGAAGATAAAGGCGCAGGCTTTGAAGATACCCTTGAAATATACAAAGACTACAATCCCTTGACGAAAGGTTTGGGAGGAAGCATAGACTATGTGGGGGAAATACTGCTCGCTGATGGACCTATAGAGGATATTCCAGGCTATATGCTTGCGGGCCGCGTGGTTGCGGCAAGGACAAGCAATCTTACATATGAAGCTAAGATTCACGCTATTAGGAGCGGGGGACAAGGCATACTTTATTACGATGGGGAATCTGACGGATCTAAAATTGAAGTAAAGAGTGTCGATGCTTCGGGAAAGAGCATCGAATCCATTTTTGTGGCACGTATAACAGGGAAGGTATATGACAAGCTGAGTGACGGCGCTGAGGATGGAGTCTTTGGCGGGGCTAGGATTCGCGTAAAAATAGGATTTCCATATCTTGCGGGTGAAAATATAATTGCTTATATTCCGGCTCTGAAAAGCAAGGAATGCTTGATTATAGCAACAGGATACGATGGCTATGGAAGGTACGGCGAAAGCGGCTATGCGCCTGGAGTCATAGACAATGCAAGCGGTGTTTCGGGGCTTTTGGAGCTTTCAAAAAAACTAAGTGAAAGCAATTTGCTTCCCAGGAAAAACATTGTTTTTATGTTTCTTGACGGCGAAAAAACAGGAGCCGCCGGGATGAATGAATACATTAATAATCCCTTGTTTCCGCTTGAAAAAACGGAGTTCATATTTTTGAATAATCTCGGATGGAAGAATTCGAATAAGACAGAGCTTGTTTACTATGCAGGCAGTTCTTCATCGGAAAAGCTTGCAGAAATGATTATTAAAGACCATTGCACACCGAATTCCTTTTTTTATGTGGACCTATTCGATATTGAAGATGCCTATTTAGAGGGAAGCCATAAAGCCTTGAGTCAAGCAGGGCTTTCGGCTGTGATGCTTGCCAGCGCATCAAGAGAAGAACTTAATGGGATTAGCGCTACTCCAAAAGACAATATGGGGCAATGGAACAAGACTGTGTTTACAGAAAACCTGTCCGTATGTCTCGACTTTATAGAGGCTGATTGCTATGATATGCCTTACTCGGGATACATGGATATTGGAGCGTCTGTGTTCGGACTGATTCTTATTGCCTTTCTCTATATTTCATTTGCTTTCTATACAATCAATAGAAGACATCCTGGCGCATACTTTGGAAGCAAATCAATTGGCAGATTGTATTTTTCAAGCCTGCGTATGCTGGTGGAGGATCTGGCAAGCTTTGCAGCTCTGGCTTTGGGGGTAATAGCGCTGACTGCCTTTGTGTCAAACCTGCAGCTACTGGATTTAAGGTCGTTTAACGGCACATGTGAAAGAATATATTCCTTTATAAAGAATGTTGGAATTGAAGATTTCAATAATATATTTGATGAAAGTTTTGCTTTAAGTGTTGGGATAGCGACCGCATCTGCAGCTATAGCATTTATGGGGGGTCTTCTTGCTGGGATGCATCGCGGGACGATGCGCGGAGGGAAATTGGAAGGCAGGGGAATATTGCCGCTTATGGTATTGTCAGTTCCGCAGGCATTTATTGCACTTGCTCTTTTGTATGTTTCAACTCTATATATCGTAGTTGATATGGCAGATGGAGGGACCTTGCTGCTTGGTTTTGAAACATTGACGCTTCCTATAATTTCAATGGCAATTCTTCCGCTTCTTTGGCTTTCTGGAGAGGTGTCAAGATTGGCTGCAGGAGAAATGCATAAGGATTATGTTCTTTTGGCAAAAGCTAGGGGCTTTACAAGAACAGAAATATCGAGACATATTTTAAAGGGAGTATTCATAAATGCTTTGAAGCTTATTCCTAAATTGATGGTGATTGTCTTGTCAAATCTAATAGTGGTTGAGTATTTATTCGCTTTGCCGGGTATCATGAACCGCTTGCTTGTGGAAATTAACAGCCCGAAAACGGTTTTTTCGGCAATGATTTTAATAGGATTCGTATATATTGTGTCTGTGCTGCTTTCTAAGGCACTTGTCGCTCTCCTGAATCCGAAGGGAGGGTATTGATATGGAAAAGAGAAACTACCATTTGGCAGCGGGCTCCATATTGACTTTTGCTCTTCTTTTACTTATGCTTTTTCCCGAATTCATGCTTCCTGCAAGAATCTATTCTTTGGATAATATAATGAATTTAAGCGAAATCGAATATCTGTGTTTTATAATGAGCGGAATCCGTATCGCTTCACTTATAGCAGTTTTGGTTGCGGCAATTCGCCTTATAATTGCAATTGTGATTGGGCTTATGGCAGGCATTGGCAGCTGGGTCGCAGGAAAGCTGATAAGCCTATTTGAATCAGTTTTCAAGATTTTACCACCCATAATAGTCAGTCTGCTTGTCCTTGTGGGAATATTTGCAGGCGGAAGGTTCGACGCAACATTTTCGGTGGTTTTTACAGCCGTGTTGAGCCTTGTCGGCTGGAGCGGAGAGGCACAAAGAATTTCGATTGGGATGAAAGAGCTTCAGGACGGCATGGCATCAAAAGGCCGCGATGCTGCAGGTAAAGGATATTCTTCTGTTGCCTTTGGAAATATGTGGAGACTCTTAAAGGATGACCTTCCGGCTATGTTTTTTGATCAAACAGCAAGAGTATTGACACTTATAGCGCAACTTTGCGTATTCTATGGACTCTTTGAAAGCTTAGACATCGGGTCAAAGACAGGTGTACAATTTCTTCCGTATTGGCAGGAAAAGCCATGGCTTGCTCTTTACATGGCATGTGCGTTTTTTATAGTTATATTTGCTTTTAATCTTATGGCGGAAGGTATGAGGATAAGAAGCAGGCGCTTGATTGAGAATCCATATGACAAATTGAGATTCTCGGCAATCGCAGTAGCGCTATGCATAGCATCGGTTTTGGCGGTTCTGTTTGTATATTTAAATCTTTTTATTCCTGACTTTAGCATGTCGGATATGCGCCATGAACTAGACTTTGAAAGAACGGGAGAACTGATTCCGGGCAGCGAAGAGGCTGGTGAAAGAGCCCGGATGATAGCAGACGAATTAGAGAAGATAGGCTTTTCACCGGTTTCGGATTCTCTTATGCAAAGTTATGAAAGAAACGAAAGCTATGCGCCAATTTACGATGAGCTGACTTTTGTCTCAGGAGAAGATAAAATCAAGTACTTGACCGGCAGAGATTACTTTGCAGACACCTTCGGAAGATTCGATGTATCTGGGAAGGTATTCGACGGACGAAGAATGGATTATTATTCATTGGATGAAAGCCATCGGGATTTTTCAGGCAGTTGGGTATTGATTGGAAAGCGCAGATATAGTGACGAGGATATTATAAATTTTGCGGATAAACTACTATCGGAATATGGAGCAAGAGGCGTTTTAATTGTAGGAGCCGAGATGAGATATCGTCACACTGCCCAGGGGAGCGAACTATCCGCTAAACCGATTCTGACTATAAGCGAAGAGCTGGCCGAAGCTTTTGCTAATGGGATAGGGGAGCTATCTTACAGGCAAATAGCGAAATCAAACGATGGCCAAGGCGTCTATGTTTTAGGAGAGCTTGAAAACACGGGATGTGCAAATGAAGAAATAATAATCATTGGATTGTCCTATGGTTGGCAGTATGAACCTATAAAGAGCGGAAAGATAGAATTTGGACTTGAGCTTGCGAGCCAGCTGGCTCGAAGGAAAGATAGAATAGATAAGACAATTGCTTTTGCGTTTTTCGATTCTGCGGGAGGAGAAGAAGGAGAGGGAATGGAATTCTTTTCGAAGAACATGCCGTTTAGCAAGGAAAAAGTCGCTCTTTATATTGATTTGACTGGGGTTTATCAAGAGGATTCCGGCATTGTGGTTTATAGAGCGGAAATAGACAATCCAGGTTACTCGGCAAGGGTAGACAGCAGAATAATGTCTGTTTTGCATGAAAAGGATTATCCTTTTGAATATAGTAAGATTCAAAGCTTCGCTGAGGAAACAATGATTGAAGAAAGTGGTATTGATACAATAAGGCTTGGCTTTGAGCCGTATGCAGGAAGCTTTATGGATGTTGAAGACCTCGGCAACATGATAGTTGAGACCATTTTAAGGCTCGGCCGATAGGAGGAAAAACATGAGACATAAAACAATACTCAGGGTCGGCAATCTTTCTGTTTCCGAGAAGCTAATTGGAAAAACGGAAAAGCTTATACGAAACATGGATTTTCAGCTTGAGCAGGGCGGAATATTGGGAATTATCGGCGAAAGCGGCAGCGGCAAGGAATATTTACCCAAGGCATTGCTTGGGCTTTTAAATAAAAATCAATACAATCTATCTGGAGAGGCTATTTATTTGGAACATGACATTCTTTCTATGGATGAATCCGATTTGAGAAAAATTCGTGGGAGTGAAATCTCATATGTATTTGGAAATCCGAGAAGCGTGCTTAATCCCTATCTGACCATAGGCAAGCAATTGAAGGAATTGGAAAAACACTATGGATTTGAAGGTGGGCAAATCGGAGTCGACGAAGTCCTTAAGAGCCTTGGAATCGAGGATCCCAAGAGAATAAGAAAGGCCTTTACATCCCAACTCGAAGATGAACTTTTATTTAGAATAGGGCTGGCAATGGCTAGCATATGCAGACCTAAAATACTTATTATTGAGGAGCCTGCGGAAAACTATGGCGGCATGGCGAAAAAAGGGATGCTGGTGCTCCTAAAGAGAATAAGTATTGAGTACAGGATATCTATAATCGTAATGACAAGGGATTTTGAGTTGGCAAGACTCCTTAGCGATAGGATCATAGTAATGTACCATGGAATGGTTGTGGAGGAGGGGACGGTCAATCAATTTATTGAAGGAGCCGACCATCCGTATTCTGCGGGACTCGTTCGAAGCATTGAGTCGGCAATAGAAAAAAATGAAGACATGTATGCATTGCCTGGGGGTCAGACAAGATTTGGGGACAATACAATGAGATGCCCTTTCATAGAACGCTGTGAGCGTAGAAAATATGTTTGCGCTAATGAGATGCCCAAGCTTGCAGGGGAGGGCCTTCACAAGGTCAGATGCTTCTATCCTGTGGGAGGGGAAGGGTTATGAAGACATTGATTGAAGCAATCAATTTAAGGAAGGAATTTGTATACCGGAAAAATCTGTTTAGCCCAAAAATAATTGCTAAAGCCTTAGACTGCGCAAGTTTGGAGATTTTTGAAAATGAAACGCTTGGGCTTATAGGTGGAAAAGGGAGCGGGAAAACGACCCTTGGAGAATTGATTGCAGGGCTAGAAGTTCCGGATTGCGGCAGAATTGAATTTAGAGGCAAGGACATTGGACGTTTAAAGGGGAAAGAGAAGAGGAAAATCCATGGAAAAATCCAAATTGTCTTCCAAGATGTCGCGCAGCATGTTGATAGCAGGTTAACAATAGGAGAGGTCATAGGCGAGTCGATTATCAATTGCAAAAAAATCCAAAAAAATTGGGCTCCACTGGAAATGATGGAGCTTTTGGAGATGGTAGGCTTAAATCCGTCCATCGCCTATTGCCATATAAGCCGATTAGATGAAATGGATGTTAAGAAGGTGGGCATAGCTCTGGCCGCATTGTGGCGCCCGGATTTGATAGTACTTGATGAACCCACCGATAGACTAGATCAATCAATCAAAGGGCAAGTGATTGATACGATTCAGAAAATCAAAGAACTTTACGGCACCAGCTATCTTTTTATTAGCAAGGATTTGAATACAGCAAAGAAAATTTGCGACAGAATTGCCATTATTCACGAAGGTAGAATAGTGGAAATAGGACAGGTAAAAGCCATAATGGAGAATCCGGAAAGTGAATATGCAAGGGAATTTTTGGATTCCATTCTATGATAAACGCAAAAAAATTTTGAAAGTCATTTAGAAAGGTGTGAAATAAATGTTTCTGGAAACGTGGAGAGAAGAAAAATTTGAAAAAATATTCAATAATGTATACTATAATTTTAATGCCTTAAAAGAATCAGATGACTCCTATAGCAGAGAGGATCTGAAAATGCAGTTGCAGGATCTTTATATTAAACAAGGAAATGACTGGAGCGGCAGGGGAGAGGCTATGGATATAGCAATAAATGCGCAAATAGCGGCTTTTGAGCAGATTCTTTCGGAATGGGAGGATGAGGTTAGGTGAAGGTTTTTCTTGCAATTGAGAGTGATTAAGGCATGAAAATCTAGAGCTGCCAGCACTAAAATATATGAAAGCGGGTTCAAGTAATGAATATAAATAAAAAAAGACAAAATCCTACAAGCAACAGGTTGGGGGAAGATCCGGTTTTTTCTTTACTGCTGAGACTTTCCTTGCCTGGAATCTTTTCCATGGTAATACAGGCTCTCTATAATGTTGTTGATAGCATATATGTTGGTCATCTTAGCAAAGCGGCATTATCCGCGCTTTCTTTGGCCTTTCCTATCCAATTGGTGCTTATATCCATAGGCGTCGGAACTGGTATTGGAGCGAGTTCTTTAATTGCCAGGCTCCTAGGGGCGGGCAAAAAGGAAGAGGCTAATGTGGCCGCTGAGCAGGCAATATTCTTATCCATAGTCTGCAGCATTGTCTTCGCTGGCATAGGATTAATGTTTTCCGATGGAATCATAGCATTTTTTACAGACGACGGTGAGCTCATTGGTCTGGGAGAAAGATACATACGCATAATACTGATAGGTTCTGCAGGCATGTTTGTTCCAATGATAGCAAATAGCATACTTAGGGGAGAAGGCAATACGTTTTTGCCTATGATTGCAATGCTGATCGGTTCGGTTATGAATATAGCGCTCGATCCGATTTTCATTTTTGGGATTGGACCTTTTGAGGGACTTGGAATAGAAGGTGCTGCATATGCCACGGTTTTGTCGAGAATCATTAGTGGTGTTTTCGTATTGTATGTGCTTTTCAGGGGTGGGAACGAAATAGTTCCAAAGGCAAGAGGCTTTAGGCCGGAATGGGAATCAATCAAAAGAATCTATAGAGTAGGTCTTCCGGCTATAGTAATGCAGGTGCTTGCATCCTTTATGATAGGCGGGATGAATCTTATTGCAGGGGGCATGGATGAAAACGGGGTGGCTTCGCTTGGGATATACTTTAGGCTTCAGTCCTTCGTGTTTATGCCGGTTTTCGGGCTTAATCAAGGATACATGCCTATTTTGGGATACAATTACGGACATGGAAGACCTGATCGAATGAAAGAAGTAATTAGGTATGGAATCTTAACTGCTGCTGCATTTACAACGGCGGGATTTTTGTTGTTTCAAACCGCATCGGGCCCTCTTGTTTCAATGTTCAATCCGGACGGAGCCCTTCTTCTTGTAGGATCGGATGCCATAAGGACCATTAGCATCGCATTTCCCATTATTGGGCCGGCAATTATTATAGCCACTACCTTTCAAGCACTGGGAAAGGGGATACCCAGCTTGATTCTTTCGTTTGCCAGGCAGATCATTTTGCTTTTGCCAATTGCCTACTTTTTTTCGCGCTTGGGAGATATTCATTTTGTCTGGTTTGCTTTTCCTATTTCGGAAGCAATAGCGTTCATTGCAGCAGTATTTTGGATAAGAAAGGAGCTCGGGAACGTTTTTTCCACAATGGACAAGAACAGCCAAGCTCGGATTGACTTTTAGATAAATCCGTGATATATTTTTTTAAATGAGAATATCTTTAATCTGGTCCCGAGAGGTCGGAAAGGTAGCTATAATGAAACTATTTTTTACATGAGAACTATGCCTTTCCGCGTCAGCGGGGAGGCTTTTTTAAAATCTACTTTAATTTGGCACAGAGATGCCAGGAAGGAAGGCAAAATGCTTAAAGACAGACACTTGATACAACCGGGAGACTTTACGGTTGATGAGCTTCAAGGGCTTTTTGAATTGGCTGACAAGATTATGGAAAGCCCCGAGAGGTACATGGACGCTTGCAGGGGCAAGCTTTTGGCAACTCTTTTCTATGAGCCGTCAACTAGAACGCGTTTCAGTTTTGAAGCCGCCATGCTAAGGCTCGGAGGAGAAACAATAGGATTTTCCGAACCCGGATCGTCATCCGTTTCAAAGGGTGAAAGCATAGGAGATACTATAAGAACAATAGGATGCTATGCAGACATAGCCGTAATGAGACATCCGAAAGAAGGGGCGCCTCTTCTGGCCTCGAAAAAGTCTGTAATTCCGCTCATTAATGCAGGGGACGGAGGCCATCAACACCCTACGCAGACACTTACAGATCTAATGACAATCAGGCGATATAAGAATCGTTTGGATAATCTTGTAATAGGGCTTTGTGGAGATTTGAAATTTGGAAGGACTGTGCATTCCCTTGTTAAGGCACTTTCAAGATATGAGAACATAAAATTCGTATTCATAGCTCCGAAAGAACTTGAGATCCCATCATATATAACAGACAATCTTCAGAAGGAACAATTTGAAACAACCCAGGATCTGGAGGGTAGTCTCGGAAAACTGGATATACTTTATATGACAAGGGTGCAGCGTGAGAGGTTCTTCAGCGAAGAGGAGTATCTTAAGCTTAAGGATTACTTCCTTTTGAACGCTAAAAAGATGGAGAAGGCTAAGAGCGACATGATTGTAATGCATCCTCTTCCCCGAATAAACGAGATATCTACGGATATGGATAATGACAAGCGTGCTGTTTATTTCGAGCAGGCTAAAATGGGCATGTATATACGCATGGCGCTGATCATGCAGCTTTTGGGGGTGGAATAGATGATTAAAATCGACAGCATTAAAAAAGGCATTGTCATTGACCACATAAAACCGGGATGCGGACACACGATTTTCAAGGATTTAGGACTCCACAAGGTGGACTATACGGTTGTTCTGATAAAAAACATACCATCAACAAAGATGGGTAAAAAAGACCTGATAAAAATCGAAAATGAAATAGACTTGGACCTGACTATGCTTGGGCTTCTAGATCCAAATCTTACCGTCAACATAGTTGAAAACGGAAAAATAACCGAAAAAATCAAACTCAAGTTGCCTGAAAAAGTCAAGGGAATACTGAAATGCAAGAATCCCAGATGCGTATCAATGATTGAAAATATAACGGACGTAGAGTTTACTCTGATAGACCCTGAGAATAAGATTTACACATGTGAATACTGTGATACCCCGGTAAAGGCCTAGGTGGTCATATGAATACTCTCATTAAAAATGTCAGATTGGTCGATTCGCATATGGATGAGTATGGGGCTCTTCTTATAAAAGACGGCAAGATTGAAAGGGTAATGAAATCGCCCAATACGGCTGAAATAGAAGCGGCCTTAGCCTTATGCCAAAAATCTATAGATGGAAAAAGATTATGTCTTATGCCGGCTTTCACCGACATGCACTTTCACATGAGATATCCTGGACAGGAGCACAAGGAAACCATGGAGACCGGTGAGGCGGCTGCGGTTAAGGGCGGATATACCACCCTTTGCACAATGGCCAATACCAATCCCGTTTGCGATTGTCCCGAGGTTTATGAAAGAATAATGAAAAGGCACGGCGAAGTCGGGCTTTGCGATATTCTTCAGATTTCAGCTGTTACAAAGGGGTTGGAAGGAAAAGAAATGGTTGATCTTGAATCCATGAGAAAGCTTACAAGGCTTTTTTCTGACGACGGAAAGACACTTTTGGATTTGGGAATAGCAAAGAAAATTCTAGGTAAATCACAGGAAATGGATTTGATTGTCATGGCTCATTGCGAGCCGGAATCCAAAATAGTCAGAAGGCATTTAGGAACGATGACCGAATCGCCTGGAAGACTTCATATTTGCCACATAAGCAAAAGAAAAACTGTGGACCTTATAAGAGCAGGAAAATCTACATTTGGGGGACTCTTAACCTGCGAAGTTACTCCGCACCATCTGTTCGCCCAAGGCATAGACTATAGAGTGAATCCTTCCTTTGGGACAGCCGATGATAGGGATGCTCTTCTAGATGCGGCCAGGAGTGGTCTGGTGGACGTGATAGGGACTGACCATGCTCCTCACAGCAGGCAAGATAAAATGAATGGAAGCCCTGGAATATCAAATGTGGAAATAGCATTTGAAATGGTGAATACTGTTTTTGAAAAGGAGAAAATTGGTCTTGCCAGGCTGCTTGAAATGATGTCCGAAAAGCCTGCCGAACTTCTTGGGCTTGCCAAGGGACGCCTTGAAGAGGGATTTGACGCAGACCTAGTTATTGCAGACTTGGATATAACAAAAACAATTTCATCAGAAAACTTCGTATCTAAGGGTAAGAATACTCCTTTTGACGGATGGGAGACTAAAGGGGAGATTGTTTTGACGATGAAAGAGGGGGAAATTGTTTATGATAGTAGACAGATTGCACGATGAGGTCCTTTCCAAGGGGATGATTTGCCTTGGACTTGATATACGGATGGAGTATATGCCGGAATTTTTGAAAAAGAAATATGGAGCTAAAAGTGACAGGATTTTCGCATTCAACCGTTTGGCTATAGATGCGGCATCAGGCAGGGCAGCCTGCTTCAAGCTGCAGATAGCATGCTATGAAGCTGAGGGAATCGAAGGACTGAGGGCCTACGGAAAAACAATGGAATATCTTAGGGAAAAGAATTCCATATCCATAGCTGATGTGAAAAGGGGAGATATTTCTTCTACTGCGGGGCTATATGCCAAGGCGCATTTTAGCGGCGAGTTCGAGGCTGATTTTATGACGGTTAATCCATACATGGGAGAGGACGCAATATCACCCTATTATGATTATATAAAAAATAAAAATAAGGGTCTCTTCGTTTTGATCAAGACCTCAAATCCATCCGCGGCGGATTTTCAAGAAAAGACAATGTCGGACGGAAGCCCTCTCTATATTGAAACTGCAAAAAAAGTTGCTGAGTGGGGATCTAACTTCATGGGCAAAAGCGGATACAGTTCAATAGGTGGAGTGGTGGGTATAAAAAACACCCGTGAATTTCATGAAGTGAGAAAGATTTGCCCCGGAATGTTCTTTTTGGTACCGGGATATGGAGCTCAGGGAGGAACAGGCAAAGACATAAAGGAAGCGATAAGCGATCCGTGCGCGGTGGTCAATTCATCAAGAGGTATAATTTCACATGCACAAAAAACCGATAATGAAGACGCTTTTATGGAAACAATAAGCAATCGTGTTGAAATGATGAGAAGGGACCTGGCATATGAGTAAAATTTTGTACAATAAATCCTTGACGGAAACGGTGCGTGAGATTGCTGTAGAGGGAAGTTTTAAGGGAAGAATGGGGCAGTTTTACATGGTTCGTGCATGGGATGAGTACCCTGTGCTTTCAAGACCCTTAAGTATTCATGATCTAGAGGACGACCGCATAGTATTTCTTTATAGGGTTTGCGGGGAAGGAACCCGTATACTTGCAGGGAAAAAGCCTGGCGATGAAATAAACATCGACGGACCATTTGGAAAGGGATTTCCCATGGAGACAGGACGAATTGCGCTTGTGGGTGGAGGACTCGGAACGGCGCCTCTTATGTTCGCAGCTAAGACGATAAGAAAATCGAGTCCCGAAAGACTTGATATATATCTTGGATATTCGGATGAAGATATTAATTCGAACCGCTTTTCAGTGTATGCAGATTCCATGCAGATAGACATAGGTGGATTTGTGACTGAAAGCCTAGATCCATCTAAGTATGACCTTATCCTTGCCTGCGGACCAGAGCCAATGATGGAGGCTTTAGTTAAAAAAGCGAGGCCATATGGTGCCAAGGTGTTTGTATCCATGGAAAAACGCATGGCCTGCGGCATAGGGGCATGTCTCGTATGTACGTGTAAAACAAAGAATGGAAACAAAAAGACATGTAAGGACGGGCCCGTTTTCGCAGGAGAGGATGTGTTCTTTGATGAATTGTAGCCAAGTCGATTTTGGAAACTTAAGATTTAAAAATCCGGTAGTTATGGCCTCGGGTACCTTTGGCTTTGGAAAGGAATATGGAGAATGTTACGATGTTTCCAAGCTGGGGGGAATATCCACAAAGGGAATAACTTTGGAGAAAAGAGATGGAAATAAGGGCATACGTGTCTGGGAAACGCCTTCGGGCATGATGAATAGTGTAGGGCTCGAAAACCCTGGTATTGAAGGATTTCTTACAGATGAAGCCTCTTATCTTGAAAAGCTTGACACCAGGATTTTGGTTAATGTAAGCGGATCCAAGATAGAGGACTATGTAGAGTCTGTGCGTTTAATAGAAGCTACTCCGTTTGAAATCATAGAGCTAAACATATCGTGTCCCAATGTAAAAAGTGGCGGTATGGCTTTTGGAACCGATGCTGATTCGGCGTATGGTATAGTAAAGGAAATCCGGAAGCATACAAAGAAGATGTTGATGGTGAAGTTGTCGCCGAACGTGGGCGACATTGCTGAAATTGCTTCTTCATGTGTAGAGGCAGGGGCAGATGCTATTTCTTTAATTAATACTATTCAAGCTATGGCGGTTGATGTGAAAAGGCGAAAAATAATTTTTGACAATACCTATGCAGGATTGTCCGGACCCGCAATTCGTCCCATAGCTTTAAGGATGGTTCATCAGGTGGCAAGAGTCGTCGACGTACCCATAATGGGCATGGGTGGGATTGTTACCGGAGAGGATGCTATATCTTTTATTATGGCGGGGGCGTCATGTGTTCAGATTGGGACTGCAAATTTCATGGATTTGAGGGCGGGAACAAGGATAATCGAAGAAATCGAAAGCTTCATGGAGCGTGAAAATATTAAAAACCTGTCTGAGATAAGAGGCATATTATAAAGGAGAAAAGCTATGGAACAGAGGGAATTGCTTGAAATATTTAAAGAAACCGAGGCAATATTGGAGGGACATTTTCTGCTGTCTTCCGGCAAGCACAGTGGAGGATATGTTCAGTGTGCGAAGGTTTTGGCTTATCCCGACAAGGCTGCTATTGTGGTTGGAGAGGTAGTTAAAAAGATAGAGGATTTGAAGTTTGACTATTTCGTGGGACCAGCTATGGGAGGGGTAATACCTGCCTATGAATTTGGAAGGCAGATGAATAGAAAGGCTCTTTTTACCGAAAGGAAAGACAATGAAATGTGTCTTAGAAGAGGCTTTGAAATTTTGCAAGGAGACAGAGTAATAATATCAGAGGATGTAATAACAACAGGAAAGTCGACAAATGAAGTTAAGATTCTGTTAGAGAGCCTTGGAGCGGAAGTTGTAGCGGCAGTTTGCCTCGTTGATCGCGGCGGGAGCGATGCCTTGGATTTTCCGGTTTTTAGCGCCGTAAAGGCTGATATAAAAGTATATGAAGCTGATGAATGTCCTCTGTGTAAGAGCGGAATGCCATGGGTAAAACCAGGTTCCAGAAAAATGCTTTAACCCAGCTTGAAAAAACTGCGCTTATCCTGTACAATCGGAATATATACGGTTGGGGGGTATTGGAATGAAGAAGCGAATTAAGGGATGGTTGTTCTTTGCAAGTGTTTTTACAATTGTTTGCGTTTTGCGTATTTGGAGCGGAATATTTCTGATTTTTGCCTATGCATTGATTGAAACGGCATTTAGAAAGAAAAGGAGCTTTTGCTACGATACCTGTCCCATAGGAAATCTTCTGGATTTTGCGGGTGACAAGCCATCTAAACATATAAAAGAAAATCCAAAGAAAGCCAAGCTTGCAGGTTGGCTCTTCTTTTTAGCTTACCTGGCATTCCTTGCATTTGTCCTTATATCTTTTAGTGATAGAGACGCCGCAAAGTGGTATTATTTTTTTAGGCTAATGACAGGCAGCGCTATTCTGGCCTTGCTCGCGGAAGTGATTTTTAGAAAAAGATTTTGGTGCATATACATGTGTCCCTTATCTAAACTCATGAATGGCCTTCTAAGGCTTGTGAGACAAAAGTAAAACGGATAAGTTTTAAGTCTTTCAGCGAAAAGGAATTATGAGGAGAATAAAAATGAAGAAAATCCTTCATGTGATTGCGCAGGAACCGGGAAAAACCGGAAGCGGTATTTTTGCAAAGAATATTTTAAGCCAAGCAGAAAGCAAGGGTTACAAGCAAACACTTATTGCAGGAATGCCTTCACAAGGTGATAGGGGAGAGTATTGCCTCCCTGAAGGAATCTGTTTTGAACCGGTGCTTTTCCAAAGCCGGGAATTGCCCTTTCCAGTCGTTGGAATGAGCGATGAAATGCCATATGAAAGTACTAGGTATGATGAGCTTCTTGGAAGCAATCTAGATCTTTGGGAGAAATCGTTTGGAAGACATTTGGCTGATACCGTTAAAGAATTTGAACCGGATGTCATAATATCCCACCATCTATGGCTTTTGACCGCTCTAGTAAGGGAAAGCTTTCCTGAGATCCCGGTATTTGCTTTTTCTCATGGAAGCGATTTAAGGCAGATGGAAAACAACAAGATGCATAGCCAAAGAGTAATAAATGCATGCAGAAATCTTGACGGTATTTTCGCGTTAAATGATTTTCAAAAGAGTCGAATCTGTAAGTTTTACGATGTGTCTCCAGAAAAAGTAGCCATAACTGGAGCGGGATACGACAAGAGTTGCTTCAATGAAGACGATAAGGGCTTAAGCCGGAATTTAGAACAGATAGTGTATGCTGGAAAAATAAGCAAAGCCAAGGGTGTTGGGAGCCTTCTCGACGCATTTGAAATAGTTTCGGCAAGTATGCCGGAAGCGACACTTTGCCTTGCGGGATCCGGTAAGGGAAGAGAATATGAGCAGCTTTCAGAGCGGGCAAGAAAAATGAAAGGCGCAAGGCTAATGGGCAATATGGAACAGTGCGACCTTGCAGATTTATTTAGGGAAAGCGGCGTTTTTGCACTGCCATCGTTTTATGAGGGTCTTCCCCTCGTATTGGTTGAGGCTGCAGCCTGTGGAATGAAATTAGCGGTTTCCGAATTGGGAGGATTGAATGCTTGGTTTGGAAATGATATGACTGCGTCCGGAAACGCCTTAACGGTAGCACTGCCGAGAATGTTTTCGATAGACAAGCCGCTTAAGGAAGATGAAGGCGATTATGCAATCAGATTCGCAGAGGCTTTAATAAAGCAGATGAATAGAAACCTGCTTCCTGCTGAGTCTGAAATAAGTAAAGAGTTTGTAAAAAGAAAATCATGGGAAAGTGTTTTTGAATCAATCGAAAATCAAATTTTAAACATATAATTGTTTAGCTGTTTGTTTAAAACCGAAATAAGTTGCTAAATAATATTTATGCCTCTAATATCAAGCGTCTTAAAGAATAGAAAACCGGAAACATGGATTTCTATTGAGGGGCTTTTTATACTTTTGTGTACGAATATGTGGAGTGATTCGATTATATGCTCATCGTATTCGTCTTTTTGTTCGGGCCTTCCAAGGCCGACCTCCGGGAGAGAGGCGAAACTTCAGCACATTCCGGAAATCTGAAGGAAAATATGAAGGCTGTCTTTCCCTTTGCCATTCATGTATTTAAAAATTTTTGGATCCAAGCGTATATCCATTATGAACCTCCTTTTACATAAAGATTTAAGATATTAACTAAATACCCCCCTAAAGAGATAATAAGCGAATCCTTAAAAAGATATGGCGAATTAAAATCCAAATAAAGCGACAAGCAAGACAGCTTTTCTAATGACATTTTTAAGGTTATACTATAATATATGAAGCAAATTAAAAAAGGGGTGACGAAATGGTTTTTTTTACAAAACACTTGGAAATCCACGACCAAATTTTGGAGCATCTCGATAAATGCATTCTTTGCCATGAAAGGTTTACTGAATATGTAGAAGACATACTTAGGGATGGAAGCGAGCAAAAGGCTTTTGTCTATGTAAAGAAAATCAGTGAAATAGAGACCGAGGCAGACACCATAAGAAGACGAATAGTTAAAGAGCTCCTGAAAGGCAATTTGCTGCCTCAGACTAGACTCGACGTTCTCTATCTGATTGAGAAAATAGATGAAATAGCCAATGAATCCGAGGAAATAATAAGAGAAGTATATCTTCAGGCATTAGAGATTGAAGAGGTGTACTTGGAAAGAATTATCGACATAAACAAGGAAACGAAGGTTCAACTTAAAACACTAAGATTAACTGTTGACAAGATATTCTCCGACATATGGAGCGAAAATGTAAAACTGAGTGAATTGCTAATAGAGGTGGACGCAAACGAAAGCCGCGTGGATGTTATAGAGCAGTCGGTCATAAAAGATATATATCGAAGCGGGCTTTCCCTTGCAGAAAAGAATCAGTTGAGATATTTTGCAGTCAAGTTTGCCAATATTTCCAATTTGGCTGAGGATATTTCGGATCTTCTCGAAAGAATAATGATAAGCAGGAAGGTTTAATTAAATGATATATTTTTATTTAACTTCGGCGGTGCTTTTAGGGTGGGCCCTGGGAGCCAATGATTCGGCCAATTGTTTCGGTACAGCTGTGGCGACACATGTAATCAAGTATGGATGGGCAGTGTCTTTGACGGCAGTTCTAGTGATCAGCGGAGCCTACATTGAAGGCTCCGCAGGGATAGAAAAAATTGGCGAATATGCGGCTATAAACGGCATAGAGACTGGACTTGAGGCGTTCATTGTGATGGGAGCTGCCGCGATAACGGTTATTGCCATGACATTTTTTAAGCTGCCAGTCTCGACTTCACAGGCGGTGGTTGGAGCGATAATAGGATCAGGTCTCACTATCGGAAGATTCGACATAAAGGAAACCATTCCGTTTTTCGGTGCATGGTTCTTAACGCCACTCGGAGCAATGGCTATTGGATATGTTTTGTTTAGTCTGATGAGCAAGCATATACAGAAGCGAATAAATAATATAGAGCTATTCGACCGGTTCATAAAAACCGGATTCATACTTTCGGGGGCGTTTTCTGCATATGCATTGGGAGCCAACAATGTCGCAAATGTATCAGCAGTTTTTGTAGGAAAGATAGACTCCTTTAGTGTTAGCCAAGCTGTTGTTTTGGGAGGGGTTTCGATAGCCTTCGGAGTATTGACATATTCAAAGCCTGTCATGATGACAGTCGGAAAGGGCATAGTTCCGCTCGATCCTGTTTCGGGTTTTATATCTGTACTTTCTGCTGCCCTAGTTGTTTATTTTTATGCGCAGATAGGGATTCCGGTTTCAACTTCACAAGCTATAGTTGGAGCAGTTTTTGGAATAGGGCTTGTAAAAGGAATTCAAACTGTAAATTTTAAACTTATACGAAATATAGTCCTTGCATGGTTCGGTACGCCGTCCATTGCCGGGCTGATAAGTTTTATGCTGTTAAAAATTGCTGGATAAAAATAAAACTGCAGTATTTAATCGAACCAAATAGAAGGGGTGCTTAAATTGCCGGGATTATTCGAAAAATATGAATACAATGAGCGGGTTTGGAAAAGAAAATTTGCAAAGCATTTTGAAGAGATGGAAATTAAGGATGGGGTATTCCATTGGATAAATATAAATAACACGGAAGAAACTGAAGATATAGATAAAACCCTTGGGCTTTTGAAAACGAGGCACAGGGTTGTGAAAAGGAACATAATAACAAAGGGTCAAAGACCCAAAATCGCAGTATATCCTGAATTTGTTTTTGTTGTAGCTAAAATGCCTACATATGATGGATCCAAGAATCGGATAAGAAACGAGCAGGTAAGCTTTATACTTACAAAGGACAGCCTCATTTCCTTCCAACAAAGGGAGGGAGATGTATTTAGCGAGGTAAGAAAGGCTATTGAGACTGATGATTCTTTTGTAAGAAAGAACGGACCGGACTATCTTCTGCAGGCTCTTTTGGAATCCATAATCAACAATTATTTTGACCTGATTGAAAAAATGGATATCAAGATAGAAATCCTTGAGGAACGCCTTATAAGGACAGGAACAGAGGATGTGCTTGAAGAGATACACAAGCTTAGGAAAAACATACTTATACTCCGAAATTCGGTGTGGCCGCTCAAGGATGTGTTTAACGTGCTGTCAAGGGATGAGATACCAATTGTAAAAGCAGAGACAAGAATTTATTTCAGAGATTCATATGAGCATGTTTTTCACATAATAGATTCCTTGTCAATATATAGGGAAATGGTTTCCGGAATGTCGGATACCTATCTTTCAAACATAAGCAACCGGATGAACAGGACAATGACTACCCTAACTGTTTTTGCAACTATCTTCATACCATTGACATTCCTTACAGGAATCTATGGAATGAATTTCAAGTATATGCCGGAAATTAATTGGCGGGGCGGATATACTATGTTTTGGGTCATAACGGCTACTACAGTTTTTCTCATGTTAAAATATTTTAAGGACAAAAAAATGTTATAGAGAGGTATAATCCATGAATTATGTAATTATAATACTGCTTCTTTCATTGTCAGCTATTTTTTCCGGTCTTACCCTTGGACTATTCAGCCTCAATGTTTCAGAGCTGAAAAGAAAAATTAGGCTTGGAGACAAGAAAGCGGAAAAGGTTTACAAGGTGAGGAAGAACGGGAATTTGCTCCTTTGCACACTTCTGATAGGAAATGTAGCAGTCAATTCAACCATGGCGATATTTCTTGGCAGTATTGCAACGGGGGTAGTTGCCGGCCTGATATCAACAGGTCTGATTCTTGTCTTTGGAGAAATTCTTCCACAAGCGGTGTTTTCAAGGAATGCTCTAAAAATAGGGGCGAGGACGGCTTGGCTAGTGCAGGGTATGATTTATATTTTTTCTCCTGTATGCTATCCGCTTTCAAGGATGCTGGACTTGATGCTAGGGGAGGAAATGCCTACAATTTGGTCAAAAAGCGAGATTGGGGAAATAATAAAGGAGCACGAGGATTCTCTTGATTCCAATATAGACGAGGATGAGGAAAGGATAATACTAGGGGCTCTTTCATTCTCGGAAAAGAAGGCAATTGATGTCATGACACCGAGAACGGTTTCGTATTTGCTCGAAGCGGGAAGAATTATTGATGAAGATTTGCTTGAAGAAATAATAAGCAAGGGTTTTTCAAGAATTCCTGTGTATGAAGGTACCGGTGAAAATATAATTGGCGTACTTTATGTCAAGAAATTGATTGGTTTTTGCAAAGGCAAGGGCTTCACGGTGGGAGAAGTCTGCGAAAAAAGAGGAGTCATATTTACAGATAGGGATACCCGTTTGGACAATTTGTTGAATATATTCATACACAATAGGAGCCATATGGCTATAGTCTACGGAGAGTACGGAATGTTCAACGGAATTGTTACCCTCGAAGATATCGTCGAGGAAATTCTAAAGGTTGAAATAGTCGATGAGCAGGATAGAATAGAGGATATGCAGAAGCTTGCTCTTTCAAAACACAAAGCTAAGATAGAAAAAGAGAATATGAAATCGGAACAGAAGGAAAAAGAATAGAGGAGACGGAAATTATGTTCAGAACGGTTTATTTTTATACATTGCTTTGGATTAGTCTTTTTTTTACGATTCCCGCAATGATTGTAGTTGAAATAGTAAACCTTATTTCAAGACCGGGGGCCGAAGCCCTTGCGCACATTATAGCAAGGATATGGGGGAAGTTTGTTATTTGTATAAGCGGCAGCAAGGTTGAAATAGTTGGCCTTGAAAATATACCAAAGGAAGGACCCGTGCTATTCATATCGAATCATCAAAGCAATTTCGATATACCTGTTTTGCTGGGTTATTTGGATGCCCCTATTGGTTTTTTAGCCAAAGAGGAGATAAGGAAAATTCCCATATTGGGCAGGTGGATGCGTTACCTAAACAGTGTATTTATGGATAGAAGCAATCCAAGGGATTCCCTAAAAGCTATAGGAAGGGCAGCTAAAACTGTTGGGGAGGGTCATCCTATGTGCGTTTTCCCTGAAGGGACTAGAAGTGGATCGGAGAATATGGGAGAATTCAAGGCAGGAGCATTTAAAATTTATACAAAATCCATGGCGGCTGTTTTGCCTCTTGTAATAGATGGGACATGGCGTATGCAGGGCAATGATACATTGCGGGTTAAAACTGCCAGTGTTAAAGTTTCGGTGCTTAAACCGGTCGATTTTGGAGAGATTTCACTAAAGGATACATCGGCTATTTCAGAAAAAGTGAAGAGTGAAATACAAAATGAATTTAATCGTAAAAAATGATTTAAATAGGAAGCATCGGGTATAAGATATTTGTTAAGCTAAAATATAAGTTTGCCTGGAGGGATTTTATTGTATTGCGATGTGGATTACAGTTTTTATACTGAAAAGTTGCTCAGGCAATTGCCGAAGGGCGTTTTTTTAAACACGAGAAACGGTTTTATTGCAAACACAGTTACAAACAGATGTGGAAGCATAGGTATCATGTGGGGGAAACCGGTTTTTACAGCATTGGTAAGCCTTTCAAGATTTACATGTGGACTTATTGACAAAACCGGCGAATTTACCGTAAGCATACCGATGGACAAGGATTTTTCCGATGAACTGCTCATATGCGGACATACAACAGGAAGGACTACGGATAAATTTTTGGAATGCAACTTGACCGCTATGAAGTCACAAACACTTGAAACCCCTATAGTCGGAGATTGTAGTTTGCATCTAGATTGCAAGGTTCTAATGAAAAATGTAATGAAAACGGAAGACTTGCCTGAAAAATTTGGAAAAGAGTATTACAATCAGGGCAATTTACACAACCTTTACTTAGCCGAAATTGTCTCTGCGTATGTAGTCGAATAAGCATGAACGAAAAAAGGCCTCGAACAGTTTCGAGGCCTTTTTATTTTTTGCATATTTATTGGTCGGAAGCTACTTGGCTGATAATTATTTTGAACGTGGTTTTATGGGTATAAGATACATAGATTACGAGGAGGTGTTGTTATGAAGGGGACCGAATATATTGATCAAAGCTTCGCCGAATTCATTCCGCCCTTCATTAAGGACAGAAAAAAAGATATGGATGATTTGAAAAAACTTCTTGAAAGAAATAATTTCGCTAGGATTATCGATATACTAAGCACAATCAGGGAAACAGCTAATACATTCGGGTTCAAGGATCTTACAGCAATGTCTTCCCGCGCATTGACTATGGCAAAGAAGAAAGATAGCGAGGGAATAGACGAATTGCTCAGAAAGATGGAAAAAAATCTGGAAAAAATGAAAATCGTATACGTGAAGTATTGCGAAGAAAACGAAATGGATTTCTTCGGTGAAGGCGCAGATGATTTTTAATTATTTAGCTGAATCCTCGGAGTTTTTTAATTTTTTTAAATCTGTCGTGTCCTGAGTGCTGCTGATTTCTTTTACATCGGGCAAATCGTATTGTATTTTGCGTATTACTATGTTTGTCACCTCAAGAAGGTTTACAATTGTACCGTCTATGGTTTCGTCCGAAGGATCCTTGATGCATATGACAGGTCGAAGCGGGTAGTTGACGTTGATTTCCTCAACATATGCGTATTGGCCCGTGCTGAGATTAACAAGGGTTCCGATCGGATAGGGTATGATTTTGCGTACAAATGATACAACCATGTTGTAGTCGAAGCGGCCTCCCGCGTTTCCCATTATATATTCTATAACTTCATGAGGCTGGATGCCTGTACGGTATGGTCTGTCAGAGGTCATGGCATCGTATATGTCCGCTATGGCTACTATTTTTGAAAACTTGTGGATTTGGGATGCCAAAAGCCCCTTAGGGTATCCGGTACCGTCGCAGGCTTCGTGGTGCTGAAGAGCAATCAGTCTCGAGGATGCCTTTACGGAATAATCCCTGAAGAGATAGTCGTATCCGCTTACGGTATGGTTCTTTATAATTTCATACTCTTGTTGTGTCAATGTTGAGGGCTTGTTCAGGATTTCCAAGGGAACGAAAATTTTCCCCACATCATGGAGCATTGCTCCGACACACAAGTCGCATAGTTCATCCCTGCTTAACCTAACCTCGACACCCAGAATTAGTGAGAGAATGGCAACGCTCAGGGAATGCTCGTAGGTGTAGTTGTCCATGGTTTTTATATCTACAAGGTTTATGAATATCTGGTTGTGGGACAGAAGGTCGTCTACTATGTCCTTGGCTATTTCTGAAAGCATGGACACATGGTCCATGCCACTGTGTTTAGTGTTCATTTCTTCGCTTTGTTTTTTAAGCGTATCGAAAGTCGATTTTATGGCTTTCAGTGCGCGGCGTTTAATTTCAGGTTTTATGACTTCCTTGATTTCAATATGGCTGTAGTCGTCATCTATATAAAGTGATTGTATTCCGTAATTCTTTATTTTAGAAAGAAGCTTGTTATTGAGAGGCACACCCCTTTTGAGAAGAGTTCTGCCCTCGATATCGTATATTGTTTTCGCGAGGCGGGTGCTTTCTTTTATGCAACTTATGGGTACGAGGCGCATGGCGGATCCTTTCCTTAAAATAGTCTAATACCACTCAATATACATGATAACCCGTTTATAAACACGAGTCAAAGGGCATTCTCGTATTAACCTGTCGGCTGCAAGACTTTTTTATTTGAGGAGGTCGAAAAGTTTAGCCAGGGGTGGCATTTGCGGAGCAATTTGATATAATGAAATGGATAATGTAAATGAACCCAATTCATAAACAAATAAAGTAAAAAAGGGTGGTTTAATGCCTAAAAAAATAAAGCAAGCAGAATCAAAGATAATGGATTCGGCAGAAATAGTTTTTAGAGAGAAGGGATATATTAAAGCCGATATGAAGGAAATTGCAAAGTATGCTGGAGTGGCTGTAGGTACTCTTTACAATTATTGGCCAAGCAAAAAATTGTTGTTTGGAGATGTTTCAAAGGAATATTGGAAAGGCGTATTCGAAAAAACTGATGAAATAATGAGGTCTGGCGTCAATCCGCGTCTGAAATCCATGCTGTTCATAAAGAATATGTACGACCACTTGGAAGAGCAGATGAATATGAAGGAAAGTGAAACTGACATTGAGTCGCTGACTTTTTTGGTAAGTTTGAACGGAGTTTGGGAAGAAATTCAATCTCGAATTGAAATTCTTATGGAAGAAATAATGAAAAGCGAGTCAAAAGGCATAAATAGGGATAATTTCGGCAGGCTTGCCAGAATTATATCTTTGTCAATTATTTCGTGCATAAGGGATTTTCCTGACGATAAGGAAAGGAACATTCGATTCATAAACAATTTCATAAGCTGTGCCCTTGAACAGTTAGAAATATGAAAAATTGAATTCTTTCAAGATCATGGATATGAATAATTTTCATAAAGAAGGGTATTTGTTAAAGGAATGGCAAAAAATATATTGGAGGTGGCATATGAGTTTACTAGATAAGATAAAGAACACCACTAGAGATACTGTATCTACTGTAGGGTCCAAAACTGCGGAGTTGGTTGAGTCAGGCAAGATGAAATTTAATAAGAGCCAGCTTGAATCCGAAATAAAGACCAAAAAAAGAGAAATAGGAGATTTGGTTTATGAAGCCCACAAAATAGATGAGGAAGTGGATGCTGAAAAACTGACCAGAATATTTTCGGAAATAGGGGAAATGGAAAACAAAATCGAAGAATTGGCTTGAAGCTTCAAAGGAATCCTAAACATCAATGGATTCCTTTTTTATTATGCATAATATATAATGATTAAAAAGGTTGGCAATTGGAGGATTTATGAAGATTGTATGTTTGGGAGACAGTTTGACATATGGATATGGAGTAAGGCGACGCGATGTGTGGACGAGTGTTGCATCCGAATTGTCGGGGGACATTTATATAAACAAGGGAATAAATGGTGATACGTCGGGAGGAATGCTGTCGCGTTTTCACGAAGATGTTTTAATGGAGAAGCCAAAGGCTGTTTTATTGATGGGAGGAGCCAATGATTTCATAATGGGCGAGTCGGCAAGCAGAGTTAAGGCAAACATGTCATCGATGGCATACCAGTCGCTTGCCAAGGGCATACTTCCTGTTCTAGGCATAGAAATCGACATAATAGAGGACATGGTTTATCCTGAGTGGAGAAGCTTTGCAGATTTTGGCGATGTACGCAATAAGCTTTGCCAGTACAGAATCTGGGTCAAAGAGTTTGCGAAAATATTCGGAATAGATTACATAGACGCATACAAGCCATTCAACGAGTATGACGCAAGTTGTGGTCGGGATCTTTATTCGGACGGATTGCATCTAAATATTGAGGGCAACAGATTCATGGCATCTATAGTATTCGAAGAAATGAAGAAATTTACAAACAAATAACATTGGAGGGATCTTATGCAGACATTTTTCGGTTTGATTGTAATTGCTTTTTTTACAGTTTATATCTATTTGAGGATTTTCGGTTATAGTAGTAGAAAGAAAAAAGATTGATCGTGGATTTGTGAGAGACTTGATTTTGGGTAGCTAAACGGAGAATCCTTCACTTACTATTGGCAATGGGGGCGTTGAATTGATCGAAAATACCAGAAAAATAGGGCAGCAACTTCTGGAAAAAAGATTGATAAAAATTAAAGACGGCGATTCTAGTGAGAGAGAGGCTCTTATAAGCGACTATATGCCGTTTATTGTAAAAAGCGTGTCTAAATGCATGGGGAAATATATGGATTTGGAAAAAAATGATGAGTTTTCAATAGGACTCAAAGCTTTTGACGAGGCAATCATGCGCTACGAATTTGAAAAGGGCAATTTCATTTCATTTGCCGGGCTGGTAATTGCCAGCAGGATCAAAGATTACATTAAAAAGGATGTATGTGATAAAACTGTGCCATTGTCTGTCTATGATACCAAGGATGGTAATGTAGTGGAAAATGTGTTCGCCGCCGATGACTTTACATATGGTCTCGAAATCAAAGACCAGATGAATGCTTTTAAAGAGCAGTTGGAAACCTTTGGCATAAGCATGGAACAGCTTGTCGAGGATTCTCCCAAGCATATAGATACACGCTTGCGCGCGCTTGAGGTTGCCCACCACATCAGCAGGAGTGCTTTTCTGAAAAACGAGTTTTTCAGAAAAAAGAAGTTGCCATATGGGGAAATCAGGGAAGACATGAATGTCAGTCAAAAAATGCTGAGAAAAAGCAGAAATTTCATTGTTGCGGCAGTTCTTATATTTTCAAACGATTGGCCCGATTTGAAGAACCGCTTGCCGTAATATTATTGGCTAAATAAAAATAATTTTAAAATAATCAAAAAAGTGCCCTAAAAAAAACACGGTAATCGTATTCTATTAGTAAACAGAATAATACAAATTCAAAGCATATCGATAATGGCAAACCGGTTGAAAGGCCGGGACGCAAAACCACAGACCTAAAGGTGAAAACCAATGGTGGCTGGGTCTCCGAAAATGCTATAAGTCTTTTTTTGGAGAAAAAAGGGTAAAACCCGTATCGTATGCGATACGGGTTTGTTTTATCAAGGGGGTGGATGCCTATAAAAAAGTTTATTACTTTGTTTTGCTTGACCTTCATACTTGCTTTCAATGGACTCGGAAGCTTTGAGGCCCTTGCAGAGAACAATCTTCTGGAAAGAGCCCAAAAAGCAAAAGCGTTGTATTCCATTGAGGAAATGTCCCTGCTTAAGGAAAAAGCCGGAAGCATAAGAGCCAATTATCAAAACATTTTTCCCATGGAAGTCGAATGCATATTGAATGAATCGATGAATTTCAAGTTCGACACGCCCCCGGTAATAAAGGATGGACGAACATTGGTTCCTGTAAGAACCATTGCGGAGGCATTTGAGGCCACGGTTCGATGGGATCCTGTTGAAAGAAAGGTTATGGTCAGCAAAGACGAAAAAGAAATTCTCATCTGGGTCGGCGAAAAAGGGGTGAGCGTCAATGGAAAGAATGAGCAGATTGATGTGCCGGCGTTGATACTAAATGGAAGAGCCATGGTGCCGCTTAGATTCATAACTGAAAACCTTGGTTTGACTATTCTGTATCATGCAAACTACGGAATTGTGGAAATAATTGAATGATGGCAAATTATGATGATAAAGCGATTTCCGCTTGAGAGTATTTCGGAATACCGATAAAGGCAAACTTTCCGAAAGGGAAGGACGCAAAGCGACGGGCCTTGAGATGTTTTCGTGGCAGCCGAGCTGCCGAAGTATGATTAAGCCTTCGAAAGAAGATCTTATCATCGGGATAAATCAAAGGAGGAAAAAATGATTAGATATTTAGTAGAAATGATGGGAATGGTAAGGAATGAAGAGGGACAAGGAATGGTAGAGTATGCACTCATAATCGGAGGCATAGCTGTGGTTGCCATGATTGCCATAAATGTTCTAGGAGTGAATGTTTCCGGAATGTTTACCACCATCGCAGGTGAACTTGCGTAATGAATAGTCTCAAGATTTCAAGGTGTAAAAAAATGAAATCTAAGGCTAAACGATTGTTGGCCAATGAAAAAGGCCAAGGCATGGTTGAGTACGTGATCACCATAACAAGCATCAGCTTGGTTGCTTTGCTCAACTTGCGCTTGATTGGCACAATGTTAGACTCGGCAATGACAGGTATTACAATGGCAATTTAGTTGGTAAGGGGGCGACCTTAGTGGGGAGCCCCCTTTATACCCTGAATGGAGGGGAGAAGAATGATTGGGAAAATCCATAATCAAAAGGGTCAGGCCATGGTTGAAATGGCATTGCTACTTCCAATCCTTCTTCTGCTTTTCATGGGGATTTTTGAATTCGGAAGAGTCATGAACGCCTATCTAGTAGTCAACAACGCGGCCAGGGAAGGGGCGAGGAGCATCGCACTGGGAGGCACGACGACGCAAATCGTTGATAGCGTGGAGAGCGCGTTTTCGAGCCTCGACACGACCAGGATGACAGTTGCGATAAGCCCGGATGAAGGTTCGAGGGACAGAGGGGACATGATGCTGGTGACGGTATCCTATGACATCGATCTTGTGACGCCCATCGTAAGCGTTTTGCTTTCAAATCCCTATCACATCGAGATAACGACTTCCATGAGAAAGGAATAGATTGCCAAGAGGAGGATGCCTTATGAAACGACAATTCAACCAAAGGGGCAGTATAATGGTAATGACTGCAATAACCCTGACGGCTATCATAGGAATGACAGCTCTCGTAGTTGATGTCGGATCGGTTCTTGTCGAGAAATACAGGCTCAGAAGCGCCGTCGATGCGGCGGCTCTTGCGGGAGGCCAGGAACTGCCCATGTATCCGGACTCCGCCAGAACTATCGCCTTGCAGTATGCAGAAGAAAACGGTGCGATTCCAAGTGGTGTGACAATTGAGATAGATGAGGACATGTGCGGAATCCGTGTATCCGCAGAGCATACGGTCGACTATAAGTTCGCAAGGGTTTTCGGGCTTACAACAAAGGAAGTGGTGCAGAGTTCTTATGTAAGGCTTGGATCAGCCGGCACCGTTTATGAGGGCATAAGACCTTTTGCTGTGGAATGGGGCAATTTCAGCTATGGGGAATTAGTGACACTTAAAGAAGGCGGAGGAGACGGGGATACGGGCAACTATGGAGCAGTGGCACTCGGACTAAGGGGAGCCGCAAGCTTCAAGGACAATGTAAAATTCGGATACAACGGAAAAATTTCGGTTGGCGATTTGATTGATACGGAGCCTGGCAACATGAGCGGGCCAACAGTCGACGGAATAAACTACATACTCGGCAATGACAATTGCACATTTGAGGACTTCACAAAGAATTCAATCAGGCTTTGGACAATACCGGTTGTGGATTCATTCGAAGCCCTTGGACGGGACCAGATAGAGGTAAGCGGATTTGCCATATTTTACGTTGAGGATACCCAAACGGTAAACAATGATGCTGTCGTTATCGGAAGATTTCTTGAATACGTTACCAACGCGGACATTGATGTTGCGGTGAACTATTACGGCACAAACGGGTTGAAATTGATGCAATGACGGGAGGACGCAAATGAAGACAAAAAAGAAAATATTGCTTGCGGCGCTTTTCTTTGCGGTTTTATCCGCTTATCTGATATATCAGTTTCTCGGAGGCATGGACGAAACCCAGGAAACGAAGGCCGAAAGAATCATATTTATTGCTAAAACAGACTTGGCGCCAGGCAGCGAAATAAGCAACGCCGATGTTGAAAAAATGGAGATAAGTATCGATGCATATGTTCCAGGCTCGGCGTTGTCGGACATGAAAGAAATTGTAGGCAAAACCGCAAAGGACAGGATTGTGGAAGGGGAGATATTCGTAGAGGAACGGCTTGTCGATGATGATGAAAAGGACCTGACTTTTTTCGTTCCCCAAAACAAGAGGGCTATTTCAGTCAATACTGATGAATTCAGCGGTGTAGGCGACATGATAAAACCGAACGACCATGTGGACATTTATATAACGGCTTATGAAAAGAGCATTGAAACGGCCAATTCGAAGATTTATATGCCGGAAACATCAATTTTGTTGCTTCAAAACATACAAGTCCTTGCCGTAAGCAAGGAAAAACTGAGAACGGATGAAGAGGAGAGAGAGGAAATTCCAAATAACTATGCTGTTACTGTTGCAGTGACGGCAGAAGAAGGCGAAAAACTCGTGCTCGGCGAAGAAATGGGAAGCATCAAATTCGCACTGAGGCCATTCGGAGACGATTCGATATGTTTTACGCCTGGAGTTGTAAGGGACGACCTTGTGACCGACAAGGGCAAGATTTCGATTCCCAGATAGGGGAGGTGAAGGAATGGGTAAAAAAATCAGTGTTCTGATTGCTGAGAACAGAAGGGATACCCGCGAATTGATCAAGAGGTATCTCATGACAGAAAGAATCATACAAGTGGCGGGAGAGGCGGACACCGGACCAATGGCCGTAGAATTGGCCAGCAGACTCAAGCCCGACATAGTGCTTATATATTCAGATATGCAGGGGATGGACGGGTACGAGGCTTGCGAAAAAATCATGGAGGATTCCCGCGACACCGCTGTCATAATAATGTCAAAGGAAGAAAGCACGGAACATGTCAGACGGGCTATGGTAAGCGGAGCAAAGGATTATCTTACCCTGCCCCTCGATCTCAACAACCTTATAAGCACAATTCGTTTGACATACAAAAAGAATACAGCGGTCAAAACCGCAAAGAACAAGGTGCGGCAGGACAAAAAAATCGGAAGGCTGATAAGTGTTTTCAGCACAAAGGGTGGGGCCGGAAAGACGACTATAGCCTTGAATCTTGCTGTGGACATTGTGAAGAAGAGCGACAAAAGAGTGGCGCTTGTCGACCTCGACCTTCAATTCGGAGATATCGCCATAATGGCGAATCTGGAGCCTGAAAAAACCATTGCGGACCTCATGGATGAGACCTCTGATATAGACCAGGCTATCATACACGGCTTCATGATCGAGTACATGCCGAATCTGATGATTCTACCGTCGCCTCCAAGCCCGGAATATGCCGAGTACGTAAGCGGAGAGACGATGCGGAACGTACTCGAACTATTGAGGCAGTCTTATGATTATGTCATAATAGACACGGCGAGCAATTTTAGCGACGTCACGCTTTCTGCACTTGACAGCTCCGATGAGATTCTCATGGTGTCTCCAATGGATATAGTTTCTGTAAAGAATGTAAAGATAGGACTTGAAATAATGAAATCCCTTGAATATCCGGATGAAAAGGTTAAAATTCTCGTCAACATGGCCAATTCCAAGTTGGGGATAAGCTATTCCGATTTGGAGCGAATCTTCGAGAAGAAGATATCCTATATGATTCCGGAAGGAAAGAAATCGCTGACTAAGGCTGTGAACAAGGGCGAACCGCACATAAACATAAAAGGGCCAAACCGAACGAACAAGGCATTTGACAGGATTACCAAAAGCATACTGAAGTCGTAAGGGGTGACAGAGATGACACTTAAGGACAGATTGCAAAAAACACAGGGAATAAATAGCGAGATTAAAAAAACGTCTGTAATCCGAAATCATATCGGCAAGAGGGATTATGCTGATCTGATAGAAAAGGTGCAGAATCGGATTGTCGAGGAATACAGCATAGATTTCGAAAGCATGGACGACAATCAGCAGCTTTTGGAAGAGGAAATCGAAAAAATACTGCAGAAGATTACAGAGGAAGACGAGGTGGAAATCAGCCACAAGGATTTTCTTGAGATTCTTCAAGAGATAATGGATGAAATCACCGGATTCGGACCCATAACACCTTATCTTCGGGATGAAGAAGTCACGGAAATAATGGTGAACAGGTATGACAGGATTTTTATCGAAAAAAAAGGCAAGCTTATTCTAACTGACAAGGGATTCAAGGATAACGCCCATGTAAGCCATATAATAGAAAAGATTGTGGCTCCCTTAGGCAGGCGTATTGATGAAAGCTCGCCGATGGTTGACGCCCGTTTGCCGAACGGTTCTCGGGTTAATGCCATAATACCTCCTTTGGCCATTGATGGGGCATCCATCACAATACGTAAATTTTCGGAAAATCCGTTCCAGGTTAGGGACCTTGTATCATTCGGTACACTGTCTTCTCAAATGGCGGAGTTCATAAAAGCTTGCGTGCTTGCGAGGCTTAACATAATTGTTTCGGGAGGAACCGGCAGCGGAAAGACAACAACCCTCAATGTACTGTCTTCTTTCATACCTGATTCGGAAAGGATCGTGACAATCGAGGATGCTGCTGAGCTGAGGCTTGACCAGATGAACATAGTCAGGCTTGAAACACGTCCTGCGAATATTGAAGGCAGCGGAGCTGTCACAATAAGGGATTTGGTTAAGAACAGCCTTAGGATGCGTCCCGATCGAATAGTCGTAGGGGAGGTCAGATCGGGAGAAGCTCTGGACATGCTTCAGGCCATGAACACGGGCCACGACGGCTCCATAACCACAGGACATGCCAATTCGCCGAGGGACATGATTGCGAGGCTGGAGACAATGGTTCTTATGGCTGGGATGGATTTGCCCGTAAAAGCTATAAGGGAACAGATAGGTGCAGCCTTGCACCTGGTAATCCACCAGTCACGAATGAAGGATGGCTCCCGCAAAATCACCCATATTACAGAGATTCAGGGTATAGAGGGCGATGTGATTATCATGCAGGACATATTCAAGTATGTACAGCAGGGCATTGCGCCTGATGGAAAGGTCAAGGGCAGTTTTGAATTTACTGACATCATGCCAAGCTTCATGAAGGAATTTGAATCTAAAGGCATTGCCAATACATTGCTCAAGGAGTGAAATTCATGATTATAGCGATAATTTTATTTTCGGGCATGTCAATATTTTTGCTGACGTATCTTTTTCTGTATAAAGCGGTTTTCAATGACAGCATTGAGGAGCGCGTTAATTACTATGCCAGCAGGAAGGAAAAACAGCCAGCTGCGAAAAAAACAAGAAGGAAAAAACTGACAAGCATCAAATCTCTCGGAATCTACAAGAGATGGGGCAAGGTGGTCAAATCCATGGGGCTCGGAAAGCGGTACGCCGCATATGCCCAAAAGGAGGCCTTGAGAGCGGGGTTGCTTCTAAGGGGCGAGGAAATCATGGTTTTCCAGATGGCCTCATCGATACTGGTCGGCATGATTCTTCAATTGATGCTCGGCTCAGTCTTTTTAAGCATCGGGGGGGCACTGATTGGAGGAATTATTCCTCTGATACTTATCTCAGGCAGAAAGCACAAGCGCTACAAAGCATTCAACGGTCAGCTTAGCGATGCGATTGCGCTGATTTCGAATTCCCTTAAGGTTGGTCACAGCTTTATGCAGTCGGTCGATTCGGTTGTGCGTGAGATGCCAAATCCAATGGCGGAAGAATTCGGAAAAATGCTCAATGAAATGCGGCTTGGAGTTCAGACAGATGAGGCCCTGCATAATTTGATGGACAGGGTTGTAAGCCGAGACCTGGAACTGATGGTGACTGCCATAATGATTCAGCGTCAGACCGGAGGGAATCTTTCGGGTATTCTTGACCAAATTACTGCAACAATAAGGGACCGTATTCGAATAAAGTCGGAAGTCAGGACCTTGACTGCCCAGGGAAGGATGTCGGGAATCATCATTTCTCTCCTGCCCATCGTGCTGGGGATTGCAATCACACTGATTGATAAGGAATATACGAGTCTTCTCATTGAAAGGCCAATTGGGAAAATCATGCTGTTGGGAGCCGCAATCAGCGAAGTGCTGGGATATTTTGTCATTAGAAAAATAGTATCGATTAAAATGTAGGAGGTGGAGAACTGTGACTCAAGCGATAGCCCTGTCTGTTGGAATGAGCGTTTTTTTTATCATGCAATTGTTTTTGACTAAATTGGGTAAAGATGGAGTGAAAATCGAAAAACGCATGGAATCATTGATGGGTGTAATGAGCAAGGAAAAGAGTCACGGCGAACTCGACATACCTTTCTTCGAGCGTGTGGTGAAACCCCTGACTTCAAGGACCGGCATCTTCATCGAGAGGGTTACGCCTCAAAGAATAGTTCGTGAAATAGCCTTGAGTATTTCCAGAGCCGGAGCGCCTTGCGGCATGACGCAAGGCCGGTGGATATT
>CAZTZB010000002.1:0-7429 GCA_964617505.1 uncultured Peptostreptococcaceae bacterium | reverse complement strand
TGAGTATTTCCAGAGCCGGAGCGCCTTGCGGCATGACGCAAGGCCGGTGGATATTCATAAGGCTTAGTACCGGCCTTGTTTTGCCTTTGCTTATTGGAGCATATATTTTGGCGAGCATGGGCAATTCGGCCAATGCCTGGTTTTCCATCATAGGGATTGCAGGATTCACGAATGCCTTGCCTCGCATTTGGCTGGCAAATTCGGCGAAAGAACGGAAACTGACGATTGAACATGAATTGCCGGATGCTTTGGATCTGATTACCGTTTGCGTTGAAGCGGGAATCTCATTCGATAGCGCCTTGGGAAAAATCGTAGAAAAAACGGAGGGGCCCCTTTCGGATGAATTCAAGAAAACCATCGGGGAAATGAGGCTTGGATCCAGCAAGAAACAAGCGCTTTCGGCCATGGGGGGCCGTTGCGACGTATCAGAGCTGACATCTTTCCTGGCGGCTGTAATGCAAGCCGATGAGCTTGGAGTGCCAATTACAAACGTGCTTCGTGTACAATCAGTCCAAATGAGGGAAAAGCGCAAACAAAAAGCTCAGGAAAAAGCCATGAAGGCTCCAGTAAAAATACTCTTCCCCTTGTTGTTTTTTATTTTTCCATCAATTTTTGTAGTAATACTGGGTCCCTCAGTGATTCGCTTGATTGATATTTTTGGGAGGTAGACATGAAAAAACTGAAAGTTTATTCTGAAAATCGAAAAGAATGGATAATGAAGGATGTTGGCATGACGGAGACCTTCGAGGAAAGATTTTTAGGACTCATGGGAAAATCGGGCATGGATTTGGAAGCCCTGCTAATAAATCCATGCACATCCATACACATGTTTTTTATGAAGATGCCCATAGACGCAGTTTATCTGAACAAGTCGGATTGCATAATCGCAGTTGAAAAAGAACTTAAGCCGTGGTCGATCGGAGGTTTCCATAAAGGGACAGCATCGGTAATGGAAATGCCTTCGGGAGAGGCTGACAGGATTGGACTTTTTTGCGGGGAAGTCCTCAGTTTTTCATTAAAAAGCGAAATGGAGTGATTAGGGGCGCTCATTATTTGCGGTATTATTTAGGAAACTAAATAATATTTTGGAACATCTTGACTTTGATTTTTTTTCTTTTATAATAATAGTTAGGAGGCTAAACATTATGGCGCAAAATGAATTCAGCAGTCATTCCGGCTATTTTATTCAGGAAATAGCAAGAAAAACGAATTACCTATTAAACGGATTGCTAGATCCCTTTGGGATTACATATGCGCAATTCAGGGTTCTGAATTGCCTTTGGAAAAAAGGGGTATTGATGCAAAAGGAAATACACGAAATCATTGAGGTAAAGCCATCAACACTGACGGGTCTTGTAGATTTGCTGGCGGCCAAAGGGCTTTTGGAAAGAAGGGCCAGCGATGAAGATGCACGGGTCAACAAAATCAGATTAACAGGAAAAGGGCGGGAGCTCATGGAACCTGCGTGGGAAGTTATTGCAGCCTTTGAAAACAGAATGACCCAAGGGATAAGCGAAACTGAAAAAAAAGATCTTATTTACAACTTGAAATGCATAAACAAAAACTTGGTGTGATGTTGATTTATCAATAAAACGGCAATTAAGGAGGCAGGCGATGGGAAGCAGATTTTCAACCGACGAAAGCTGGGCAATTAAAAGGGATGAAAACGATAAATTGAAGGGCTTTAAGGAAAGATTTTATCTATTGAAGGATTCAATCTACATGGACGGGAATTCTCTCGGACTCATGTCTGTCGATGCGGAGGCATCGCTTTTGAGGGTCATGGAGGAGTGGAAAACACTTGGAATAAATGGGTGGATGGGGGCGAAAACTCCATGGTTTTACTATCCCGAAATGCTTGCCGGAAAGCTGGCTGGTCTCATAGGGGCTGAAAAGGAAGAGGTTATGATTCACTCGTCCACAACCGTAAATCTTCATCTGCTTTTGGCCACATTCTACCGTCCTGAGGGAAATAGAACGAAGATACTAATGGACAACCTCACTTTTCCGTCTGACAGATATGCCGTAGAGAGCTTCATGAAGACCAAGGGATATGACCCGAAGGAGCATCTGCTTGTATTTGAAAGCACGGACGGAAAGACACTAGACGAGAAGGCGATAGCGGATGCGATGAATGATGATATAGCATTAATACTGCTTCCATCTGTACTCTATAGGAGCGGACAGTTGCTTGACATGGAGAGCCTAACTGAAAGGGCACATGAAAAGAGCATACTGATAGGCTTCGATTGCGCTCATTCCATAGGTGCGGTGCCGCATAGCTTTAGCGATTACGGACCCGATTTTGCATTTTGGTGCAACTACAAATATGTCAACAACGGCCCCGGTGGGACTGGCGGATTCTATATAAACAAGCGCCATTTCGACAGGGAGGTCGGACTTGCCGGATGGTATGGAGTTGAAAAGAACAAGCAATTTGATCTTGAAAACGAGTTTCATCAAAACAGGTCAGCTGGAGGATGGCAGATAGGAACATCCCACATGCTTTCAATGGCTCCCCTTGAAGGCTCCCTGAAACTCTATGAAGAAGCCGGAATTGAAAATCTTAGAGAAAAATCACTCGAGCTTACTTCCTACATGATCTTCCTGATAGATGAATGCTTGAGGCCCTATGGCTTTACTGTGGGAACTCCGAGGAATAATGAAAAAAGAGGGGGACATGTGGCGCTTGAGCACGAAGAGGCGGTACGCATAAACGAGGCGCTTAAGGAGATGGGCATTGTTCCCGATTTCAGGCCGCCAAACATAATCCGCCTGGCTCCGGTTCCCCTGTATACCTCTTTTCATGATGTTTGGAAGGTTGTATCTGGAATAAAGGGAATATATGAAAATGGCGATTATAAAAAGTTTGACAAGAAAAGGGGTACGGTTGCTTAGAATTCCTGCCATCACACAAAAAACATACAAGCAGATTATAATGGTTGTTCTTAGGGACAACCATTATTTTGCTTTGATGGAGTATTAATAGGGTAGATAAAAAGAAATTAATATAAGTGAAGGGAGAGTATATGAAGAAAACAATAAAGGTGAGGGCATACATTCAAACATTTTTCTTTTTACTCATTGCGGCAATAGCGGTAAATCACGGTTTAGAGGAATCCGGGCAAGGAATTCCTTTCTTGTCTGCAGCATCGCTCCATGCGCTTTGTCCATTTGGAGGAGTAGTGACCTTGTATCAAACTATTACAACGGGCACATTTGTTCAAAAGATTCATGAGTCGGCATTGGTTATGCTCTACGGAGTTATAGCACTGTCTGTGTTTTTTGGACCCGTTTTTTGTGGATGGGTGTGTCCTTTGGGAACCCTTCAGGAATGGATAGGGAAGCTGGGTAAAAGAATTTTCAAGAAAAGATATAATAGATTCATGCCTGTTTCCATCGACAGTAAATTGCGATATATACGATATGCAGTTTTGGCATGGGTAGTATATGTTACTGCAAAATCAGGGGTTCTTCTCTTTGTGAATGTTGATCCATACTATGCATTATTCAATTTTTGGACAGGAGAAGTGGCTTTGCCCGCCTTGCTTATACTTGCGTTAACAATTATAGGGGCGCTTTTTGTTGAAAGACCCTGGTGTAAATATGCATGTCCTTTTGGGGCTTTCCTAGGCATATTCAATCTTTTTAGGGTTTTCAAGATAAAAAGAGAGACTTCAACGTGTATAGACTGCGGGGCTTGCGGAAGGGCATGTCCAATGAATATACGGGTCGATGAAAAGAAAACGGTTCGAGATCATCAATGCATAAGTTGTATGATATGCACTTCCGAGGGAGTTTGCCCAATTCCGGAGACGGTTGAGTTAAAAACGGGAGGTGGCCGAAGTGAAAATTAAAAGCGGTGTTCTTGGAATTATTATATTTTTGGTGGTCTTTGGATCTATAGCTTTTTCAAGTTCTTTGGGGTATTGGCAGACCGAAGCGTCAAAGGAGCCGGCTGTTTACGATGCAGGAGAATTCGAAGGAATGCCGAATCCTGCTGATATAAGAGGATCATATTCATTTACTGATGTTTCGGAGGCCTTTGGAATACCTATAGAGGATTTGATGATGGCATTTGTATTGCCTAAAGATACAGACCCTGGGGAGTTTAAAAATAAAGACCTTGAGTTGATATATGGAAACCTTGCAGAAGAAGCTACTGAAATAGGAAATGGTTCGGTCAAATTTTTCGTAGCGCTATACTTGGGGCTTCCATATGAAATCGAAGAGGAAACCTTTTTACCGCTTGAGGCTGTTGCCATTCTCAAGGAAAAGGCGGAGTTGACAGAAGAAGAGATAGAGTACATCGAAAGGAATGGGATTGATGTAAGCGCCTATAGCGCGGAAGAATTTCCCGGCTTAGAGACAGATGATGATGAGATGACGGAAGAGGAATCTGGTGAAAGAACGATAAATGGCAAAACAACATTCGCAGACTTGCTTGATTGGGGAATCACTCCGGAAAGTATCCGCAAAATTATGGGGATGGATATGCCCGAGGGTAGTATAAGCATAAAGGATTTTTGCACTCAAAATGGGCTTGAGTTTTTGCCTGTAAAGGAAGAACTTCAAAAGGAAGTGGATGCACTTAATCAAGGCTAAAAAACTCAAGCAGATTGCATTAGGTGAAGGCCTTCATAAAAAAGAGGAAGCTTCCATGTATGATTGAAAGAAGCTCTTCATTTTCCGTTTGAGAAAGCTCAGATTCTTTTACTTGTAGAATATTTTCGGAGAAAAGCTTGCACCAATTAACAGTAAAGGTTGAAAAATTGAGTTCCGATTGCTTTAAGAGCTGCTTTCCGATCGTTCTTTCCGCTGAATCAAATTTAAGTTGATCGTATAGTTCTCCAAGAAGAGCAGGCCTCGAGATATTAATTTTTTTTAGCAATTGCATGTTTTCCTTTCGAGATGTCATGGCAATTGTGAAATATAGAGCCGCTAAATCGACAAAGGCTTTTGACCCTTGTTTGTCAAGGCTCATGAGTTTTCTGGCTCTTTTGTCATCGGAGGAATAAAACAGGTTTGCGAATTGGTTGATGGCCTGCCTCATATGCTTGAAATAGTTGCGCAAAAAAGTTTTTTTGGGGTATCTCTTGGAAATTTTTGTAAGCTGCGAAGTGTTTTTGCCAATAGCGGCGTTTATAATATATTGTTTTTTAGAAAAATCATAGAATCCCATTTTAATCATCTCCTTTTGTATTTCTATTATATATCAAGATATATCGAATACAAGGTTGAGCAAGTCTTATCTTGTTAGGTGAGGGGTAATATGGTAATATTAATCAATAAGGCAAACTCGAAAGGGATCAATCAAAATGAAAAAAATAGCGATTGTAACGGATTCGACCAGCGATCTTTCCTTCGATCAAATGAAGGCGTACAATATTGAAATGCTTCCATTAAGGGTTATTTACAAGGAGAGGGAGTATAGAGACCGTTTGGATATAACTCCTCAGCAGATATATGAGAGTTTGGATAAAGAGGTGCCAAAGAGTTCTCTGCCTCTTCCGGGAGATGTAATTAGGCTTCTCGATCGCCTTAAGGCTGAAGAATATACAGATGTGGTCATATCACTCATTTCATCTGGGCTTAGCGGTACATACAACATGGTCCGCCAGGTGGCAGATAGCTATGATGGTTTGAACATAGAAGTGGTGGATTCAAAATCCTTGTCGTTTGGACTTGGATTCTTGTCGATTGAGGCTGCGAAGGAAAGAGAAAAGAGCAATGATTTAGACAAAATCATGGAAAAAATTCTTAAAACCAGAGATAGCCTATATTTGACCTTTGTGGTAAAGACCCTTGAGTATCTTAAACTGGGTGGACGCATAGGCCTAGTAGAGGGAACAATTGGAGAGATTTTGGGCATAAAGCCTATCATAGGCATTAACGACAATGGAATCTATTACACAATCTCAAAAGTAAGAGGGAGAAAGAAATCCGTAAACAGGATGTTCGACCTCATGAAGGAAAAATACGCAGGAAAGTCATTCAATTTGGCTGTAATAAGCGCTAACGCAGATGAAGAAGCGATGAAGCTAATGGACAAGATACGTGCCATTGGAAATGTTGAAGAAAGTTTTTTTGCCCAACTTGGGCCAGTCATGGGGGTTTATACGGGGCCAGGTCTGATAGGCATTGTTGCATACGAGGCATGATAGACGGAGCCTGGGCAGGTATGCCCGGGCTTTCTTTTGTTTAACGCAGAATTGAATAATTATTTTCAGGTAAAAGGGCAAATTCATTTATGGAGTGCTATTTTTGGGTATCATGGTGGTATCGAATATTTATGGAGGATAACTCATGAAGCAAATGGATTATTATATGAAAAGTGCGGTTGAAATTTTTGACATTCTTGAAACATCGCAAAGAGGACTTGATTCTTCGGCAGTGTCAGAGAGAATGCTTAAGTATGGCAAGAATGAGTTGACTGCAAAACCACGCATCCCCAAGTGGAAAATGTTTATCTACCAATTTAAGGATGTTTTGGTTATTCTGCTTATGGTTGCGGCCTTCATGTCGCTTCTTATAGGCAATTTTAACGATGCTATAATCATGGGAATTATTGTTATTGTCAATGCTTCCATAGGATATTTTCAGGAGAACAAGGCTGAGAATATAATGGAGTCCTTAAAAAAGCTGGTGCAGTCGCCGTCCAAGGCATATAGGGACGGGGAATTGAAGGAAATTATTCAAACGGAACTTGTTCCGGGAGATGTAATCTACCTTGAAGAAGGAGACAAGATTCCCGCAGACATACGCATAATTGAGGCTTTCAATTTTAGGACCAACGACTTCTCTCTGACGGGAGAATCCATGCCTCAAGAGAAGAATTCAGATACATTGAAGAAGCAGGCTATTCTTGCCGACAGGGACAATATGGCTTATCTTGGAACGACGGTTGCATCCGGAAATGCAAAGGGTATAGTCGTTGGGACAGGAATGGAGACAGAACTGGGCAAGATAGCAGATATGACTCAGGAGGAGGATTCTTCCTCGTCACCTCTCCAAATTGAGATGAGGGCAATAGCCAATAGAATCGCAATTTTTGCAGTTTTTATAGGGTTGGTATTGTTTGGTATTAGTATAAGCCAGGGGCTGGGAATGAACTTTGCGCTAATTTATGGGCTTGGAATAGCAGTTGCAGTCGTGCCGCAGGCTCTGCCTATGCAGGTCACAGTTGCTTTGTCAAACGGTGTAGGACGGCTTGCAAAGAAAAATGCCGTAATAAGAAAGTTGTCATCCGTTGAAACCTTGGGTTCAACCAATGTAATAGCCACAGACAAAACAGGTACGCTTACTAAAAATGAAATGACGGTAAAACACCTATGGTTCGACGGAAAGGAATACGAACTTACGGGCATAGGCTATGAGCCAAAGGGTGGAATCAAGAATGCAGAGGGGCTCGAACTTACAAGAAATGAAA
>CAZTZB010000001.1:0-122896 GCA_964617505.1 uncultured Peptostreptococcaceae bacterium | reverse complement strand
AGAGCCTGTAACTGAAGCTGAAGAGGCTACTCCGGAAGAAGCATTTAAAGTAGGATTTGTTTATGTAGGACCGATAGGAGATGGCGGATGGACCTACACTCACAATGAAGCAAGACTTTACCTTGAGGAAGAACTCGGAGTCGAGACTCTTTACAAGGAATCCGTACCTGAAGGACCTGAAGTAGAAAAGGTTATGAAAGATATGATAGACCAAGGAGCAAAAGTCATATTTGCAACAAGCTTCGGATACATGGATTATGTAGCCAAGGTAGCTGAAGAGTACCCAGAAGTTACATTCTTGCATTGCTCAGGATATAAGGATGCACCTAATATGAACAATTACTTTGGAAGAATATATGAAGCAAGATATTTGTCGGGAATCGTAGCGGGCCTTAAAACTGAAAGCGACAAAATAGGATATGTTGCAGCATATGAGATACCTGAAGTAATAAGAGGAATCAACGCATTCACATTGGGAGTACAATCTGTAAATGAAAATGCTACAGTAGCTGTAAGATGGACTCACACCTGGTATGATCCTGCAAATGAAAAAGAAGCAGCAAAGGCACTTCTTGATGAAGGCGCGGATGTAATAGCTCAGCATCAGGATACAGCAGGACCTCAACAGGCAGCCGAAGAAAGAGGCGCTTTCTCAATCGGTTACCACACTGACATGAAAGCAGCTGCACCTAATGCATACATGACTGCTCCTATCTGGGATTGGGGACCATATTACACAGAGCAAGTTGATAAGATAATGAAAGGTGAATGGACAAACGAACCTTATTGGGGCGGAATGGACGATGGAGTTGTAAAGCTTGCTGAATTCACTAAAAATGCTCCGGCAGAAGCCCAAGCAATAGTTGACGAAGCAACTGCAGCCTTGGCTGATGGAAGCCTCATAGTTTTTGCAGGACCTCTTTACGACCAAGAAGGAACATTGAAGGTTGAAGATGGAAAAGTAATGAGCGATGGAGAAATGCTTTCAATGGATTGGTTTGTTAAAGGCGTAGAAGGAAAAATAGAATAATCGGGTGATGATATGTTGCAAGATAAAAAAGTATTGGTAGAGATGCAGAATATTACAAAAACATTTGGAAAAGTCCAAGCCAACAAAGATGTATATCTCACATTATACGGCGGGGAAGTTCATTCCCTGCTGGGTGAGAATGGCGCAGGAAAAAGTACATTAATGAACATACTGTCAGGCATTTACCAGCCTGACAGTGGTTTTGTTTTTGTAGAAGGACAAAAAGTAGATATAACGACGCCAAAGCTAGCTATAGGGTTGGGAATCGGAATGGTTCACCAACATTTTAAATTAGTTGATGTTTTGACAGCTAAAGAAAATATAATTGCGGGTCAAAAGGGGATGCCGTTTATTAACGGTGGAAAAATTACGGAGGAGATAAGGTATCTTTCCGAACGTTACGGATTGGAAATTGATCCGGATAAAAAGATTTATGACATGTCCATTGCAGAGAAGCAGCGGGTTGAAATTTTAAAGGTTCTTTATAGTGGAGCAAAGATACTTATACTTGATGAGCCAACTGCTGTCTTGACTCCACAGGAGACAAGAAAATTATTTGAAATTATAAAAAGAATGAAAAAAAGCGGTTGCGCAATTGTGATAATAACACATAAATTGAATGAAGTGCTTGAAATAAGCGATAAGATAACAATACTGAGAAAAGGCGAATACATCGAAACTGTTCACAACAAGAATTTAGATTCACATGAACTTACTGACAAAATGGTTGGCAAGTCTATGAATTTATCAATTAACAGGCCTGAAACTAAAGATAAAAAATTATTGCTTAGAGTAAGTGGATTAACGGTTAAGAATGCGGAACGTGTAAAGGTTCTTAAAGACATAACATTTGATTTGAGCAGTGGAGAGGTCCTAGGAGTTGCCGGCGTTGCCGGTAGCGGACAGAAAGAACTGTGCGAGGCCATTGCCGGTTTACAAAAAATACACAGCGGGAAAATTAAATTCGGCAAAAGCAATCTTGTAGGCAAGTCTCCAAGGGAAATCATAAAAATGGGAATAAGCATGAGTTTTGTTCCGGAAGATAGATTGGGAATGGGTCTGATTGCTTCGATGGATATTGTGGACAATGTTCTTTTAAAGGAATATCAAAGCCAGAAGGGATTATTTCTTTCAAAGAAAAAGTCAAGAAAGAAGGCGGCTAACTTAGTCGAAAAGCTAAACATTTCGACCCCTGACATATATACAAAGGTCAGCATGCTTTCAGGAGGCAATATTCAGAAGGTTCTGCTTGGAAGGGAAATCGAGACGAAGCCGCAAATTATGATTACTGCTTATCCGGCAAGAGGGCTTGATGTTGGATCGGCTCACCTTGTTTATGATTTGATAAATGATCAAAAGAAGAGTGGCGTTGCTGTTTTATTCATAGGAGAGGATCTTGATGTACTCATAGAGATGTGCGACAGAATAATGGTTCTTTGCAACGGAAAACTCATAGGTACATTGGACGGACATCAAGCGACTAAAGAGGATTTGGGCTATATGATGGCTGGCAATTCCTTGGACAAAGGAGTTGACGAGATATCATGATAAGAATAGCCGCGCGGTCTGAAGTAAGCAAAAACAGGAATATTTTTACGAGAATAGCAGCAGTAATAATGGCGTTGATGCTGTCGGCCTTGTTTATTGTTTTCCTTGGACATGATCCGATAAAAGTATATATATCGATGCTCGAGGGTTCTTTTGGGTCGGTCTACAGATTTAAAGAAACTATAATAAGTACTATTCCGCTAACTATAACATCACTGGGAATACTTATGGCATTTAAAATGAAATTTTGGAATATCGGAGCCGAAGGACAAATGATTATGGGAGCCTTTGTTGCGAGTTATTTTGCATTGAGCTATCCCGATATGAATAGGCTGGCGCTTTTAACTGTTATGCTTATTGCAGGAGCAATTGGAGGCGGTTTATGGGCACTTATACCGGCATATTTCAAGGCTAAATACGGAACAAATGAGGTTCTGTTTACCCTAATGATGAATTACGTTGCATTGAAGTGGATAACTTATTTGCAATATGGGCCTTGGAAGGACAAAAATGCCCTTGGATTTCCTAAAATTCCAAACTTTACATCAAATGCGGTTCTGCCTGAATTCTTAGGTGTTCATATAGGATGGATTATTGCACTTGTCTTGACGGCAGTTATTTATATTTTTATACATTACACCAAAAAAGGTTATGAAATAAATGTAATAGGCGAGAGTGAAAATACAGGCGCTTATGCAGGTATGAATGTAAGGAGTATAATTTTAGAGGCAATGTTTATAGGCGGAGCACTTGCAGGTATAGCTGGAATGATTCAGGCTTCCGCCGTCAGTGGTACTCTTTCGGTTGAAGTGACTGGCGGTGTTGGTTACACGGCAATCATTGTAACATGGCTCTCCGGTTTAAGCGCGCCTTTGATTGTTGTTGTATCGTTCTTGTTTGCGATTCTTATTCAGGGCGGTTCTTATATACAAACAGCTTTTCAAATTCCGCAGTCTGCGGCTCAGATACTGCAGGGAATGATATTGCTGTTTGTTCTTGGCAGCGAGTTTTTTGTTAAGTATCAAATAATATTCAAGAATAATAGAATTAAAAAGGAGGGGATGTAAATGGCCATAATCGTATTTCTTAATGCAGCTGTGCAGGCTGGAACCCCTTTGCTATTTGCAACCCTTGGAGAAATAATTACTGAAAAAGTAGGCAATCTGAATCTTGGAGTTGAGGGTCTAATGTTGATGGGAGCAGTTGCCGGATTCAAAATAGGACTGTTGACTTCAAGTCCGTACATGGCTCTTCTAGGAGCTGCAACCGCGGGTGCTTTCGGAGGATTGATATTTGCATTTCTAACAGTTTCTCTAAAGGCAAATCAAGTTGTAACAGGATTGTCTCTTACTATTCTCGGAACAGGTTTATCGGGTTTTGCGGGCAAGAGCCTTATGGGGCAGGTTGTGCCTATAAAAGTCGGAAGTTTTTTCAAGGCTTTTGAAATACCCGGACTCAGCGATATACCGATTTTGGGAAAAATATTGTTTAATCAAAATATATTCATTTACTTGGGATATGTAACAGCGATTTTGCTGGGTATATATATGTACCGCACCCGTTGGGGCCTAAATATGAGGATGGTCGGAGAAAATCCTTCAGCTGCAGATTCAAGCGGAATAAATATAAACCTGTATAAATATGCTCATATCCTGTTTGGCAGTGCATTATGCGGATTAGGCGGAGCCTATCTTTCATTGGTTTATGTTCCGGCCTGGCAGGAAAACGTAACGGCCGGAAGAGGATGGATAGCCGTTGCTTTGGTAATATTCAGTACTTGGAATCCTAACAAGGCGATATTGGGATCATATTTTTTTGGAGGATTGGACATAATCGGATTTAGACTCCAAAAGTTTGACTTAAGCATTTCGCAATACATTGTAGACATGTTTCCGTATTTGGCGACAATAATAGTTTTAATAATAATATCTCTTAGGAAAAACAGGGAGAACATGCCTCCAGAGGGCTTGGGGAACCCATATTTCAGAGAGGAACGATAAAAAAATTTGCAATAGCTTTGAATCTGTGATATCATTCCCCTAATATAATAATAAAGGCTATGAGTAGGAGAGTAATCCCGAATAAACGGACAGAGAGGAAGCATGTACGCTGTAATTGCTTCACGGTTGGAAGCGGGACGAATTGCACCTATGAGCTGACAGTTGAATCTAGTAGGCTGTTCCGGTTTATACCGTTAAAAAATATGAGAGATAATTGTCTCGATAGAGTGGAAAAGCGGATACCAATCTGCCTCTGTGAGTTGCACAGGGGCAGATTTTTATTTTAAGGAGGAGAAAAGATGAATAGATTTAAATCTTTTGGAAAGTATTTAGATTCAATAATAGATAGGGACCCGGCAGTTAATAGTCGATTTGAGGCCATGATATGTCATCCTTGTGTTTTTTCAATTGCTTCACATCGCTTGAATCATGCCCTTTACCTTAAGGGGTATAAGGTTACGGCTAGATTTCTATCTCAAATAAGCAGGTTCCTGACTGGCATTGAAATTCATCCCGGAGCAAAGATTAAAGAAAACCTATTCATAGATCATGGAATGGGAGTTGTAATAGGCGAAACCGCTGAGATAGGTAGAAACGTAACAATTTATCAAGGTGTTACCCTCGGAGGCACCGGTAAAGATACGGGCAAAAGGCACCCTACAATAGGAAACGATGTCATGATAAGCTCGGGCGTAAGGGTACTAGGCCCTCTTAAAATTGGGGATCGCTCGAAAATAGGCGCCGGTTCCGTTGTGCTTAAGGATATACCTTCAGACTCAACAGCAGTAGGAATACCTGCCAGGGTTGTAAGAAAAAGAGATACAAAGATTCATGCTATAAGACAATCAAAGGAGTTCGCCGATCTTGATCAGATTCATATTCCTGATCCTCTTGAAAAAGAATTGGAATCAATGAAGGAAAAAATAAAAATGCTAGAAGAACGTTTGGACAGTTTTGATGAACGTGAAGCTATCTAGGAGGTTTTATGAAAATATACAACAATGTTCTTGAAATGATCGGAGATACACCCATTGTAAGACTTGAGTCCTATTCAAAACCGGGTGTTGATGTTTTTTTAAAGCTTGAATTCCATAATCCCGGAGGAAGTATAAAGGATAGGCCGGCCGCCAAGATAATAGAAGAGGCTGAAAAACGAATGGAAATAAAAGCGGGTGGCACTATTGTTGAAGCGACAAGTGGCAACACCGGAATTGGCCTAAGCCTTGTAGGTGCTGTTAAAGGCTATCGCGTTATTATTGTTATGCCTGAAAACATGAGCATTGAGAGACAAAAGATAATGAAGGCCTATGGCGCGGAATTGATCTTGACCCCTAAGGAAGATGGAATGAAAGGGGCAATAGAAGCAGCGAAAGCATTGAAGAAAAATAATTCAGAGTATTTTGTGGCAAATCAATTTGGAAATAAAGACAATGCAAAAGCGCATGAGGAAGGCACTGCCATTGAAATACTAAAACAGATGGAAAATAGATTGGATTATTTTGTTAACGGAATAGGGACAGGCGGAACAATTACAGGCGTTGGAAAAGTCCTTAAAGAAAAGCTTATGGATATAAAAATCATAGGAGTTGAGCCTTCCGGTTCCGCGGTTGTTTCAGGCAAGAAAGCGGGGCCACATAAATTGCAGGGAATAGGCGCCGGATTTGTTCCTGATATTTTAAATATGAGTATATTGGATGAAATGATTTTGATAGACAATGAAGAAGCATACAAAGAAGCCAGATTCCTTGCAAGAAAAGATGGACTCATGGTTGGAATTTCGACCGGAGCGAACCTGGCCGCAGTAAGAAAATTGCTTTCAAGGATAGAACCGGACAAAGAGATAAGAATCTTGACCTTGTCTGCAAGCTCTGGAGAAAGGTATTTAAGCACCGACTTATATGAGTAAAATGTTATAATTAGTGTGTTTAATAAACCATTACAAGGAGATAGTAAAATGATCCAGATAGACAAAAAAATGATAGATGATAACTACACAATGGCGGAAGCAATTGAATCGGTAAAAAAAGCCTTGCTTCTTCATGAAAAAGGAAAGGCGCAAATACCGGTTAGAACAAGCCTTTCATTTGAAAGTAAGCAGGGAACATGTCTATTTATGCCGGGGCTTATAGAGTCAATGAATTTGATAGGAATAAAAATAGTTTCGGTTTTTCCTGGCAATGCAAAAATGGGACTGGATAATGTGCCATCCCAGATGATATTGCTTGACGGAGAAACGGGATACGTAAAAGCTATGATAAACGGTACTAGGCTCACCGAAATCAGAACAGGGGCAATTACGGCGGTTGCCACAGATCTTATTTGTAGGGAATCGGTTAAGACAGCGGCAATCATCGGCACAGGCGGACAGGCTCCATGCCAGATTGAAGGCCTTTTGACTGTAAGGAATATTGATAAGGTGAATATTGCCGCAAGAAACTATGATAAAACAAAATTATTTGCTAAAGAAATGAAAAATCGTTTCAAAGATAGGTTTAAAACTGAATTTGTTGCATGCGAAACCGTAGAAGAAGCAGTAAAAAATGCAGATATAATAAATACAGTTACTACATCACATACACCTATTATAAGGAAAGATATGATTAAAGAGAATGTTCATATAAATGCAGTAGGTTCATTTCGACCGGATATGCAGGAAATTCACGAGGATATAATGGAAAAGGCATCTTTCATATTGGTGGATAACCTGGAGGGCGTATTGAAGGAATCAGGGGACCTGCTTAAGCCCATTGAAATGGGGATTATTAAAATTAGTGATGTTGAATCTGAGATTGCTTCATATATTTCTCCAAAAAAGAAATACAAAGATTCCGGTGGGATAACTGTATTCGAAACAGTAGGATTTGCAGTTCTTGATTTAGTCGTGGCAAACGACATACTTATGAAAACTGTTTAAAAATGGAGGAAAAATGGAACAAGAAAAGGAACAAGCGCTGAAAGAGTAAATCCATTTATAAAGGCTATCAATGATGTCTCGCTATCAGTGGATTTGGATATGATAGGAAGTGTGGAATCCATGCTTGTTGCGCCTGCCGGAGCTATGCTTGTTAAAAAGTTGAGGTGCTTGGCAATCACTGGGATAATCAATACTGCCATTAATTCTCTGAAAACGTTACATAGAAAAGCAATTGCGCCGACTTCAGCATTTACCAATCGTGTCAAAAGGATTCCTGATAGGCTGTACCAGCCGAAGCCGGAGGCAATAGAGAGGCTTATTCCGATTTCACGATGAAGGATGAATGCGGCCAAGAAACCGCCTGTCAGACTTCCCAAAACGATTGAAAAGGGTATCAATAACACCTTGGGACCCAAAACCCTTAATCGATGAAAAACACTGCGATTGTATCCCAATTCAATTCCTACCGTAAGAATAAGAAAGTTTAAGGCATAACCTGAGGCATGCTCAATTAAAGGCTTCATCTCCATTGGAAGAAAAACAAATCCGAAGAAAATGCCGGAACAGACTGATATGATAATTGCAAGCGACATGGTTAACTCCTTTCAAAGAATCTTTTTGTAGCGATATAGACAAAAAGAGTGCTGAAAAATATTGTGCTTATTGCATATGTGAAGGAGTCAATGCCAATGGTTTTTAAATTGGACAAAAGACTTTTGTTCATTCCTATCGAAGCACCCATAAAGAATAAAAGAAACACCAGTCCTATGAATTGCAGTTTTGAATTCAACAGGACTGTTTTTTTGCTTAGATTTGCGATTGATCCTATAAGTATGCCTATAATTAAAAAAACTAGAATTTGGGTCAATTTAATTCCCCCATTCCCTGCTAAAGTATTGATAATAATAGCTTTTAATACGCCCGTTGTATAGCTTTCTGTTTTTATCTGATTTGATTGCGAAAGCCGATTCAAAGTGTTCATGAGAGGTTATTATGAAGTAGGACCATCTGTCAAGATGTTTAAGTTTTTCTCCCATGATTCGGTAAAGTTTTTCGGCCGATTCCTGTGACTCTAATCTTTCTCCATAGGGTGGGTTTGTGATTACGCATCCGTTTTTCTTGTTTGAGCTTAGCTCGGAAATATCGCGAACTTGGAAATGAATTGAATCTTCGACGCCGGCTTCGGCGGCGTTTATCTTGGCCGCTTTGATTGCTCGTTTGTCTATGTCATATCCTTGTATGTTTAAGGACTTATCAAAATCAATAGATGAATATGCTTCTTTGCGGACTTCTTTCCACATCGATTCAGGTATGAAATCCCATGTTTCGGAAATAAATTTGCGGTTTAAACCGGGAGCTATATTGTGGGCTATCATTGCTGCTTCGATAGGTATGGTTCCCGAACCGCAGAATGGGTCTATCAAGGTTTTGTCAGGATACCAATTGCTAAGCAATACCAAGGCTGCGGCCAAGGTTTCCTTCAATGGAGCAAGAACAGGTTCTATTCGGTAGCCTCTCTTGTGGAGGCCTTCGCCGCTTGTGTCCATGAGTACGCTTGCCTGGTCCTTGAGAATTGCAATGTGTATTGGAAAGCGAGATCCTGTTTCTTCAAACCACTCCAAGCTATAGATTTCCTTCATAGCTTCGACAACAGCTTTTTTAGATATGGATTGTATGTCTGAAAGACTGAAAAGCTTTGATTTGACTGATTTTGCATATACAGGGAAACAAGCATCTTTAGAAAGATATGAGTTCCACTTTATTTTTTTTACATTTTGAAACAAGGCTTCAAAGCTTGTGGCATTGAATTCTGCAAGTTTAATGAAAACACGGTCTGCTGCTCGAAGCCATAAATTGCATTTGCAGATATCCTTTTCACTACCTGAAAACTCAACACCTCCATTGAAAATTTTCAAATCTTTAAAGCCAAGCTCCTTAAGCTCTTTGGCTACAACGGATTCCAACCCAAAGGTTGCCGTGGCAATTAATTTATAATTTGACATAGTATACTCCTTTCATAGTCATACATTTCATTATAGCAAATAAGGAGGCATTGTTGGCAATTGAGAAGGATTTTCATTGAAAATATTATCGTGTTGTACTATAATTAGCATATGCTATTTATAGGAGGAATACTATGGAAATACGTAAAGAGAGAACAAATGACAGCAGCAATATTAAAAAAGTTATCGCAGTAATGAGTGGAAAAGGCGGAGTTGGAAAATCATCGGTAACATCATTGGTGGCTTTGGCGCTAAGCAAGCAAGGCTACAAGGTTGGAATAATGGATGCTGACATAACAGGGCCTAGCATTCCGAAAATTTTCGGAATCAACGCTCAGCGAGCAACCGGAGATGAAAAATCAATAAACCCGGTAGAAACACAAAATGGAATTAAAGTTATTTCATTGAATCTTTTAATAAAAGAAGAGGATTCACCTGTTATTTGGAGAGGACCGCTTCTTGGAAGCACGGTAAAACAATTTTATACCGATGTAAACTGGGGAGAGCTTGATTATCTTGTAATCGATTTGCCGCCCGGAACTGGAGATGTATCTCTTACAGTAATGCAATCAGTTTCAGTTGATGGAATTATTGTTGTTACGGCGCCGCAAGACCTGGTTAATTTGATTGTAAAAAAATCAATAAATATGGCTAATATGATGAATATTCCTGTAATGGGAGTAATAGAGAACATGAGCTATTACGAGTGCCCGGATTGTGGTAAACGCAACTATATTTTTGGAAAGAGCAAATTGGATGAAATTGCCAAGGAAATGGATTTGAAAATAATACACAAATTGCCAATTGACTCTCAGTTTGTTGAACTTTGCGATGAAGGAAAAGTTGAGTTGTATCCAGAAATGGGATTCGGTATTTTTGATGAATTCAATGAGAAAATCAAAGAGCTGACAGCTGAAGAGTAATAAAATCGAACTATTTATGAATAATATTTTACCCTATCAGATGATATTTTTAAGAAAAAATCGGGGGGTGCTTGAAATTAGGATAGCGGTAGCAAAGAGAGATGAAACGATTTCAGAACATTTCGGGCATTGCGATGGGTATGAAATTTTTGATGTTGAAGGAAAAGAAATAACTAATAAAGGATTTCTGGTTTACCCGGGACATAAGCCGGGCTTTTTGCCCAAATTTCTTGCCGAAAAGAATGTTGATATGATAATTTCGGGAGGAATGGGAGCGTCTGCGCAGGAATTGTTTAGGAAAAATAATATCAAGGTAATTGTTGGCATGTCGGGAAATGTAGAAGAAGCAGTAAGGAAATATCTTGAGGGAGAAATTGAATCAAATAATTCTGTTTGCGAGAATTAAAGATGGAAAGCGAGATAAAAATCTCGCTTTCTCCAATAAATAATGGATGTGATAATATGAACGATAAAGTGTGCATGATAGAAGACATTTTGAGAAAAAAAAATTTCAAACTCACTTCTTCAAGAAAAGAGATTATTAGAATATTTTTGGATAGCAAAAAGCATTTGAAGCCTGAAGACGTGTATGAATTGGTTAAAGCAAAAGGGATAAGCTTGCCGACGGTCTATAGGACAATAGACATACTAAAGAAGAATCAAATTATCGAAGAAATAGCGATAGGTAAACATAGATATTATGAACTGAAAATATTTAGTGGGAAAAAGCTGCATATTCATTTTAAATGTGATAGCTGTGGTGAGATTTTTGACATTGATGATCCAAAGCTTGTGATGGATCTTATTGATATAACCAGCAGTGTTGAAAATTCGTATAAGGTGGAAGTAGAAGATTTGCTTATGGTATTGCATGGAACCTGCGAAAGTTGTAAAAAGAAAATCATAATTTAATCTGAGGAGGATTGAAATGAAACTTGGATTAGTGCAAATGAATGTAACTGAGGATAAAAATGCTAACATTAACAAAGCTTGTGAAATGATAAAAAAAGCATCAATCGAAGGGGCAGACATGATTGTGCTTCCTGAAATGTTTAATTGTCCTTATGACAACAAGTATTTTAGAAAATATGCAGAGGATGCTTCGGGAAAAACAATAAAAGAAATGTCAAAAGCTGCAATTGAGAATGGAGTTTATATTGTGGCGGGCTCAATTCCTGAAATTGAGGAAGGAAAGGTATTTAACACTTCATTTGTGCTGAACCCGAAAGGGGAAATTGTTGCAAAACATCGGAAAATGCACCTCTTCGACATAGACATAGAGGGTGGAATACGTTTTAAAGAATCGGAAACACTGACACCGGGACGAGATGTAACAGTTTTTGAGACTCCTTTTGGACTTGTGGGATTGGCAATATGTTATGATATGCGATTTCCGGAACTTATGAGGCTTATGGCCTTGAAGGGGGCAGAATTGATTGTAGTTCCTGCTGCCTTCAATAGGATTACAGGATCTGCTCATTGGGAAATGACAGCAAAAGCAAGGGCGTTGGATAATCAAGTTTATTTTGCTGCGGTTTCACCTGCAGTTGATTGGAATGCATCTTATCATGCCTATGGACATACGATTTTTGTTGATCCATGGGGAAGTGTAAAACAGCAGCTTGACGATAAAGAAGCTTTGATGATATGTGAAATTGAAAAAGATATAATTGAAAAGGTCAGGAATGAGTTGCCTCTTTTGAAACATAGAAGAACTGATCTATATAAAATAGAATTTACAGGGAGGATATAATTTAATGGATTATATTGATGTAAGAAATAATGCGAGAGAAAAAATTTCTGGCAAGTGCAAGGTTTGTTTAGAGTGCAACGGCCTTGTATGCAGGGGACAGGTGCCGGGTATGGGAGGCAAAGGTTCTGGAAACGGATTTATTAGAAATGTTGAGCAACTTAAAAATGTTAAGATTCACATGGATACGCTTTATGAATCGGGGAAAATTGATGCGAGTGTTGAAATGTTTGGACGAACATTCAAATATCCATTTTTCGCAGCGCCTATAGGCGGAGTTAAAGTTAATTATGGAGAAGGACATACAGATACAAGCTATTCGGACGCAGTAGTGAAAGGATGCTATGAAGCAGGAACTGCAGCATTTACAGGCGACGGAATTCCTGAAGAATCATATATAGGTCCTTTGGATGCGGTTGGAGAAGTGTCGGGATGCGGCATACCGACAATAAAACCGTGGGGCGTTCAAGAAGTAATAAGAAAGATAAAACTTGCAGAAGAAAGAAATGTGATTGCTATTGCAATGGATGTGGATGCTGCAGGACTCACTGTTTTTGCAAAAATGGGCAAGCCTTTATTTCCGCAGTCGGTTGAATCTTTAAAGAAGATAATTGCGAGCACTGATTTGCCATTTATCGTTAAAGGAGTAATGACTGTCGAAGGGGCTTTAAAAGCAAAAGCTGCAGGGGCTGCTGGAATAATTGTCTCAAATCATGGGGGTAGGGTTTTAGATGATACTCTATCTACTATAGAGGTTTTGCCCCGTATTGTTGAAGCCTGTAAAGGGGAAATGAAAATCTTTATTGACGGAGGGTTCAGAAAGGGAACAGATATATTTAAGGCTCTGGCTTTGGGAGCTGACGGTGTATTGATTGGAAGGCCCTATGGCGTTGCGGTTTATGGAGGCGAAAAGGAGGGTGTAAAACTTTACACCGAAAAAATTGGAGCCGAGCTTGAGGATGTCATGAGAATGACAGGGGCTCAAAGCATTAAAGAAATAACAATGGAAAAAGTTGAAATTGTAAAATAAAACTAAAACCAGAAAAAGAGATGGCCAAGGCCATCTCTTTTTCTGGATAAATATTTATGGGCAATAAGCCCTTTACTTTATTCCAAAAAGATTGCGTTTGTATACATAATATAACTTTTCCAGTTCCGCCATTTTTTTCTGCATTTCGATTTGAAGTTTTGAAACGGCCTCATAATTTTCTTCTTCTATTGCCGATCTTAACTCCTCGAATAGGGACTGCTTGCTAAGTTTGTTTTTCATTAAATCATGACGAAGCTGATTAATTTTTTCCCAGTTCACAATATCGTAATCCGTTGCATTTTCGGTTTCGTGGATTTTCTTGTAGGAGCGCACCAAATCGGCATTTGTATCGAGTATTCTGGACTTCAATTCATTAATCCATTGACTGGTTGATGCTGATTTAAGGGATTTGATGATGTCTTTTGTAAATACATTTCCATTTAAAAGTATATCGACTTTCTTGGGGTATAAATCAAAAGCTGATACATTTTCATATACTGTTGCTGGAGGTATTCCAAACATTGAACCCCGTTCTTCATCGGTGTAATCCTCGAATACGTCTTCTTCGCTCCTATAGGCCCTTTCTTTTTCAAGATAGAAAGCATCATCTCCAGGTTTTTTTGAAAGCTCTTTTTCGATTTCATCGAGAGACATGCCGGACTTTTGAATACTAAGTATTCCGTCGAGCATTGCCTGATAGATTGCAGCAATTGATACATAAGTGTTGGTGGTCGGGTTTGGTGATCTAACTTCAAATCGTGTAGCCATAGGATTGCTCATGTCCCTTATCAAACCTGCCAGAACGGTTCTGTTACGGGAAGGAGATTCTACCGTGTGTCCCAAAGATGTCACTATGCAGACAGGTGCCTCGAAACCGGGCTTGAGACGCCTTAGAGCATCATTTGTGTTGCTTATGAACGGGTTGACAACCTCATAATTTTTAAGGAGTCCCATGATTGATTCGAATCCTATTGAACTCATATATGAGGATTTTTGATCAACGGGAGAGAACAGATTTATCATTTTTCCGGTTTTAAGTTTTAGTGCAATTCCTATGTGTGTGTGTTTGCCGTTTCCTGCAACACCTTCGATAGGTTTTGCAAGGAAGGTTACATCAAGGTTCTTTTCAAGAAAAGTATCTTTTATTATATCCTGCGCGAACATTTCATTGTCGCCAGTTTGCATTTCCGAGCTGTATTTCCAGTCTATTTCCAGCTGTTCCATGATGTAAGTGAAATTGCCTTCACTGTCCATTGCGGAAGGGATTCCACCAACTTCTTTGTGACCCATTTCAACCTCGAAGCCATACTTGTTGAGCTTTAGCAAAGACTCTTCAAGAGCCGTTTTTACCGGACCTATGGTACGTTTCCAGTATTGCTCTTTTAAAACTTGTGATGTGGAAAGTTTTTCGATATCGGCTTGTTTACCTGGAGTCTTTACCCAAAATTCCAATTCAGTAGCAGTGGTGAGAACTATTTCATCAATTGAATCGGCGCTTTCAATTTCAAATTCAGCCAAAAGTGTTTTACTGTTTGAAATTAGCTCTAAAAGGCTTTCTTTCATTCGCACTGCGGATCGTTTCAAAACAGAACGCGAGCAGACCAATTTGTCTTCATGGCAAAGGAATGCTGGGATAATAAGCGTTCCTACCGGCAAGGAATTTATTGGGTCCAAAAGGTCGTAATTGTAATCGATAAACCATCTTACATTCTTGTCGGGAATCAAATCTACCTTTGCATTGCTCAATTCGGCGATTTCAGGAAGAACAACGCTTGAACCATCAGTTTGCACTCCGGTTAAAAGGAAACCGGACACATCATCTTTGAAAAGTTCAATAGGAACTTTTTCATCTGTGTGGTTGTTTCCCAAGTCTACTGCGACAAGAGATACGAATTTGATTTCTGAATGATCATTCATAAGTTTAAGCAAACCTTGATCATCATATGTTTCTGGGTCAATAAAATAGAGAAGCTCGTTATAAATTTTTGATACCATAGGATCACCTCTTCATAAAATATTTAATATTGAATAATTATAGCATAATAAATATTAATGTAAAGATTAAATTATTAGGTAAAACCCTTGATAACCAGTAAAATCAACGGTGGAGATGTATTTAAAAAAATATTTAAAATTTTTCACATCAAATAATTGTTTGTTATATAACGTACAATAATTGCTTGAAATAAAAATATGGTTCGTAATAATGCAACTTGAACAATTCGGTTATTTCGTTTAAGATTTACTTATGAATAAATATCTAGAGGAGGCGCAAATGATAGATTTAAGAAGTGATACGGTTACGAAACCGACAGAAAGAATGAGAATTGCAATGGAAAAAGCAATTGTTGGGGACGATGTTTATGGAGACGACCCTACGGTAAATGAATTAGAGCGATTAGCTGCTAAAATTGTTGGGAAAGAAGATTCTATTTTTGTGCCAAGTGGAACATTCGGAAATCAATTGGCGGTACTGACTCATACAAAAAGAGGCGATGAAGTAATTTTGGGCAAAGGTAGCCATATATTTCAGCATGAGGTTGGAGCAGCGGCTGTCATAGCAGGGGTTCAGCTTAGGTTAGTTGATGATGAGAAGGGTTACATGTCCACTGACGCTGTGAAAGAGGCAATAAGAGAAGACAATATACATTATCCGGATACGGGCTTGATATGCATCGAAAATGCTCATTCTAACGGTATGGCTATTTCTCCCGAAAAGTATGAAGGCATACGTAAATTGGCGAAACAAAATAAAATTCCAATACATATGGATGGTGCACGCGTTTTGAATGCAGCAGTTTCTCTTGGGATAAATGTAAAGGATATTACAAAATATGCAGACAGCGTGATGTTTTGCCTATCGAAAGGCCTGGGGGCTCCAATAGGCTCGATGCTGGCCGGTGACAAGGAATTTGTTAAAAGAGCCAGAAAGTATAGAAAGCTGATGGGTGGAGGCATGCGGCAGGTAGGTGTGATTGCGGCACCGGGAATATTGGCATTGGTTGAAATGGTTGATCGGTTGCAGGAGGACCATGATAATGCGAAAATTCTAGCCGCAAAGTTAGATGCTATTTTAGGAATTGAAGTTAAGCATGATAGAAATGATATTAATATGGTTTACTGCAAAATACCAAATGCTTTGATAAAAGGGGAAAAGCTTGTAAAGGAAATGAAAAAGAACGGAATCATAATAAATGGCGAGGAAAAAGGAGAATATCGATTTGTAACAAACAAGGATGTTAGCAGAGAAGATTTGGATGTTTTCATGAAGGTTATTGAAGAATTGACAAAGTGATATATCGAGATTAACCAGGTGTCAATTTATGGATTTATGTGATATTATGTTGAGAGAGTTTTGAAATTGACACAGGAGGTCGCCATGCAACCTGCCATATATGAATTAAAAAAAGAAATTTTAGAGCTCGAGAGGGCTGGTTATATAAAGGATTTGGATCAAATAAAAAATGTACTAAATCGAATCAGATTTATATGCGATGAGATTGAAGACGGGACGGCAGAAATACCGGAGGTTACAATCTCTTATAAAAGAATAAACAAGCTTCCTTTTATCTACAAGCCTATATTGAGGAAAGACTATTTCAAAGGAGATTATCTTGAGAAATTTTCCTTGGAAAGAACAATGCAACTCAAGGAAGCAGATGCATTAATAACTCATAATAATTTTTGGAAAGAACACGAGGATGTAAAAGGGAATGTATTTGGATCCCTGCCAATTGATATGATGACTACAAAATCTCTTTCCAAATTATTGCAAATGGGATGGCGTGAAACGAATGTGAATGTAATTGATTTCAACAAGGAGAACGTTGAGGAAAAAACCATAATAAGATTTTGTGAAAAGACCTTTGAACAATTCATTCTCGTAAAGGAAAAAGCTACTGGTACTTATCTTGCTCTTGAATATGAGACATAAAAAAACTCATCTATAAAGATGAGTTTTTTATAGGAATTTTTCCTTTGCTTTGTACCAAAAATTATAGTTGTTCATTCGGAGTAGTTTGGTGCCGATTTCCGAATAACGGATTACTATGTTTTCAATTCCCTTATAATTATATTCCATACCGTCGGTAACGATTAAAATTGAATTTTCATATGTATATTCAGGTTTCAGACCGATTATTGTAGATTCAGGAAGAATAACGCTTGATGTGAAGGAACGGTATGCGGTTGTATTAATGGGAGAAACAGGTGTTATTTGAAGTATGTTTATATTTGGGTGAACGATACTTCCGCCAAGCGAGTAGTTGTAGGCTGTGCTTCCTGCCGTTGTGGAAATCAATATGCCGTCTCCACTGAAATTTTCGAGCACATCGTTGTCTAAAGTTATGCGCAAGTGTATTGTCGCCGATTTGTCGCCCTTTATGACTATTTCATTAATTCCTATGACATGCATACAATCGGAATTTGTACAGATTTCTGCTTCGATATGTTTTATTTCGTTGACAATATACTCATTTCTTTCATATTTGCCTACGAATTCTTCGATGTTTTTAGGAAGCAATTCTTGAAAAAATCCCAAATGACCAGTATTGATGCCTATAACCGGCATTTGTGGAAAATCATACTTATGTATAGTTCTTAGGAAAGAACCATCTCCGCCAATTGTAATCAAAAGCTCGGCTTCAGGATCGAAATCTGTTTTTACTTTAAAATTGTGGTGAAGAAGTACTTGGACAAGATTTTTTTTGGCATCCAAGGACTGTTCATTTGTGTTGGTTATGATGCTTATGAGTCTTTTCTTCATAGGTATGAACTCCTCTACCATTTAATTTTTACTAACATTACTATATAACAAAAGAGATTATTTTGAAAGGCGGTAATATTAAATGAAAAGAGATGCCGATTTAAAAATGAAGGTTAATGATAAATACAATAATAAGAAAATAATTGAGATATTGTATAAAGAATTCGGAATGTCGGGCAGATTTGTAAGAAAGCTAAAAAAAAGCAAAACAATCGAGATTAATGGAGAAAATAAATCAGTATATACCAGAGTTGAGCTTGGAGATCTTATTGAGATATTCTTTCCTATTGAAGTATGTGAGGATATTCCAAATGAGGATATAAAAATTAAAGTTTTATATGAAGATAAATGGCTTATGGCAGTTGAAAAGCCTGCCGGATTATTGGTTCATGCAATAAAAGAGGAACAAACAGATACATTGTCAAATGGGATATCCGCATATATGAAAGAGAAAGGTGAAGATTATATTGTTAGGCATGTAAACCGATTGGATAGGGATACATCTGGAGTGATTTTGATAGCGAAAAATTCATACATACATGATCAAATTGCTGTTCAAATGAGTAGAGGGGAAGTACAGAAAAATTATCAGGCTATTGTTTGGGGAATATTGGATGAAAAATCAAAATGCTTGGAGTATCCAATTGGAAAGCCGGATATAAAGAATATAAGAAGAGAGGTTATGGAGAATGGAAAGCCTTCAACTACAGTATATGAAGTAGTAGCGGAATCTGAAAATGCGAGTCTCTTGAACATAAGGCTAATAACGGGCAGGACACATCAGATTAGGGTGCATATGGCATACATAGGACATCCTGTAATGGGAGATGATTTGTACGGAGTATGTGATGAGTCCATCGAGAGACAGGCTCTTCACGCAGGATCATATATTTTCAAGCATCCCATAACGGATGAAATTGTATGTATAAAGTCGGAGCTGCCCGAAGACATGCGTGAACTAATAAAACGAAAAAATTTTGAATAATTGAAAGTATGAGATATAATAACTATAGAAAAGGAAATGCCTGAGGTGTTAGTTGTTTCTGATAAATTCAACCACTGGATTTAATACGGGAGTTTGAGTCTCTCTGTGGATGGCATGCCTGTTTAGGACGTCAAAAGCAGAGAGCAGAGCACCCACCTGGTTATAACTGGGTATGAATTTAAAGAAGACGGCATCTTGGGTATAAAATATAGCTTCTGACTATTCAGGAGCTATATTTATATTTAATGTTTTCATAAAATGCAGAGAGGTATTTGCGCTATGAGTGAAACGATTCTTGTTCTTTTAAAAAGTATGACCAGTAAAGTTGGGATAATAATAACACTTGCGTTTTTGTTGTCGAAAATAGCCATATTTAAGCGACTTGTAACTAAAAAGGATATAAAATTTGTCGATAAAATAACAATGTCGGTGTTATTTGGATTGTTTGGAATTATCGGTACCTATGCTGGTGTTCCGGTTAATGGAGCAATTGCAAATTCAAGGATTATAGGTGTATTTGTTGCAGGATGGCTTGGAGGGCCTTTAGTTGGTTTTTTGAGTGGTTTTATTGCTGGATCTCATAGATGGATTATTGATATAGGAGGGTTTACGGCGGTAGCTTGTGCAGTTTCTACAATTGCGGAGGGTTTGCTGGCTGGCTATTGCAGTCGAATGTTTAAGAACATAAGAATGGACTGGCTTGGAGCTCTTGTAATGGGGGCCTTGGCAGAACTAATGCAGATGGCAATCATTTTGCTAATTGCAAGGCCGTTTGCCGATGCGATTGAATTGGTAAAGATAATATGGCTTCCAATGGTATTTGTAAACTCAATAGGAATTTCTATATTTATTGCTATAACTCAGAGTATATTTAGTGAAAAAGAAAGGATAAAAGCAGAACAAGCACAATTGACACTAAATATTGCAACTAAAACCCTTCCATATCTAAGGATGGGATTCAATACAGAGACCTCAAAGGAAGCGGCCAGAATAATATATGAAATGACAAGCTTGGCGGCAGTTTCGATAACCGACGAAAATAAAATATTGGCATATGTCGGTACCGGAAGCGAAAATATTATTCCCGGTGAAATGGATATATCAAGCATAACAAGGAATGTAATAGAAACTGGCAAATATAAAGTAACTAAAAAAGTCAAGGAAATTGAGTATAGAACAAAAACCGAGCTGAGCTCAGGCGTTATCGTACCTCTGAAAGAGAGAGATAAGGTTGTCGGAACATTGAAGGTCTTTAGAAATGGTAAAAGAGGCATTACCGATCATGATGTTCAACTTGTTCTAGGGCTTGCAAGATTATTTTCGATGCAAATAGAGTTGGGAATGGTTGAGTATCAAAGGAAGCTTGTGGCTAAAGCGGAACTAAAGGCCTTGCAGGCTCAGATAAATCCGCACTTTCTGTTTAATGCTTTAAATACAATTGCTTCGTTTATAAGGACTAATCCTGATAGCGCAAGAAATCTGATATTCAATTTGTGCGATTATATAAGGCAGAACATGCAAATTTCTCAAGACGAAATAATGCTTACAAAAGAAATTGCGCATATAAAAGCATACCTAGCAATTGAAAGGGCACGTTTTGGAGATAAAATAGATGTAATTTTTGATATTGACGATAAATTGGATTTCAAGGTTCCGCCACTTATACTTCAGCCCATAGTGGAGAATTCCGTAAAACATGGGATGAAGGGAATGAATGATGGAATTAAGATAAGAATATCGGTGGAAGCCATTGAAGATTACTATAATTTGCTTGTAGAGGACAATGGAATAGGAATAGATAAAAAAATAATCGAGGCCATAAAGCGAGATGAGAATGGACAGTCTATTGGTCTGGTTAATGTTGATAAGCGTTTGAAGGGCAAGTACGGTTCAAACTATGGGCTTGATATTGTATCTAAAAAGGGAAAAGGAACCATGATAAGCATTAGAATACCGATAGAAAAAGAATTGAGTAGGGGGAGGATTGCATGATAAGATGTGTTGTTGTAGATGACGAAATGCCCGCAATAAATGAAATCAAATATGTTTTGAATGAAATTGGTGGAGTAGAAATCGTTGCGGAAGCATATGATTATGAGATGGCAGCAAATGTAATATGCAATGTGAAACCTGATGCCGTATTTTTGGATATAAATTTAGGCAGCGGAGATGGAATAGAGCTTGCGGAAATGCTGACTAAGGAGAAAAATTGTCCGGCGATAGTTTTTGTTACTGCATATAACGATTATGCGATTAAAGCCTTTGAGGTAAATGCAATAGACTATATACTAAAACCTATTAACAGCAAAAGACTTTCAAAAGCCTTAAATAAGATAAGAGAGAATATTGAAAACAAAGAACAATCGGGAACGGACGAGCGTTTGAAAATGTTCTTGGAGAACTACAACAAGAAAATAGAAAGAATTAGCGTGTATGCAGATGGAAAATACATTCCTTTGGAGCCTGAAGAAATTTATTATGTTACTACTGATGGAAGGAATACGATTATAAACACTGGAAAAGGTGAATATATAACAAGCATGACGCTTTCTGAGCTAGAGAATAAGTTTAGAGATTACAACCTCTTTAGAACACATAGAAGCTATCTTTTGAATTTGGATCATGTTAAAGAGGTATATAATTGGTTTAATGGAACATTGCAAGTTGTTTTAACAGGAAGCGATGAAAAAATTCCTGTTAGCAGGAACAAGGTGTGTAGCTTTAAAGAAATAATGGGAATATAAAGAACTTAAAAAAATAAAGCCGCCTACTTGGCGGCTTTAACATTAGTTTTCAATAATGTTAAGTGGATTTATTTGATTTCCGTTGTAGTGTATTTCGAAGTGAAGATGAGAACCGGTACTAAGGCCTGTACTTCCCATAAGAGCAATTTTGTCTCCTTTTTCAACTGAATCTCCCAAGTTTACGGATGCAGATTTTAAATGGGCATAAACGCTTTTATAGCCATAACCGTGAGAAATTATCACCATTCTTCCGTAACCGCCATTGTAGCCTACATAGGTTACAACTCCGCTACCTGCGGCAAATATTTGGGTGCCTTGCTCATTAGCTATATCGATGCCCTTGTGATAATCTTTTTTACCGGTAGTTGGATGAATTCTAAAACCGAATGGGGATGTGATGCGGCCATCTACTGGAATCAGATCTGGCCTTGCATCAAGGAAGTCAAGACGGTCTTCCAAATCTTTTGAAAATTTGTCAATAACTTCTTTTTCGTTTTCTATTAGAGTTATGATGCTATAGCTGTCATCAGGGACATAAATGCTGCTATTTTCAGGAAGATTTACTGTTCTGTCAGCTGAGCGCGAAAGTGGAGCCGACAAGCCATTAGCAACTGAAGCAGTTTCGGATATGTTTAGGCCGACCATATCCCTTATTTTGTATTCAAGATCATTAAGTTCGTTGAGCTTTTCTGAAACAATTATCGCGTTGTTCGTAAGTTGGTCTATTTGTTCTTCATATGACTCTTTTATAGCAATAATATTACCGGTTTTTTCGCGGCTGGCAAATACTTCATTGGTGAGATTTTCATTGATATTGAAAAGAAGTAATGAAGAAATCACTAGGAACAGAGTTATAAAAGAAATTGCAAAGGTTCCGGAATAAACGAAAAGTTTACTAAAGCAAAGATTCTTTTGTTTTGAGTTTTCTGGTGATATGATAACGAAAGTGAATTTTTCTTTTTTCCATCTTATTATAAGAGAAATTAGCCAAATAATTGATTTTGAGATAATACTGCAAATGAATTCGATGAACTTGTAAAAAACAAAACATATAGAAAAAAATAAGGATATAATCATTTGGTCTATAATCATATTGATTTCATTTAAAAAGTGAACTGTGTCGCGAAGACAAGAAATAGTAATAAGTGATATTTTCCATGATGTTTTAATAGTATATACTAGGAAAATTATAAATTTGTAAACAACATTGCATACGAATTCGATAAATTTGTAAAAAACAAAACATATAGAAAAAAATAAGGATATAATCATTTGGTCTATAATCACATTGATTTCATTTAAATAGCGAATTGTGTCGCGAAGACAAAAGAGAATAAAAGAGAATACTTTCCATGATTTTTTGATAGTATATGATAGAAAGATCATAAATTTGGATAGAATATGATATAGGGAATAGGCAATAGAATTTATCTTTTGTAGAAAGTTTATAATGTTTTGCATAATCTTCTCCTAGAAATATTATATGATGTAATTATAGCAGGAAAATACGGAAAATGTAACAACTTTGTAATAATTGATATTGATGGAGGTACACATGAGTAAAAGAGATGCATTTCTTCCTGTCAACAGGGAGGATATGAATAAAAGAACTTGGGAACAATGCGATTTCATTATGGTCACTGGCGATGCATATGTCGATCATCCAAGCTTTGCTACTGCTATACTTTCAAGAAGTCTTGAAAGATTGGGATATAAAGTAGGAATAATTGCTCAGCCGGATTGGAATAATTCAGAGAGCATAAAGCTGTTGGGAAGACCGAAATATGCTTTCTTGGTGACTTCAGGAAATATGGATTCAATGGTTAACCATTATACTGTTAACAAAAGAAAAAGAAGAAGTGATGCGTATACACCGGGTGGAGAATTTGGAAAAAGACCCGACCGTGCGATAATAGTGTATACAAACCTTATAAAATCACATTATAAGGATGTTCCAGTTGTTATAGGAGGAATAGAAGCAAGTTTGAGGCGAATGGCTCATTACGACTATTGGGATGACAAAATAAGACGATCAATTCTGCTTGATTCAAAAGCCGATTTACTTGTTTATGGAATGGGTGAAAAGCCGCTTACTGAAATTGCGGAATACTTGTCAGCTGGTGTGTCAATAAAAGATATTAAGCATATTAGAGGAACGGTCTATATACAAAATAATGATTGCGATGAAATAAAAGCAATTGAAATACCTTCATATGATGAAGCCGTGTTAGATAAAACAGCTCTAGCGCGAGCCTTTTTAATGCAAGCAAAAGGCGACAATCCTTTTAACGATATGGTGATTATGCAGAAGCATGGCAACCGGTATTTAGTTCAGAATCCCCCACAATACCCATTGGAACAAGTATATTTAGACGACGTATACGATCTGCCTTATGTAAGGGAATCACACCCGGATTATGACAATGCCGGAGGAATTCCGGCACTAAATGAAATGCGTTTTAGCATAACAGCGCAAAGAGGCTGTTTTGGCGACTGTTCGTTTTGCGCAATAAGCAGACACCAAGGAAAGCATATACAACCAAGAAGCGCCGCATCGGTAATTAAAGAAGCAAAGTGGATGACAGGGCAGAAAGACTTTAAGGGATATATTCAGGATGTCGGAGGACCGACCGCCAATTTTCGAAAAGACGCTTGCAAAAAAGCGAAAGAATACGGATATTGTGATGACAGAAGTTGCCTTGCACCTTCAGCTTGTCCCAACCTTTCTCCCGACCATAGCGATTATGTGGAGCTTTTGAGGGGACTAGAAGAATTGAAGGGAGTAAAAAAAGTTTTTATTAAATCGGGTGTAAGATATGACTATCTTATGTTGGATCCGAATAATGTGTTTTTTAAGCAGCTATGCAAGAATCATATAAGCGGACAATTGAAGGTTGCGCCGGAACATGTTTCGAGTAATGTTTTGAAATGCTTGAATAAGCCTTCTTTTGATAACTATAAACAATTTAGAGATGCATATTTTAAATACAACAGGTCAATAGATAAGGAACAGTATCTGGTTCCATATTTCATATCGAGCCACCCGGGAAGCAGACTTGAGGATTCAGTGATGCTAGCGGAATATTTGCGTGATATTGGTAGACACCCAGAGCAGGTACAGGACTTTTATCCCACGCCTGGAACATTGTCAACTGTAATGTATCATACAGGATTAGATCCTAGAACAATGAAAGCTGTATATGTGCCAAAGGGACGGGAAAAGGAGCTGCAAAGAGCACTCTTGCAGTATTGGGATCCAAAATACAAGACATTGGTATATGAGGCTTTAAAAAAGGCAAATAGACTTGATCTTGTAGGTTATGATGAAAAGGCATTGATTAGGCCGTTAAAAACAGAAAAGACATTTGGAGGTAAAAATGATAGAAAAGAAAAGATTGGATCGAATAAACCAGCTCGCAAGAAAACAAAAAGATGAGGGCTTAACAAAGGAAGAGAAAGAGGAACAAAGGTTGCTTAGGGAGGAATATTTGAAATCTTTCAGAAAACAATTCAGGAAACAGCTTGATTCCATAAAAATAGTTGATGAAAAGGAAGATAAGAATAGCCTAAACTAAAATACAGGGGGCAAAGTGGATGAAAAAAATCGATCATAAAAAGAGTAAAAGCGCATGGAACAGTTTGGAAGCTGAAGATAAAAATGAAATGAAAAAGCTGATAGAAGAATATAAAAGATTTATTTCCATAGGCAAGACTGAGAGGGAAGCTGCTGACTATATTGAAGAAGAAGCAAAAAAAGAAGGCTTCTTAGATTTCTACGAGATGGATGAGAAAGACTTCAATCCCAACGGAAAGTATTACGCTAAACACCGCGGCAAATCCATGGTAATGATTAACCTTGGCAAATTCGATTTGACCGATGGTGTAAACATTGTAGGCGGTCATATAGATTCACCAAGGCTTGACCTGAAGCAAAATCCTATTTACGAAGACGGAGACATGGCTTTATTAAAGACTCATTACTATGGCGGAATAAAAAAGTATCAATGGACATCACTGCCACTAGCTATTCACGGGGTTGCGTATGACTCTGATGGCAACAAAATTTCAATAAGCATAGGCGAAGATCCCGAAGATCCGGTATTTTCGATAAGTGATTTGCTGCCACATCTTGCAAAGGATCAGAATGCAAAAATAATGAGCGAAGCGGTAACAGGAGAGAGTTTGAATGTTATCATTGGTAACATTCCTTGCGTGGGAAAGGACGAAAAGAAACCTATAAAAGCGTATATTCTTAAAATGATTGAGGAAATGTACGGCATTTCTGAAGAAGACTTTAAAGTCGCAGAATTAGAAGTTGTGCCTGCTGGCAAAGCAAGAGATTCCGGATTGGACCGGTCAATGGTGCTTGGATACGGGCAAGACGACCGTTCATGTTCATTTGCCGCAATGAAAGCTATTTTTTCATCCGAGACATATGAAAGAAGTGCGGTAGCTATTTTTAGCGATAAAGAGGAAATAGGAAGTGTTGGAAACACTGGGATGCTCTCAAGCTTCTTTGAAAACTTCATGGCTGAAATAATATATAAGACTAAAGGCCAGTACAATGAGCTGATGCTTAGAAGAATGCTATCAAAAAGTTATGTTCTTTCTGCTGATGTCGTTAATGGTTTTGACCCTGATTACTCTGAGGTTTCCGATAAGATTAATTCGGCATATATTGGTAGAGGGGTTTCTGTTTCAAAATACGGCGGATCCAAAGGAAAATCAAATTCAAACGATTCAAATGCAGAATACATGTCTAAAATAAGAATGCTCTTTAACAAAGAAAATATTGTTTGGCAAACTGCTGAAGTAGGGAAAGTTGACCAAGGCGGAGGTGGAACCATCGCTTATATTCTTGCAAATAGGGGAGCCGAAGTGGTTGACATTGGACTTCCGGTAATCAGCATGCATGCTCCGTTTGAGTTGATAAGCAAGGTGGATTTATATATGGCCTACAGGGCCTACGATATATTTTTTAAAGAAATGTCTTGATTTAGTATGTTTTTTTGTTATAATACAATAGTTGTGAAAAAAGGCGTATGCATTTGCATATGCCTTCTATTTTTTTAAAAAGGGGATTAAACATGAAAGCTTTAAATAAAAGAGCAATGAAAAAGTTTTATTTGTTGCTCGTACCGATTCTTATACTGGGATTTGCATTGGCTGCATACGCAGAAACGGAGAATGAATATGAAGTAAATGATACAGATGAACCGTTTGCAGTATTTTCCGAGGAATCCAATGATGAATATAGCAATGAATTGCTTAATAAAGTTGAAACTGCGCAAAACTTCGAAACATATGAAAATCTATTGTTAAAGAAAAATGCTTCAAGAATAATGGAAGTGACCACCCTTCCTGAAGAAGCGGCACTGTCGCTTGTCAAGTATTCAGAGGACCTTGATATAAGAATTTCACTATTGCTTGCACTTATGGAACTGGAAAGTGATTTCAATAAATATGAGGTAGGCACACATGAAGACAGAGGGTATATGCAAATTATACCGGGAACTGAAAAATGGCTGGCTGAAGAATATGGTGATACGATAGGTGTGGAATATGATCCTGAACGCATTTTCGAAGAGGATTATAATATTGGGTTATCAGCGGTTTATATAAACATGCTTCATAAGGCTTATGGTGATAATTACAATAGAATTTTATCGGAATACAATCGTGGACCGTATAATTTGAAAGCCTACTATGAAAAGTATGGAACCTATAGCACTAGCTATTCGAGAAAAGTGCTTTCGCTTGAAAAGAAATATAAGCCTTTGAACTCCTAATGAACACCTTTTAACCGCCTTAAATCAAGGTGGTTTTTTATATGAAAGATATGAAAACAATATTTAATATTGGGAAGAGCAAATAGCGTATATAATAAATGTAATGAAATACACGCTAAAGGTGGATCAAAATGAAACCCGATAAAATGAGCACGGACAAATTTAAATTGTTTAATATAGTGGCGATTTTAGGATTTTGCATTTTGATTGCGTGTCTATTGGGTATGGCTAAGAAAATAAATAGGCAGTACATAATATCGGAAACCGTTTTAAAACATGATATTTCATATACGAGAATTGAAAGCAAATATGATTATTCTTTGAAGTATATAATGGCATTGGATATTCAGCAGTCTAGTTATGAAGGATTGTATGGCGAAATATCGAATAAAAATGAGATTGTTAAGCAATTAGAGGAAGTTAAGCAATATGTTAGCATAACGCTGGGCACCGACTTAAACAGAATAGCTGCTTTGGCTGATGAAACACCGCTTAATCTCCAGGAATCTGCGATTCTGCTGGGATACTGCGAAAAGATGAATATAAGGCCATCAATCGTACTGGGATTAATAGAAACGGAAAGCAAATTCAAAAAATATGCAGTGGGAACATCTCAGGATAGGGGATATATGCAGATAATTCCAGGAACGGAGAAGTGGCTCGCTTATCGGTACGGATACCGACTAAACGTGCGCTATGATACTTCAAAGATCTTTGAACCTGAGTACAACTTTGCTCTAGGAATCATATACCTAAATCATTTAATGCGGGTTCACGGAGAAGATTACCACAGGATACTCTCGGAATACAATCGTGGTCCGTATAATTTAAAAGCCTACTACGAAAAACATAAAACATATCAGACAAGCTATTCGATTCTGGTACTAAAAAGGGCGACAAAGTACGAGCGATTCGATTTGTAAGGATGACAACAATATTATAGGAAATAAAAAATCCCAAGTTGAAAATCAACTTGGGATTTTTGTTTGGTGCCGAAGGCGGGAGTCGAACCCGCACGAAGTTACCCTCACAGGATTTTGAGTCCAGCGCGTCTGCCAGTTCCACCACTTCGGCTCGGTGACAAAATCTATAGTATCATAAACCTATTATGATTTCAATAACAATTATAAAAAAAATTGCTGATTATAGGCTTTGATTATGTTGCACCATTAAAGACTATATCGAATTTTGTTGTAAACATTGCCCCCCCGGTGTATAATGGTTTCAATTAATGTTTTAAATATAGTTTCAATAGGGAGTGTTTTATTTGGATCCTTTAACTCATGGGGTTATTGGTTTGGCAATATCGACTTTTAGCGGAACACCGGTTGGAGTGATGAATCCCATTACATTGGGATGTTCGATAGGGGCAATGGCTCCGGATATAGATGTAGTAACAAAGTTTATTTGGGATGACAAGGTCTATCTTAAGCATCATAGGGGATTTTCGCATACAATGCCTGCATTGCTCGGTTTGTCCGGTGCAATTACAGGGATTCTGCATATGTTGTTCCCGGGTAGCGCAGCTATGGATATCTTTATTTGGACCCTGATAGGGGCACTTTCGCATACGATGTTTGACATACTAAATTCGTATGGCGCAAGGCTTATTCCTTTTGTAAAGAGAAAGTTTAAGATGAATTTGTTAATGTTGTATGATCCGGTTGTTACGCTTTTAGCTTTGGTGTTGATATTCAAATCACAGAAGAGTTTAATGGTTTACGGAACATCTGTCACAATATTTATTGTCTACCTTTTTGCAAGGCTGATGATGAGAAAAAGAGCTGAAAAGATTTTAATTAAAAATTTTGCTCACGGATATAAAATAATAAGTATTGATGTTTTGCCTGCATTGATGGCCTTTCACAAATGGAACTTCGTGCTTAGCACTAACAGCCACAACATAGCAGGTCAGGTAAACATATTGAACAAAGGCATAGAAATAAGGAAAAAGTTTAGACGGGAAGACAAAGATTTGGTCAAGCTTTTCAAGGGATCGAATGCGGGTCAGTATTTCACAAATCTTTCACCAAATTATCATGTGGCTCAAAAAAGTTTTGAAGGCGGTATAATTCTTGAAGGAATCGATTTGAGATATTTCATGAGAGATGATTTCATGCATCATGCTACTGTCATAATCGATGAAAACAAGAACATATTAGAATCATTTATTCAGCCATATAAATATGATAAAAGAATACCAGTTGTAGAACATTTTTAAAACCGGAGAATCCGGTTTTTTTTATTTTGAAGGAGTTTAAGAAGAATTATGGAACTTTATTAAAGTAAAGACAGTCTAATATCTATAAATCCTGAGAAAGGAGTGAAAAAAATGGATTTAACAGAAAAAATATTGATTGAGAAATCTCAAAAGGGCGATATGGAAAGCTTTGAGAAGCTGATTAAGGAATATCAGAAGGGCGCATACAACATAGCGTATAGGATGCTTGGAAATACAGAAGATGCCAAAGATGCTTCTCAGGAATCGATTATAAAAATTTACAGATCGATAGACGGATTCAAGATGAGATCAAGCTTCAAGACTTGGTTTTATAGGATTGTAACTAATACATGTTTGGATTATAGAAGAAAAAGAAGCCGAAACAATGTACTTTACATAGACAATGCATTGAATACGGAAGAAGGCAGTTACAGCAGAGAGGTTGAGGACCCGTCAGACGGTCCGGAAGAAATACTATTGAAGAATGAAAATATGGAAGCATTGCAGAGATGTATTTTCGGCATGCCCGAAAAGTATAGAATGGCGATAATACTCAGGGATATAAGGGGATTCAGTTACTCGGAAATGGGTGAAATAATGGAACTGCCTGAGGGTACGGTTAAATCGAGAATCAGTCGTGCAAGGATTATGCTAAAAAAGATTATTAATGACAATGCGGAACAAAATGATATAAAAACTGTCTAATTATTGGAAAGGAGGGATAAAAATGAATTGTGAATTCGATAAGACCCAAATAAATGCATATATAGACGGAGAATTAAATGCGGAAGAAATAAGTATTGTTGAAGAGCATATAGAATCATGCGAGGAGTGCAAAGCCTTATATGAAGAGTTGAAAAACGTTAGAGAAATGCTGTCCGCTGCAGAAGAGCTTGAACTTCCTGATGGTTATGAAGAAGAAATGCATCAGAAACTTTTGGGATTAAATAAATTGATTGATGCGAGGAGCAAAAAGAGAATTAAAGGTATAAAGAATTACAACTGGAAGCAATGGACGGCTTTAGCGGCAATTTTAATGGTAGGTTTTGTTTCCTACAATGTATGGAATCCTTCAGGATTCAATATGAAGTCGGCACAATATGATATGGCAGTAACGGCTGAAGAGGCAGGCATTATGGAAGCTCCTCAAATGATGGAGGCTGGAAGCTCCTCAAAACAGGAAAACAGCATGAGGAATATAGAGTCTGAGGAAGCTGAGTATGATGGCGAAACCGCTAATATTGAGGGCAGAAAGATCATCAGAAACGGATATGTAAATTTAGAGGTTGACAATTTTGAGCAAATTTATGATGAGATAATATTTATGACAGAAACATTTGGCGGTTTCGTACAGGAATCAAATACAGGAAAACGATTTTACGGTGGACCTGCAAATGAAACATCTTTGCTTAGAGGAAGTTTAAATATAAGGATTCCCGAAAAATCCTTCCTGATAGTTTACAACAAGATAAAAGAGCTTGGAGAAGTAAATGATTCGAGTATTGGCGGAAGCGATATAACCTTCCAATACAACGACATATCGAGCCAAATCGCTAACCTCGAAGTGCAGGAAGCCAGACTTAGAGACATAATGGAAAAAGCCGAGAATGTGGAAGAGCTTCTACAGGTTGAGAGAGAACTAAACCGGGTTCGTACTGAAATTGACCGTATGACTGGAATGATTAAGAACTGGGACAATCTGGTAAGTTATTCTACAATAAATGTTTCCTTGACAGAACTTGCCCCAAACTCTACGGAAATAGAAGGATTCGAAAATGATTTTTGGGAAAAGGCGAAACGAGAATTTGTTAAGTCGGTAAATCAAGTGATAATCTTGTCGCAAAATCTATTTGTTTGGATTATATCAATTATCCCCTTCCTATTTATCCTTGGAGTGTTAGCGATTATATTGGCAATTATTCTTAAAAAGAAAAGAAAAAGAAGAATTTAAAGCTAAAAATTAGTTTAAAGCTTTCCTGCTGTTAATGCTGGAAAGCTTTTTCTTTTACTGAAACGATTTTATTGGTAGAATGAATGTATCAAGAAAGGGTGAGAAAATGGATAAAATAGTAATAATAGACGGACACAGTTTGATATACAGGGCTTTTTATGCTTTGCCTGAACTCATGACTGCGGAGGGGTTTCACACCAATGCGATTTACGGTTTTTTGAATATGCTTAACAGAGTAATTGAGGAAGAGTCTCCGGAATATATAAGTGTGGCTTTTGACATGAAGGCTCCAACATTTCGGAATGATGCTTATGTCGAATATAAGGCTAACAGAAAGAAGATGCCCGTTGAATTGAGAGAACAGATTCCGGCTATTAAAGACATTCTTGATGCTTATCGCATACATAGAATGGAGTTTGAAGGTTATGAAGGTGATGATCTAATTGGAACACTTGCCAAAGAATGCGGAAGCCAGGGATTGAAGGTCGTGATTGTTACAGGGGACAAGGATGCATTGCAGCTAGTTGATGAAAACATAAGTGTTATGCTTACTAAAAAAGGAATAAGCACTACTAAGATGTATAATAGTGAGGCTGTATTAGATGAATTCGGAGTTGTTCCGAAACAAATTGCAGACTATAAGGGGCTCGTAGGAGATAAATCCGACAATATTCCCGGGGTAAAAGGCATCGGTAAGAAAACCGCGGAAAGCTTGCTTCAAAGATTCAATACAGTAGAAGAGCTATATGAAAGAATAGAAGAAATTGAGAAAAAGAACTTGAGGGATAAATTAGAGGCTGAATCCGAAGAGGCTTTTTTGAGCAAGCGATTGGCTACAATAGCCTTGAATGTTCCTATCGATTTCAGTATTGAAGAGCTTTCGCATTTAGAACCGGACTCAGAAAGACTTAGAGAATACTTTGTAAAGTATGAATTTAAAAGCCTTTTGCTTAAGACTTCAAAATCAAGCAAAAATCCCGATGAAGTTGAAGATATTAAAACTGAAAGAGTTAAAAAGGAGCAAGAAATATCTGCATTACATAAAAAATCGGCAAAAATTGGACAGATAGGATGCATGGCTTTTAAAAACAATGAAGGCGAATATAATGTCAATGCATCATATGTAATGTTTTTAGGAGAAAAAGCTTATTTGATAGACAAAACCCTTTCAAAATCGAATGCTTTGAGAAAACTGCTTTCCGACGAAAATATTGAAAAATTCGGATATAACATCAAGGAATCATGTTTATTGGCAAAAAAAGATGGCTTTGAAATTAAAAAGATAGGTTTTGATATTAAAATAGCTGAACATATGCTTCATCCGTCAAGCTCGGACTATTCGCTTGAAAACATTGTTATGAGTAGGACCGGCAATGGATTAGGGCTATCAAATTCTAATGATATGGACAATTTGGAATATGGAGGAAAGTCGCTTAGGGCGATTGAAAATCTTCGTGAAAGCATGTTTATGGAACTTGAGGAAAACGGCTTGCTTCATGTTTTTAAAGAAGTTGAGATGCCGCTTATTGAAGTGTTGGCTGAAATGGAGAAAAATGGATTCTATATAGATACTGATAGGCTTAATGAACTTGATATTGAATTTACAGAAAAACTGCTTAGTATCGAACAATCGATTTATGAGCATGCTGGCGAAGAATTTAATATTAATTCAACAAAGCAAACTGGCTATATTCTGTTTGAAAAGCTGGGGTTACCTGCTTGGAAGAAGACAAAAACAGGGTATTCGACAAATCAAAAGGTTCTTGAGAAGATAAAAAACAAACATCCTATAGTTGAGGAAATAATGGAATACAGGCAATACATGAAGCTTAAGTCTACATATGTTGATGGACTTGGCAAGTTAATCAATGAAGAAACAAAACGATTGTATCCAAGTTTTAATCAGGCAGCTACGGTTACGGGCAGGCTGAGTACTTCAGATCCAAATCTACAGAATATTCCCGTAAGGCTTGAAATGGGAAGAAAGCTAAGACAGATTTTTATTGCGGAAGGTGAAAGAAAGCTTGTGGATGCTGACTATTCACAAATAGAACTGAGAGTTCTAGCGCATCTTTCCAAGGACACTGGGCTTATAGAAGCCTTTAAAAATGGAATAGATATTCATACACTAACAGCTTCACAGGTTTTCGGTATTCCTGTAGAAGAAGTGACAGCAGAGCAAAGAGGAAGAGCCAAAGGTGTAAATTTTGGTATAATTTATGGAATTAGTGATTTCGGGCTTTCCGATAACATTGGTATAAGCATAAAAGAGGCTGCCTCCTATATAAATCAGTATTTCAAGAAGTATCCAGACGTTAAAAACTTTATGGACAACCAAATCGATGAAGCAAAAAAGCTTGGATATGTAAGAACAATGTTCAATAGAAAGCGATATATTCCTGAGCTTAAATCAAATAACCGCAATCTTAGGGCTTTTGGTGAAAGAACTGCTATGAATACTCCTATTCAGGGAAGCGCCGCCGACATAATAAAGATTGCAATGATAAAGATTTATAAAGAATTAAAGGACAGAGAATTAAAATCAAAGCTAGTTCTACAGATACATGATGAACTCATAATAGAGACCGAACCTACGGAAATAGAAGAGGTAAAAGACCTTATGAGAAGAAATATGGAGTGTGCGGTTGAAATGGAAGTGCCTTTGATTGTTGATATGAAAGTCGGTGAAAGCTGGTATGAGACAAAATAAGAATGAGAAAAATAGTATATTAATAGGACTTACCGGTGGAATAGGATCAGGAAAAACAACTTTGACTGAATTTTTATTAGAAAAAGGATTTTCTGTTATAGATGCCGATAAAATAAGCAGAGAAATTATGGATGAACCCGAAACTGCCTGCGAAGTGGTTGATTTCTTTGGAGAGAATATTGTGGACCAAAATGGCAAAATAGACAGAAGAAAATTGAGGAATGTTGTCTTTTCGGATGAATCTCTTTTGAAAAAATTGAATATGATTTTTCATGAAAAAATAAGGAGCCGTATAAATATAGAAATAGCAAGTCTAAAAAAAGATGGCAAAAGTATAATATTTTTGGATGCACCGTTGCTCATTGAGAATAAACTTGATAAAATGGTTGATGAGGTTTGGATAGTGTCCTGCAGCATTGAGTCGCAAATTGAAAGAGTTATGAAAAGAGATAATTCAAACCGAAAGGAAATTGAACAAATCATAAAGATGCAGATGCCGCTTGATGAAAAGTTGAAGCGCGCGAACCTTGTTTTTAAGAACGACGGTTCCGTATTGGAATTAAAGGAGAAATTAGAATCAGCTTTAAAGGATTTGAATAAAAGATTTGAAAAATATGTATGAAAGGAAAATTTTAATGAAGGAATTAAAAACTTTAAAGGATGTAGAAGAATTTGAATCTGGAGATCCTAATAGATTATCTTCTGCAAGTCATGAGGAAATACTTAATGGAGCAACCACGGACATATATTTCATAAGAACCATGGATATCCTTAAAAGCATGGGCATTGAGGATAAGTATGTGGTTGCAGAGATATTTGCTAGAAAAGATGGCGTTTTTGCCGGTGTTGAAGATGTAAAGACTCTTTTAAAGGGAAAAAACATCGAATTGTGGAGTATCGAGGAAGGGGATTCCTTTAAAGCTAAAGAACCTATATTGGTTATTAAGGGCTCATATGCTGAATTCGGAGCCTATGAAACGGTAATTCTTGGAATGCTTGCAAGTGCATCTGGTTGGGCTACAGCTTCAAGCGAGATTAAAGAGGCTTGCGGAGACAAGACTTTTCTATGCTTTGGGGCAAGACATGTTCATCCTGCAGTGGCACCATGCATGGAAAGAGCTGCCATAATAGGAGGAGCAAGTGGAGCAAGCTGTATATTGGCTGCTAAAGAAATGAACATTGAACCGAGTGGAACTCTTCCTCACGCCGCTATGCTTATTGCAGGAGATACTGAAATCATAGCAAAACACTATGACGAATTGATGCCGCTTGAACATAAAAGAATTGTCTTGGTGGATACATTTAAGGATGAGGTAGAAGAAAGTATTAGAATTGCAAAATTGCTTGGGGACAGATTGTATGGCGTAAGATTGGATACCCCTAGTGAAAGAGGCGGCGTTACATCTGGCCTTGTTCGTGAGCTTAGAGCGAAACTGGATCATGAGGAATTTGGCAATGTAAAGATTTTCGTTTCAGGTGGGCTTGGACCGGAAAAAATAAAAGAACTTTCGGCTGCTGGAGCAGATTCTTTTGGTGTGGGAAGCTACATTTCATCGGCCTCACCTATTGATATGACAATGGATTTAAAAGAAGTGGACGGAAAGCTTATTGCAAAAAGAGGGAGAATTCCAGGAATCAATGAAAATAATCGCTTGAAAAAGATAGAGATATGATTTATAATTAGTTTTGTTGATTGCGGATGTGGTGGAACGGCAGACACGCTGTCTTGAGGGGGCAGTGCTCAACTGAGTGTGCGGGTTCAAATCCCGCCATCCGCACCATATATTAATTAAATCCAACATTAGTTGGATTTTTTATTAGTTGCAAAATTCAGAAAATATTGAAATCTTTAACTATTTAGTATATAATAATAGCATATATAACAATTGGGGAGGGATATATGTGGATTTGGACTTGGACTTTGAGAATCAGATAAAGAGCGTAGAGGTTTTATATGAAAGACTTAGTGATCGTGAAAAACAATATTTGAAAGAAGCGCTTCAAATAATACTAACAAAATTCGATGAAAGAACCTAAGAGTGTGGCAATGCCATACTCTTTTTATTTTGTATGTCAATGTATTTCATTTATGATATAATTATTAAATGTTAAAATGACAGTAGGGAGGAATTAATATGTTGACACAAGCACCCAGGGGTACTAAGGATGTACTCCCAGTTGATGCCTATAAATGGCAATATGTTGAAAGGAAATTTGCAAACATATGTAATCGTTTTGGGTATGAGGAAATCAGAACTCCGGGATTCGAGCATACAGTTCTCTTCAAAAGAGGAGTAGGCGAAGGAACCGACATCGTTCAAAAGGAAATGTATACTTTCAAAGACAATGGAAATAGAGAGATTACACTAAAACCTGAAGGAACCTCACCCGTGGTAAGGTCTTTCGTTGAAAATAAGATTTATGCCCTAGCTCAACCCACAAAGGTTTATTACAACACCCCTTGCTATAGGTATGAAAGGCCGCAGGCAGGAAGATTGAGGGCTTTTCATCAATTTGGGATAGAAGTTTTTGGAGCAAAGGATCCTTCTACGGATGCTGAAATAATTCATCTGGGAATGACATTCTTCAAAGAGCTGGGACTTAAAAATCTTGAGCTGAGAATAAACAGCATAGGGTGTCCTAAATGCAGAAAAGAATATATTAAAGTATTGAAAGAATACTATAAGCCCAAATTGAGTGAACTATGCAGTACATGCAATGATCGTTATGAAAAAAATCCTGTGAGAATAATAGACTGCAAAAGCCCCATATGTCATGAAATCAGCAAAGGAGCCCCTTCAATACTTGATTATCTGTGCGATGAATGCGCTGAACATTTCGAGGGATTAAAAAGAAATCTGGATATTATGAAAACTCCGTATATCATAGACTCAAACATAGTAAGAGGGCTTGATTATTATTCTAAAACGGCTTTTGAAATAATAAGCCGTGATATTGGCGCACAAGGAACTGTGTGCGGCGGCGGAAGATATGACGGATTGGTTGAGGAAATAGGAGGTCCGCCGACACCGGGTGTGGGTTTTGGGCTGGGTGTGGAAAGACTTATTCTGACACTGGAAAGCAATAACATAGATATTCCAAAGCCGGCAGGTCTAGACATATTCATTGCGGCAATGGGACCAAGCGCTTTGGAAAAGGCGATTGAGATTGTAGCAGTATTAAGGACATTGGGTTATAAAGCGGATTTCGATCATCTTAAGAGAAGTCTGAAGGCTCAATTCAAATATTCAGACAAGAAGGATGCTTCATATACATTGGTAATAGGAGACAACGAATTGGAAAAAGGCGATGCTATTCTCAAAAACATGAAAACAGGAGAGCAGAGCGAAATATCCATAAACAATACTTCGGAAGAAATTGCGAATAAATTGAGTGAGGGGATGTAAGGATATGGCTGAACTTTTAAAAGGCTTGAAAAGAACACATATGTGTGGCTCATTGCGTAAGGAAAATCATGGCGAGCGAGTAACCCTAATGGGTTGGGTTCAAAAAAGAAGAAATTTGGGTTCCTTAATATTTGTTGACATAAGAGATGTAACAGGAATATCGCAGATTATTTTTGATGAGGACGTTTCTAAAGAAGCCTTTGAGAAAGCCGGTAAAATAAGAGGAGAATTCGTAATTGCCGTGTTAGGTACCGTTCATATAAGGGAATCAATAAACACAAAAATGGATACTGGTGATATAGAAATATATGCAGAGGAAATAAAAATACTTTCCGAGGCTGAGATTCCGCCAATACACATAAATGACGATGACGATGCAGGAGAGCGTCTTAGATTGATTTATCGATATCTCGACCTTAGAAAACCGAAAATGCAGAAGAATCTTATTATGAGGAACAAGGTTACCAAATCTGCAAGAGATTTTCTTAACAATGAGTCATTTACTGAAGTGGAAACGCCAATGCTTACGAAACCAACACCTGAGGGTGCACGGGATTATCTGGTGCCGAGCAGGGTTAATCCAGGCAAATTTTATGCATTGCCCCAGTCTCCGCAAATTTTCAAGCAATTGCTTATGGTATCGGGAATGGACAGGTATTTCCAGATTGCAAGATGCTTCAGGGATGAGGATCTTAGGGCTGACAGACAACCGGAATTTACTCAAATAGATATAGAGATGTCCTTTGTAGAAGAAGACGATATAATAAGTATAAACGAGAAGCTCATACGTCACATATTCAAAGAAGTAATGAATGTGGATGTTGATATTCCATTCAAAAGAATCCCTTATAGAGAGGCCATGGAGAGATATGGTTCGGACAAGCCTGACCTCCGATTCGGGTTTGAGCTTAAGGGCTTGAACAAGCTTCTTTCAGGAACGGAATTCAAGGTGTTTAAAACTGTTATTGACAAGGGTGGAGTCGTAAAAGGAATAAATGTTAAGGGATATGCCGACAAGTTTAGCAAGAAAGGCATTTCAAAACTTGAAAAGCATGTAAAGACCTATGGAGCAAAAGGTCTTGCTTGGATTAAACTTGAAAACGGTGAAATAGTATCACCTATTCTAAAATTTTTGACAGAGACGGAAATTAAAGCGATAAGTGAATTGTTTGAACTTGAAGAAAACGATTTAATACTTATTGTTGCAGATGAATCCAAGGTTGTTTATGACTCTCTTGGAAGCCTAAGAGTTCATGTAGCCAAGATTCTTGATATATTGGATGAAAACAAATATGTATTCCTATGGGTAACCGAATTTCCCTTGCTTGAATATGATGAGGAAAATGAAAGATATGTAGCTATGCATCATCCCTTTACTTCACCTGTAGATGCGGATGTCGAGCTGCTTGAGAAGGATCCGGGTAAAGTAAGGGCTAAGGCCTATGACATTGTGCTTAACGGAGTCGAACTTGGGGGCGGAAGCATACGAATCCATGACCCGAAATTGCAGAAAAAAATGTTTGAGGCATTGGGTTTCAGCGATGAAGAGTCTGAAAGGAAATTTGGATTCCTTATGAATGCATTTAAATATGGTACTCCGCCGCACGGTGGACTCGCTTATGGATTGGACAGGATGGTCATGCTTATGACATTTAGTGAAAGCATTCGAGAGGTAATTGCTTTTCCAAAGACGCAAAATGCGACATGTTTAATGACAGAAGCTCCTGCAGAAGCGGATGAAAAGCAATTGGATGAACTTAGCATAGCTTTGAAGCTTGATTAATAATATACCAGGAGTTCCGAATTGGCGATTTTTTTCGTCTTTTGGAACTTTTGTTTTAGTTGAATATATTCAAAGTCTGTAATATAATAATTATACCGTATACAGGTATAAGGAGGATTGAAATGGCGGATTATGATAAGGATTCTGTACAAAGAAGACTTAGAAGAATTGAAGGACAGATAAAAGGAATACAGAGAATGATAGACGAAGATCGGGGATGCAACGATATTCTTATACAGGTTTCTGCTGTGCGTTCAGCAGTAAACAGGGTTGGGGGCATTGTACTTGAAAATCATTTGAAACATTGTATGACAAAATGCAAAAATGAAGAAGCAGAAAAAGAACAGACGATTGACGAGCTTATCGAAACCATGATAGGATTTTTGAAATAGGAGCGTAAACATGTATAGAGTAGGAGAAGTGGTAAGTATTAAAGGAAAAATGGCTCAGGTAAAATTGATGCGTCATTCAGCGTGCGGAAATTGCAAGGCATGTAAGATTGGTGATGATGACGGGAGCGTATATTCAGATGTATACAATGAATTAAATGCAAAGGAAGGAGACCATGTGGAAATAAGTATGGAAGAGGGGAATCTTCTCGGCGCGGCTGCCATACTTTATGGATTTCCACTCGTTACCATGCTTTTGAGTGTATTTATAGTAAATTTCATATTGGAAAGAATTAGTATAGGGAACCATGAATTGATTTTAGGGGCAGTAGTGTTGCTTTCATTGACTGCAACTTTTGCAATAATCAGAACTAAAAATGGCAAGTTTATAAAATCAAAGAAATATCTTCCTGTTGTGACTAAAATTATTGAGAAGGGGTGACTGTATGAAATACGAATATCTTAGCAAAGCAGATCCGGAAATAATGGATGTATTGGATAAGGAATTGTATAGACAAAGGAACGGAATAGAATTGATTGCATCGGAGAATTTTGTTTCAATGGCTGTTATGGAAACGATGGGAAGTACTCTAACAAATAAGTATGCTGAAGGTTATCCAAGGAAAAGGTACTATGGAGGATGCGAAGAAATTGATGTAGCTGAAGAATTGGCCATTGACCGGTTGAAAAAGCTTTTTGGTGCGGAACATGCTAATGTACAGCCTCATTGTGGGTCAAGTGCAAATTTTGCAGTATATCAGTCTGTATTGAAGCCGGGAGACGTCGTAATGGGCATGTCGCTTACGCATGGAGGTCATTTAACGCATGGAAGTCCGGTAAATATGTCAGGAAAGCTTTATAAATTCATAAGCTACGGAGTCGATAAGGAAACAGAAAGAATAGACTATGATGAGGTTGAAAGGATTGCGAGGGAGAATAAACCCAAGATGATTGTAGCTGGGGCAAGCGCATATTCAAGGGAAATAGATTTTGAAAAATTTAGAAGGATAGCTGATGTGGTAGGCGCTTACCTTATGGTTGATATGGCTCATATTGCCGGATTGGTTGCTGCAGGACTGCATGTAAATCCATGTCCTTATGCTGATTTTGTAACGACGACTACGCATAAAACATTAAGAGGACCAAGGGGAGGAGCCATTCTTTGCAAATCGGAATATGCAAAAATAATTGACAAGGCCATTTTTCCGGGTTCTCAAGGCGGACCGTTGATGCATGTAATTGCCTCGAAAGCCGTTTGCTTCAAAGAAGCTTCTACATATGAATTCAAGCGATATCAAGAGCAGATAATAAAGAATGCTGACGCTTTGGCAAAGGAATTGAAGATAAAAGGTTTTAGAATTGTTTCAGATGGAACAGACAACCATATGATGCTGCTTGATTTGCGAAATATGAATATAACAGGCAAGGATGCGGAAAAAAGGCTGGACGAAATAGGAGTAACCGTAAATAAAAATACTGTTCCATATGATACCGAAAGTCCTTTTGTAACTAGTGGAATTCGTGTGGGGACTCCAGCGGTAACAACAAGAGGCATGATTGAATCGGATATGGCTAAAATTGCGGAAATAATAAGAGGCGCTATTGAAGGGGATATTGACGACGAATCATTGAAAAACGATGTAAAGAAGCTTTGTAAAGAATTCCCTCTATACGAATAATAAATATAAATCAATCTTTAATATCTTTCAACATCAAAAGCGTAAAAAGGATATAATATACGGGAGGTCTTAGACCTCCCGTTATTCTGTTTAAAAGATTGAATATCTAAGATTATAAGGGAAAAGGGTGATTTTATGGAGCCGCTAGCTGTTAGGATAAGACCTGAAAAATTGGAAGATGTTATAGGGCAAAAGCATATTATTGGAAATGGGAAATTGATAAATAGCATTCTGAAAAAAAAACAATTGATGAATATGATCTTTTATGGTCCTCCAGGGACGGGAAAAACTACTGTTGCCAATCTGCTTGCAAGGTCTACTGATAGAAAATTTTACAAGATAAATGCCACAAATGCGGGTGTGGGAGACTTGAAGAAAGTAATTGGGGATCTTGACACACTATTTACAATGAATGGGGTTATATTGTATGTCGATGAAATTCAGCATTTCAATAGAAAACAGCAACAGGTTCTTTTAGAACATACCGAAAACGGAAAAATTATTCTTATTGCAAGTACGACAGAAAACCCATTTCAATATGTGTACAAGGCTCTTTTAAGCCGTTCAATGCTTTTTGAATTCCGCTCAATAAGCCCTAATGATATGGTTGAAGGGATTAAGCATTCAAAAGAGCGAATTGAAATTGAATCTGGTAAAGAAATTGTTTTTCAGGAAAATCCCTTATTTAGGATGGCTCAGCATGCAAATGGTGACTACAGAAAATTTCTTAACTATATTGAAATAGGCCTATTGATTGAAAACGGACAGAAAGTGCTGTTTGATGAAAACATGGTAGAAAAGATATTGCAAAAAAAAGTATTCAGTTATGATAGGACTGGCGATGAATATTACGATATAATAAGTGCTTTCCAAAAATCAATTCGAGGAAGTGATCCGGACGCATCGGTCCATTATCTCGCAAGACTGATAGAGGCGGAGGATATAAAGCCTATATGTAGAAGACTGCTCGTGATTGCTGCAGAGGATATAGGGCTGGCATATCCCAATGCCATAAACATTGTAAAGGCTTGCGTTGATTCTGCGCTTTTTGTAGGTCTTCCTGAGGCTAGAATAATCTTATCGGAAGCAACAATTTTGCTCTCTCTGATGCCCAAGTCAAACTCGGCTATGCTTGCCATAGATAAAGCATTGCTTGATATTGCTACAGGAGAGATTGATCAAATACCCAATCATATAAGGGACAGCCACTTTTCTGGTTCAGAGCAGCTAAGTAGAGGAGAAGATTATAAATATCCTCATAGCTACGATAATCACTTTGTAGATCAACAATATTTGCCGGACAATTTAAAGGGTAAAAAGTACTACGAATCAGCACAGTCAGGTCAAGAAACAAAACTTTACGAGTTCAATAAAAAGCTCAGAAAATAAAGTTGACAAAATTACTAGGATATTATATACTCTCCTTGAATCCCGAGCAATAAACTAGGGTTTCAGGGAGATGATTTTTTGAAGCTTTCAACTAAAGGAAGATACGGATTAAGGGCAATGTTTTATCTGGCGTTGAAATACGGTGAAGGTTCTGTGCCTCTAAGTGAGATAAGCAATGAACAAAGCATATCGATAAGTTATTTGGAGCAGCTTTTTTCATCCTTGAGAAAAAAGGATTTAGTTGTAAGCTTAAGAGGGGCAAGTGGCGGATATAAGCTTGCTGCATCACCCGAAGATACTGTTGTTGGAGATATTTTAAGGGCTCTTGAAGGTTCATTGGCACCAACCGATTGCGTTATGGATGGCGAAGAAGAAAATTATTCTTATAACGACCAATGCGTAACACAACATGTATGGAGAAAGATTAAGAATAGTATTACTGAAGTGGTTGATTCTATAACATTGCAGGATATGATAAATGATTACAATGAAATGAACAATTGCCGAAGTTGCAAAATTGAAAGTAAATTAAAATAATGGGGGATGATATCGTGAAGAGGAATGTGTATTTAGATTATTCGGCTACAACACCGGTAAAGAAAGAAGTATTTGAAGTTATGGTGCCGTTCTATACTGAGAATTTTGGAAATGCTTCAAGCATTTACAGGATTGGTAGAGAAGCGAAGGCCGTTATCGACAAATCTCGCGAAACAATAGCCAAAACCCTTAATGCTTCTCCGAAGGAAATATATTTTGGCGCAGGCGGTTCTGAGGGGGACAATTGGGCGCTGAAGGGAATTGCGGAGGCAAATATTGAAAAGGGAAACCATATAATAACAAGCAAAATCGAACACCATGCAATTCTTCATACCTGCCAGTATCTTGAAAGCAGAGGGTTTGAAGTAACATATCTTGATGTGGATGAATATGGAATGATTAATTTAAAAGATCTTGAAAATGCTATAAAAAAAGAAACCATACTTATCTCGATAATGTATGTGAATAACGAAATAGGAACAATTCAGCCAATAAAAGAAATAGGGAAAATCGCGAAGAAAAACGGTGTTTACTTCCATACTGACGCAGTTCAGGCCTACGGACACATAAAGATGGATGTGGAGGATCTGGGGGTTGATTTAATGACGCTGTCATCTCACAAAATTTATGGACCCAAGGGAATAGGCGCTTTATATATAAAAAGAGGAACACGAATAAATCAACTTATTCATGGTGGCGCGCAAGAACGAAACATGCGTGCAGGTACTGAAAATTTGGCGGCAATTGTGGGATTTGGCAAAGCCGCATCCATTGCTGATGAAACACTTGATGAACATCGAAGCCGATTGATTGTATTAAGGGATCGAATGATAAATCAAATCTCGGATAAAATCGATTATGTAAAGTTAAATGGTCATCCTACTGAAAGACATCCTGGAAATGTTAACTTTTGTTTTGAATTCATAGAGGGAGAGTCTTTGCTTCTACTACTCGACAATGATGGAATTGCCGCTTCAAGCGGTTCAGCGTGTACATCGGGCTCATTGGACCCTTCACATGTGCTTATGGCTATAGGCTTGCCGCACGAAATAGCTCATGGTTCCCTTCGATTGACAATTGGGGATTTCACAACTGAAGAAGATGTTGATTATACGGTTGAAAAACTTGTCGCAATAGTAGAGAAGCTGAGAGCGATATCTCCACTTCATTAGAAAATATAGAAAGGAGCAAATACATGTATTCAGAAAAGGTAATGGATCATTTCATGAACCCTAGAAATGTGGGCGAAATAGAGAATGCCGATGGAGTGGGTGAAGTTGGAAACCCGCAATGCGGTGACATTATGAAAATATATCTAAAAATTGAAAACGATATAGTAGTTGATGTAAAATTCAAAACTTTTGGTTGTGGATCTGCAATAGCTTCATCTAGCATGGCAACCGAACTGATAAAGGGTAAATCCATTGATGAAGTAGTAAGTTTTACAAACAGAGCTGTTGTTGAAGCATTGGACGGTCTTCCACCAAAGAAAATCCATTGCTCGGTATTGGCTGAAGACGCAATAAAAATGGCTCTTATGGATTACGCTAAAAAGAACGATATAACTATCAAAGGGCTTGAAAATTTTAAAGTCAGAGAGCATGAACATTAAGATGACAAAAATGTTGGACAAGAAAAAGGTTGTTATAGGAATAAGCGGCGGGGTTGATAGCTCGGTAGCAGCATATATGCTGAAAGAAAAAGGTTTTGATGTGACGGGTGTCTACTTCAACCTATGGGAATCGATAGACGGAGGCCGTTTTGAGAGCTTTGCAAAAGAAAATGAAAAAGATGCGCGAGCTGTTTGCGAAAAACTGGATATAAAATTTATTTCAAAAAATTATGAAGAATCTTTTAAAAAGGAAGTTGTTGAATATTTCATAAGCGAATATCTTGCCGGCAGGACTCCAAATCCATGTGTGCAATGCAACAAAACAATTAAATTCAAGTATTTAATTGAAATAGCAGATGAACTAGGGGCATACTATGCGGCAACCGGACACTATGTCAAGGTTTGCAGAGATGATACAAAAGACAGATATTTTATCCAAAAAACCGATAATAGCAAGGACCAAAGTTATATGTTTTACACATTGTCACAAGACATGCTATCCAGGCTTATAATGCCGCTTGGAAACATGAAAGATAAAGAAGATGTTCGAAACTATGCCGAAAAAATAGGCTTAAGCATGGCAAAAAAGAAGGATAGCCAGGAAATATGTTTCATACAGGACAATGATTATTGCAGTTTCATTGAAAGAAATGTTAAGGCCGGATTTGAATCCGGCAATTTCATCGATATTGATGGCAATGTTCTCGGACAGCACAAAGGAATACCTTTTTATACTGTTGGACAAAGAAAAGGATTGGGCTTATCCCTTGGAAAACCAATGTATGTAAAGGATATAGTGCTAGACGGTAATATGATTATGTTAACCGATAATTCCGAGTTGTTTACAACCGAACTTTTAGCAGAAAAAGTCAATAGTGTTAAATACGAAAAAATTCCCGAGGATAGAGTTTTAAAAATCAAGACTAGATATACGGCAAAGGAAGCCGAGGGAAGAATAAAAAATCTTAAAAATGGAAATTTGGAAATAAAATTTTTGAAACCGCAAAGGGCCGTTACCCCTGGACAGTCGGTTGTATTATACGAAGGTGATGATTTGATAGGCGGAGGTATTATTGTTAAAACTGCTGGTTGATATTGACATAAGATGGGTATTCTATTATAATCACAGGTGATTGCGAATGCTATGATAAAGAATAGTAACCGGGCGGAACTTCTTTAGAGAGAGGCTGATAGCTGAAAATGCCTTGAAGTAATCCGGCGAAGCAGCTTTTGAGCACCTTTTTTGAAATCAAGTAGAAAAAGGCGAATGATGCCCGATAAAGCATCAAGAGTGATTGCTTTGGCAATAACTAGGGTGGTACCGCGAGTGCTCTCGTCCCTAACAAGGATGAGGGCTCTTTTTATTTTATGGAGGTGTAGATTATGGAAAAAATGGGTCTTAATGAAATTAGAAAGAACTTTTTAGAGTTTTTCGAATCAAAGGAACACTATGCAAGAATGAGTTATTCGCTTGTACCTCAAAACGATAAAAGCCTTTTGCTCGTAAATGCAGGCATGGCACCGCTTAAAACATATTTTATGGGAACCGAGCTGCCTCCAAACAAGAGAATGGCCACATGCCAAAAATGTATTCGGACAGGTGATATCGAAAATGTAGGTATTACTGCGCGCCATGCTACTTTCTTTGAAATGCTTGGCAATTTTTCATTTGGAGATTACTTTAAACATGAATCCATCAAATGGGGATGGGAATTTGTCACTGAATGGCTAAATATGCCAGTTGAAAAATTATGGGTTACTGTTTATGAAGAAGACGATGAAGCCTATGAAATATGGGAAAAAGAAATAGGAATCCCTAAGGAACGAATTGTACGCCTGGGTAAAGACGACAACTTTTGGGAAATAGGTACAGGCCCATGCGGACCTTGCTCAGAGATATATTTTGATAGAGGCGAAAAGTTCAGTTGCGGCTTGGATACGTGCAAACCGGGTTGCGATTGTGATCGTTTTATAGAATTCTGGAACCATGTATTCACTCAATTTGATAAGGATAATGAAGGAAACTACAATCTCTTGCCAAAGCCCAATATAGACACAGGAATGGGGCTTGAAAGAGTAGCCTGCATAATGCAAAATGTGGAATCAATATTTGAAATCGATACAATAAGATATGTGCTTGACGGAGTTATAGAACTTACGGGCAAACAGTATGGGAAAAATCGTAAAGATGACATATCTATAAGAATAATTACAGATCATATAAGGGCGGTTACCTTTATGATTGCAGATGGCATTATCCCTAGCAATGAAGGAAGAGGTTATGTATTAAGAAGGTTGCTTAGACGAGCTGCAAGGCACGGAAAGCTTATGGGCATAGAAAAACAATTTCTAACCGAACTTGTTGACAGGGTAATTGAAATATCAAAAGATGCTTACCCTGAATTATTAGAAAAACGCGAATACATCAAAAAAGTGATTGAGATAGAAGAAAAACGTTTTCAGCAGACAATTGATTCAGGTATAGAAATGCTGAACGGACACATTAAGTCCATGAAAAAAGATAATAATGAAATGCTTTCAGGTAAAGATGCATTTATACTGTATGACACTTACGGTTTCCCTCTTGATCTAACAAGAGAAATCTTGGAGGAAATCGGATGTTCTGTAGATGAAGAGGCATTTGAAAAAGAAATGACTATTCAGAAGGAGAGAGCAAGACAAGCTAGAAAAGATCAAAATGATGTAGGTTGGGAGTTTGGAGAGGAGCTTGAAAAACTCAAAACTGAAAGAACCGAATTTGTAGGATACGAGATATTTGAAGCGGAAGGAGAAGTCCTTGCAATTATAAAAGAAGGAATGCCTTTTGAAGAAGCCAAAAAAGGTGAAGAGGTCCAAATAATAATGGATGTTACTCCTTTTTACGCAGAGAGCGGAGGCCAAGTAGCCGACAAAGGCTTAATTGAAACATTGGAGGGATTGTTTGAAGTTTCAGATTGCAAGAAGAAAAACAATCTGTATATCCACTATGGAATAGTAATCAAAGGAGTGTTTAATGTTGGTGAAACGGTCGTTTCAAAGATAGATAAAAAGAACAGAATGGATACGGCAAGAAATCATACTGCTACACATCTTTTGCATAGGGCTCTGAAGAATATCTTGGGTGATCATGTTGAACAAGCAGGGTCATTGGTAACCCCTAATAGACTTAGATTTGACTTTACTCATTTCGACAATGTAAATAACTCAGAATTGGATGAAGTAGAAGCAATGGTTAACGAGAAAATTTTTGAAGCTCTTCAGATTGATATTTCCGAAATGGATTTAGACAAGGCAAAAGAACTTGGAGCAACAGCGCTTTTCGGTGAAAAATATGGCAAAATAGTAAGAGTTGTTAAGGTTGACGATTATAGCACAGAACTTTGCGGAGGAACCCACTTAAAGAATACAAGTGAAGTAGGACTGTTTAAAATATATTCAGAAGGTGGAATTGCTGCAGGAGTTAGGCGAATAGAAGCCGTTACAGGTAGAAAGGCTTATGCCTATGTAAAGCAGGCTGAAAAAGAAATGAATAATATTATAGCATTGGTAAAAGCAAACAACGAAAATGAAGTTGAAGGCAAAATTGTTCAGATACTTGATGAATTGAAAACATCAAAGAAAACATGTGAAGAATTTAAAAAAGATATGGCGTCCTCATCAATGGACGAATTGCTTAGCGGTTTAAAAAAAATAAATGGATTCGATGTAGTGGTAGGCAAATTAGACGATTTAGATGTTGAAACCTTGCGTGGCCTTGGAGATAAAATATTGAACAAGATTGAAAATGGGGTTGTTGTTTTTGTATCCGACGATGGAGAAAAATTAAACTATGTCGCTATGGCGGATAAGGAAGCCATAGCAAAAGGAATCCATTGCGGTCGATTGATTAAAGATGTTGCCCAAATTGCTTCTGGAGGAGGCGGCGGCCGTCCAAATATGGCTCAAGCTGGAGCTAAGGATAGAAGCAAGTCATTGCTTTCTTTGGAACAGGTATATAAGCATGTGGAAAGCATTTAACAACAAAGAGGGAACTAAAAGGTATTAATTTTAATGCGCGCAGAATCATAAAAAAGTTTTGCTTTGTTTTTTTCATCAATATTTAGGGCAGAGGGTATCAACCTCTGCCTTTTCTATAAAATGCTTGATTGAAATAGTAGGGATTATAAGAGTATAATGATTAAAAGGAGTGAAGTTGACATGAATGATCAATATACCATGAAATATGATGTTGGAAGCGACAAGGAAGCTGAAACTAGGGAAATTATCGACGTAGCTTATGAAGCGCTTAAAGAAAAGGGGTATAATCCGGTGAATCAAATTGTTGGATATTTGCTTTCGGGCGACCCAACATATATTACAAGCCACAAGGATGCAAGAAAAATGATAAAGAGACTTGAACGCGATGAAATAATGGAAGAACTTTTAAAGGCATATTTGGAGAAATAAATGAAATATAAAAAACTGGGTAATACAGACTTGCTTGTTTCAAGGTTGTGTTTTGGAAGCCTTACTATGAGCCCTTTACAGCGCAATCTTAATCCTAAAGATGGAGGATTGCTTATAGAAAAGGCCTATGAAAAAGGCGTTAATTTTATTGATACAGCGGACTTATATGATAACTATGAACACATTAAAATCGGAATGGAGAATATAGGGAAAAACAATCTGATTATTTCTAGCAAAGCATATTCTTATGATAGAAAAACTGCCGAAAAAGCTTTGACAAGGGCCTTGAAAACGCTAAAAAGAGATTATATAGATATATTTATGTTGCATGAACAAGAAAGCATCCATACAATAAGAGGCCATTGGGAGGCAATTGAGTATTTTATGGAAATGCGTGACAAGGGCTATATAAGGGCTTTGGGTCTTTCTACCCACCATGTTGCCGGAGTAAGAGGAGCCAACAAACACGAGGTTTTTCAGGTAATACATCCAATTTGTAATTATAAAGGATTGGGAATACAGGATGGCACAATTGAAGACATGTTGGATGCACTACAAGATTCAAAGAAAGCTGGAAAAGGAATATACGGCATGAAACCTCTGGGTGGAGGCAATCTTATAAGCCATATAGAGGAAGCTTTTGCATTTGCATTAAATCAAGATGTCATGGATTCCTTTGCAATAGGAATGCAGAGTATTGAAGAGATAGATGACAATGTAAATCGTTTCGAAGGGAATATCTCAAATGAAAAGATTTTATCTAAAATAAAAAAACAAGATAGGCACTTGCATATTGCAGACTGGTGCAGGCGTTGCGGCAAGTGTGTTGAAGCATGCAATCAGAATGCTCTTACAATGGGACCTGATGGCGTTGTAATTGATAAAGATTTATGCGTTCTTTGTGGTTATTGCAGCGCATATTGTCCTGACTTTTGCATAAAGATAATTTGAAAGGGGAAATATTATTGCGAATTATGGGTTTGGATGTCGGCGACAAGACAATAGGAGTAGCAGTTAGTGATGAGCTGTTTTTAACGGCTCAAGCATTGAAGACAATAAAGCGAAAAAGCAAAAAAAAAGATTTATATGTTCTAAGGGGTATTATAGAGGAAAAGAATGTTGAAAAAATTGTCGTTGGTTTACCATACAATATGAATGGAACTTTAGGACCTCAAAGCGAAAAGGTAAAGGATTTTGTTTCTTGGATGGAGAGTAAAGTTGATATTGAGTGCGTTTACGAGGATGAAAGGTTGACCACAGCAATGGCTAGACGATACTTGATAGAGGCTGATATGTCTAGAGAGAAGAGAAAAGAAGTTATTGATACGGTTGCGGCTGTACATATTCTGCAATCATATCTTGACAGAACAAAAAGAGGTGATTAAATGGTTGATAAAATAATCGAACTCATCGACGAAGAAAACAATAAGAAAAAGTTTGAATTGATAGAGATGATTGAATACGATGATAAAAATTTTGCGATTCTTGCGCCGGTTGAAGACTTGCAGGATGATGCGATTGTATGCGAAATTATAGACAAAGGAAACGAGCTAATTATAAAACCAATCGAAGACCAAAATTTATTGGACATAATAGAAGATATATATAACGAAATGAATTAAAAAACACCTTAAAGGTGTTTTTTAATTCATTATTTATGATAAAATATTTATGTTATTCAAAATAGTTATGAGGTGATATATTGTATCTCAAAAGCATAGAAATGTATGGATTCAAATCTTTCGCTGAAAGAGCTGAAATTAAATTTAAAGATGGAATTGTAGGAATTGTTGGCCCAAACGGGAGTGGAAAAAGCAATATTACCGATGCGGTAAGATGGGTTTTAGGCGAACAAAGTGCAAAGGTTCTCAGGGGCAGCAAAATGGAGGATCTGATTTTTAGTGGAACTGATAGGCGTAAACAGTTGGGAATGGCGGAGGTATCTCTCACATTTGACAATAAAGAAGGAAAGTTGCCTATTGAATACGATGAAGTTATTGTTAAAAGAAGAGTATATAGATCAGGAGAAAGCGAATATCTCATAAATAATAGCCAATGTAAATTAAGGGAAATAAAAGAGTTGTTCATGGATACAGGAATAGGTATTGATGGATATTCAATAATAGGACAAGGGAGAATCGACTCGATTTTAAACAGTAAATCAGACGAAAGAAGAAAAATATTTGAAGAAGCCGCTGGAATAGTCAAATACAAAAATAGAAAAGAAAATACAGAAAAAAAACTCGAAGGTACAAATAAAAACATTCTTAGAGTTGAGGATATACTTAACGAACTCAAGATAAGGATCAATCCTCTAAAACTTGACGCCGAAAAAGCAAAACAGTATGAAGAATACTATGGTGAATTAAAGGGTATGGAAATCTCGCTATTCATGGAAGAAATCGATGTTATTAACGGTAAAATGAAGGCTAATCAAGAAAAACTTGCAAGCGTTGAGACAAACATAGCAAGTTTAGAAAGCAAAAAAGATGAAACAAAAGCCGGATTGATTGAAACGGAAGAGATATTGGGAAAATTGCGATATGATTCCCAAGAAGGGGAAAAAATCCTTTTAGATACAAATGAAAAGAGGAATCAATTAAACTATGAGATAGACCTGTTAAATGAGAAAAAACGGTCTTCCATAAAAGAAAAAAGCAATAAGAAAAATCAAATAGATTCTAATGAAAAAGAAAATGAATTGTTATTTAATAACATTAAAACGCAAAAAACTCTTTCAGATGATTTTAATGAAAAAAAATATTTGCTTAATGAAAGCATAAAAAAAGAAGAGGAAAAAATAGGAAAATTATCTAACGAATTAACTATAGCAAAAGAGCAATTACTGAAGGAAAAAGCAAAAGTACTTGAAGATTTCAATAAATCGACTGAAATGAAAAGTGAAATCTCGAGTCTTAATTCATACGAGAAAATTGTAGAAAAACGTCTGGCAAAATTGAATAAAGATAAAAGAGCAATTGATGAATTGATTGCAGACTCTAAAACTGAAAAAGAAGCTTTTGAAGAAGAAATGAGAATAATTGAAAATAAAAGAGCAAAGTATTTGACTGTACACGAATCTGCTATACATATTTATGAAAAAAACAGGGATTTGGAATATGCAACAGAAAATGAAATTAATAATATCGAACGCGAAATGAAAACACTATATGAAAAACAGCTTTTTTATAAAAGAATGATTGATAATTATGAAGGGTTTAACAGCAGTGTGAAAAATTCACTTAATGCTTTGCGCGAACACACATTGGCAAAACATATTGAAGGAACTGTTTCAGAAATCATTAAGGTTGACAAAGCTTATGAAGTAGCTATAGAAACGGCACTAGGCTTTTCAAGCCAACACATAATATGTGATACAATCGATTCTGCAAGGAAAATTATAGAGTTTGCTAAAAAAGAAAAAACAGGACGCATAACACTTCTTCCAATGAGCGATATAAGGGGTCGAAAAGGCAATGGCGGCATTGTTCCAAAAGATCATGGCGTTGTAGGAAGAGCAAAGGAATTAATTAGTTATGATAAGAAATTTGAGAATATTGTTGATTTTGTACTTGGCAGCATAATTATAGTGAAAGATTCATCAACGGCTACCACACTTATAAAAAATGGTTTCAGGGGAAGCCGACTGATTACTCTTGATGGAGATGTATTCAATCCAGGAGGAACAATAACAGGCGGAAGCACTAATGTTAGAAGTACAGGTCTATTAACAAGGAAACGAATTTATGAGGATATTATTAAAGAAATAAAAGAAAAAAATATTAGTTTGAAAAAAATAAAGAGCAATATCAAGGCAATAATTGATGAAAAATTATTAAATGAAAAAGATTTGAATGAAGCGAAAGAAAAAGTTGCGGGTACTGACAATGCATTGGAAAAACTGTCTCGCAATCTTGAAATGGCTGTAAAAAACAATAAAACATTAAGAGAAAGACAATTTGATTTAGCAAATGAATTGAGTGAATCGATTCAAGAAGGAGAAAATATAAGAAGAGAAAGAGAATCTATTATTAATAGTATCAATGATATGAAAGCCCTTAATTCTTGCAATGAAAAAAGCATAGAGGAATTAGAAAATATAGAAATAGAACATGCGAATAGACTTGATGAGTTAAAAGAATCACTTAATGTAAAAAAAGTTGAACAAGCCATTATGTTTGAAAAAATGAAAGGTATTGAAAATGAAATTTCCAGATTGAGCTTTTCAATTGATAGAATAATAGAAAACAACAATGATTGTGAAACTCAATTAACCGAGTTGAATTTGAGTATAGAAAAATACGAGAGCGAAATTTTAATAAAACGTGAAGAATTTGAACATTTAACCATTGAAATTGAAAATTTAAAAAAAGTAAATATCGAATGCGCAATGTCGATAGATAAGAATGCGGCCATTGCAAGAGCGGCACAAGAATATTTGGATAAAACTAATGAAAACATCATACAAGAAAAAGAAAGATATTATAAATTAGAAATGTCAGATACAAGAAACCAAATGAATTACGATCATTTTATCAAACAATTATGGGAAGTTTATCAACTTTCGTATATCGAGGCAATGGAGCAGAGAACGGAGATAACTAATAGAAGCGCAATGAATAAACGTATCGAAGCTCTCAAGAGGGATATTGAATTACTCGGCGATATAAATAAATCAGCCATAAAGGAATACGATGAAGTATTGCATAGATATGAGTTTCTCGGCAAACAGAAATGCGATTTGATTGAGGCAAAAAACACTCTTGAAGATTTAATAATAAAGCTTGAGGAAAAGATGGTTAAAATTTTCAAAGAGGAAATTAAAGAAATTAACAACAATTTTAACAAAACATTCAATCAACTTTTCAATGGAGGAAGAGCAGAGATAATATTTGAAGATACCGAAGATATTTTGAATTCTCATATAGATATTTATGCGGAGCCTCCGGGCAAAAGATTGCAAAACCTTAATCTTCTATCTGGTGGAGAAAAGTCATTAACTGCAATAGCTATGCTTTTTGCAATATTAATGAAAAAACCTTCTCCTTTCTGTGTGCTGGATGAAATTGAAGCTGCTTTGGATGATGTAAATGTATATAGGTTTGCATCGTTCTTAAAAAAATTCACTACACAATCGCAATTCATTTTAATCACGCACCGAAAGGGTACAATGGGAATTGCAGACGTGCTTTATGGAGTCACCATGGAAGAGAAGGGCATATCGAAGATAGTTTCATTGGAAATAAAAAACAAAGCGAGCTAGGAGTGGAGACTTGAAGAATATTTTTGAAAAACTTAGAGAAGGATTAGGTAAAACAAGAGATAACTTTACCAGCAAGATTGATGCATTATTTAATTCTTCAAAAGTTATCGATGATGATTTTTATGAGGAATTGGAAGACCTGCTTATTCTATCGGATGTCGGATATAAAACAACAATGGAAATAATGGGTTCTCTTGAGAATACTCTTAAAAATGAGAAGGTAAAAGATTCGGAAAAGGTAAAATGCATTTTAAAATCCTTGTTAACAGAAAAACTAAATATATCTAGAGATACTAAAGTTGAAGTTAAAAATGAGGGCTTACGAATAATACTGGTAATAGGGGTCAACGGGGTTGGCAAAACTACCACTATCGGCAAACTCGCAAGCAAGTTTACGGCAGATGGTGAAAAGGTTATCGTTGCTGCTGCCGACACCTTCAGAGCAGCAGCTGTAGATCAACTAAAAGTATGGGTTAAACGAGCAAATTGTGATTTGATTTCACAAAAAGAGGGCGCAGATCCTGCTTCTGTAGTTTATGATGCCATTCAGGCGGCAAAAGCCCGCAAAATGGATTTGTTGATTTGTGATACTGCAGGTCGTTTGCATAATAAAAAGAATCTGATGAATGAATTGAATAAGATTACAAAAATTATTAAAAGAGAGGCCCATGAAGCTTTATTGGAAACATACCTTGTATTGGATGCTAGCACGGGTCAAAATGCTTTGAACCAAGCAAAGGCTTTTAGCGAAATAACGGATATAAGCGGGATTGTAATGACAAAGCTAGATGGTACGGCAAAGGGCGGCATTGTTTTTGCACTTGTTTCAGAATTGGGATTACCAGTTAAATATATAGGTGTTGGCGAAGGTATCGACGATCTTCAAAAATTTGATGCTGAAAGCTTTATTAATGCAATATTTTAAAAAGCTCTTGACTATTTCTTTTTAATACTGTAATATTTTCATGTAAAGCAAAACTACTTTACACAAGAGGTGCGAATAATGGAAAAAAAAATCAGATACGGCAATTTATTTGCATTTTATGGAAAACTTTTAACAGAAAAACAATACGAAATGCTGTATTATTATTACTTAAATGATTATTCAATGGTTGAAATTGCTGAGAATATGAAAATTAGCAGACAGGCAGTATATGATGCTGTAAGAAAATCAAATAAAGCATTGGACAGCTATGAAATTAAAATGGAACTTTATGGAAAATTCAAAAAAATATATGATAATTCAAATGCCATAATTGAAAATGCTAAAAGAGTATTAGAAAATGATAATTATGAAGATAATAGAAATGAAGTCTACAACATTGTTAAATTAGCTACGGAAATAATACAGGCAAATGATAATTAGCAGTAGGAGGATTCGGTATGTTGTTTGAAAGCCTTGCTGAAAAACTTCAAAATTCATTAAATAAGCTGAAAGGCAAGGGGAAGCTTTCAGAAAAAGATATAAAATTGGCAATGCGTGAAGTTAAACTCGCATTGTTAGAAGCTGATGTAAACTATAAAATTGTTAAATCATTCATAAACAAGGTCTCAGAACGTTCAATAGGATCAGAAGTAATGACGAGCCTTACCCCTGGACAACAGGTAATAAAAATTGTAAATGAAGAATTGATGGTTTTAATGGGTACAAGCGAGACAAAAATCGAGTTTTCTTCAAAAAAACCCACTGTCATTATGATGGTTGGTTTGCAAGGCGCCGGGAAAACGACTACAACGGGGAAATTGGGCGGTTATTTTAAGAAGACCGGTAAGAACCCCCTATTGGTTGCAGGCGATATATATAGGCCTGCAGCAATAAAACAGCTTCAAGTTGTAGGTGAAAAATTGGATATTCCGGTTTTTTCAATGGGCGATTCAACATTGCCGCAAAATATTTCTAAAGCGGCACTCGAATTTGCAATGCGAAAAGGGCATGATATAGTTCTTATTGATACAGCAGGAAGGCTGCATATTGATGAAGCATTAATGCATGAATTGATAGATATAAAAAAAGCTGTTGATCCAAAGGAAATATTGCTTGTAATAGATGCAATGACAGGACAAGATGCCGTAAATGTTGCTGAGGCTTTTGACAAAGATCTTTCGATATCAGGTGTCGTGCTCACAAAACTTGATGGAGATACAAGAGGAGGAGCAGCCCTTTCGGTAAAAGCTGTCACAGGAAAACCAATAAAATTTGTAGGCACAGGTGAAAAACTTGATTCAATAGAAGCATTTTATCCGGAGAGAATGGCCTCAAGGATATTGGGTATGGGTGATGTTCTGACACTTATAGAAAAGGCCCAAGAAACCTTTTCTGAAGACAGTGCAAGAAAACTTCAGAAAAAGATAAAAGAACAAAGCTTTGATTTGAACGATTTCTTGGATCAGATGGAACAGATGAAAAACATGGGGCCGATTGATCAAATTATGGAAATGATGCCTGGCATCGGTGGAAAACAGTTAAAAAATTTGAAGGTCGATGAAAACGAATTGACAAGAATCGAGTCTGTAATAAAATCAATGACTGTGGAAGAACGTACAAATCCAGAGATAATTAACAGCGGAAGGAAAAAACGTATAGCTTCCGGAAGTGGAAATAGTGTACAACAAGTCAACAAGCTTTTAAAACAATTTGCTCAGACAAAAAAGATGATGAAGCAATTTTCAGGAATGGGCAAGAAACAAGGCAAAAGAGGATTAAATATTCCTTTTATGTAAATAAATAATATTATGCTTAGATAATTATTTTCAAGGAGGTGAAGTAAATGTCCGTAAAAATTAGATTAAAAAGAATGGGTGCAAAAAAGAAACCTTTTTATAGAATTGTTGTAGCTGATTCAAGATCTCCAAGAGATGGAAAATTCATCGAAGAATTAGGTTACTACAATCCTTTGAAAGACCCGGGAGAGGTTAAGATCAACGATGAAAAAGCTGTTGAATGGTTGCTTAACGGAGCACAACCTACTGAAACAGTAAGAGTATTGCTTAAGAAAAACAATATTTTAGAAAAATTTAAAGAAGCTAAAGAAGCTAAAAAAGCATAGCTATCCATCAGGAGGTGTAATCGTGGGAGAACTAGTAAAAGTCATTGCTAAGGCATTGGTTGATAATCCTGAGATGGTAACTGTCAAAGAAGTCGAAGGTTCTCATTCACTAATTGTGGAACTTTCGGTTGCCCCTGAAGATATGGGGAAAGTAATCGGTAAACAAGGCAGAATTGCCAAAGCGATAAGAACTGTTGTTAAAGCGGCGGCTATAAGAGAAAATAAAAGAGTCGTTGTGGAAATCATTCAATAGGATAAGCGCCCAAGGGCTTATCCTATTTTCATTTTTATAAAATATTGAAACATTAGGATGGTGAGAGAATGTCATATATTAAAATCGGTATAATAGTAAATACTCATGGTTTAAATGGTGAAGTAAAGGCAAAAAATTTTACTGATGAAGTAGAGCGATTCGAAGATTTGGATTATGTTTATATAGATACCGGTAATGGAATTGAAAGATTTAATATTGAGGGGATACGATATGCAAAATCACTTGCCATTCTTAAATTCGAAGATTATGATAATATAAATGAAATAGAATCATTTAAAGGTAGCGATATCTATATTGATAATTCTCAGCTAAGAGAACTTCCGGAAGATACTTACCATGTTTTTGATTTAATTGGACTATCCGTTAATGAGAATGGTAAATTTATTGGAAAAATAGCAGATGTTAATCAGAATGCCTACCAAGATATTTATATAGTAAAAAAAGAAGATGGGAAGATGATACAAATTCCGGCAGTTAAAAATTTTGTAAAATCAATTGATTTGAAAAAAGGCATCATTGAAGTGGAATTGATTGAGGGGATGTTTTAATGAAAATTGATATACTTACTCTTTTTCCTGAGGTATTTGAACCTTTTTTAAATTCTAGCATTATCGGAAGAGCCGTTAATCAAAATCTGATAAATGTTAAGACGGTAAACATAAGGGATTATGCAGACAACAAGCATAGTCAGGTTGACGACTCCCCCTATGGTGGAGGTGAAGGGATGGTTTTTACTCCACAACCTTTGTTTTCGGCTATCGAAAGTATGGATGGCTATAAAGACGCAGTTAAAATATATCTTTCGCCAAAAGGGAAAAAACTTAATCAAGAACTTGTTGTAGAATTGGCAGAAAAAGAACATTTGATACTTGTATGTGGCCACTATGAAGGTGTTGACCAAAGATTTATTGATAGAATGGTAGATATTGAAGTATCGATTGGCGATTATGTTTTAACGGGCGGAGAACTTCCTGCAATAGTTCTTGTTGACGCGATTTCAAGACTTCAAAAGGGAGTATTAAAAAGTGAAAAAGGATATGAAGAAGAAAGCTTCAGTTTTAAATCGCTTCTGGAATATCCTCATTATACAAGGCCAAAAGTCTTCAGGGATATGAGTGTACCGGATGTATTGATATCAGGCAATCACAAGCTAATAGAAGAGTGGCGTCTGGAAAAAGCCATAGAAGAAACCATTAAAAAACGCCCGGATCTCATAGAAGCTTTGATGAAGGATGAAAACATAGAAAAATCGCTCAAAAAATGTATTGTTAAAATTTTAGGTAAATCTTGTTAACAAAACGCATCATGTATGATATAATACACTTTGTTGACTACAGATGGTCCTCTGCTAAATAGGCAAGAACATCTAATATGAGAGGAGGTAGTTCAATGAGCAAAATAATTGATATGCTTGATCAAGAACAGATTAAACAAGATATGCCCACTTTTTCAGTTGGTGATACTGTAAAAGTATCTATCAAGGTTATCGAGGGAAAACGCCAAAGGATTCAGGTTTATGAAGGTATTGTACTTAAGAGACAAAATGGCGGAATTAAAGAGACCTTTACGGTAAGAAAAATTTCTTCCGGAGTAGGGGTCGAAAAAACATTCCCGTTGCATTCGCCTAAGATTGAAAAAATCGAAGTGGTTAGAAAAGGTAAAGTTAGAAGAGCAAGACTTTATTATCTTAGAGATCGCGTAGGTAAAGCAGCAAAAGTTAAAGAAAAGAGATACTAGAAAAAAGGGGCTGTTTAACAGTCCCTTTTTCTTATTGGAGGTAATACATTTGAATATTAATTGGTATCCAGGTCACATGAAGAAAACACGGGAATTGATTCAGGAAAATATTAAACTCGTTGATGTTGTTATTGAAATCATCGATGCCAGGCTCCCGTTTTCAAGCAAGAATCCGCAAATAGATTCTCTTTTTATAAATAAGCCAAAGATTATTGCAATCAATAAAATAGATTTGGCAGATCCGCGTGTTTTGCATAAATTTCAAAACTTTTATAAAGAAAAAGGATTTAAAGTTGTAAATATAAACAGTATGACCGGAGAAGGAACAAAGGAACTGCTAAAAGAGGTTGAAGATGCCGCGCAAGGTTTGTTTGAAAAGCTAAAGAAAAAGGGAATGAAGAAAAGAGCTATTCGTATCATGATAATTGGTATTCCCAATGTTGGAAAGTCTTCTCTTATAAACAAGCTTGTAGGAAAGAAAAGTGCAAGAACAGGTGACAAGCCAGGTGTAACACGCGGGAAACAATGGGTTAGAATTAAAAAGGATATAGAATTGTTCGATACGCCAGGCATATTGTGGCCAAAGTTCGAAAATCAAAATACAGCTATTAAATTGGCTCTTTCCGGAGCAATAAAGGATGAATTGATACCATTTAATGAGGCTGCAAGATGGTTAATAAGTTTTTTACGTGAAAACTACAGTGGCTCTATTTCAGGCAGATATGAAGGTATTGACGAATCCGCAAGCATCACAGAAATAATTGAAAACATTGGAAAAAAGCGAGGATGCATACTTAAGGGTGGAGTTATAGATTTAGATCGAGCAGTTATAATTTTGGTAGATGACTACAGAAGAGGAAGGCTCGGTAGAATAATACTTGATCGTTTTGATGGGGAATAGCCAGTACGTGGCTGTTCCCTTTTTATGGTATAATTATAGAATAATTCATATATAGGAGTTGATCATATGGAATATGATACCATGAGTATTAAGGAAATAAGGGAATATGTTGCGGCGCTTGATTTGGAAAATTGGGACATAGAAATTATTTGCAACTCCCTTAAAATTGACAAAAGAAAATCAGTCAACGAAATAGGTAAAAATCTTTCATCAAAACTATTTAAATTTGAAAACGAAAAATCTCGTTTGAAAGCAATGTATGAATATGAAACTAATCTGTATCGTAAGGGAATATCATTTATAGCTGGCATTGATGAGGTTGGCAGAGGACCGCTTTCTGGCCCTGTTGTTTCCGCAGCAGTTATGTTGCCTCTAAATTGCCAAATTAAGGGTTTAAATGATTCAAAAAAACTTAGTGAAAGAAAGCGAAATAAGCTTTATCACGAGATAATGCTAAATGCTATAGATGTATCAATAGGAATGGCTAGCCCCAAGGAAATAGATGAAATAAATATACTCAATGCTACTAAATTATCTATGAAAAGAGCTGTAGATGCATTGAAATGCAAAGCGGACCATCTTCTTATAGATGCATTGAAATTGGACGATATAGAAATAGAGCAGACCGCCATAATTAAAGGAGATGAAAAATCTGCATCTATAGCTGCAGCATCCATTATTGCAAAGGTAATTAGAGACCACATAATGATTGAAATGAGCAGATATTTCAAGGCATACGGTTTCGAAAGAAATAAGGGATACGGCACAGCAGAACACATTGAAGCATTAAAGAAATATGGGCCTGTTAATATACATAGAAAAAGTTTCATTAAGGGTATAGTTGGAGGCGATAAAGGTTAATAACTTAGGTAAAAAATGGGAACGTATGGCGGAAAATCATCTAACTAGTAAAGGATATCAAATTATAAAAAGGAATTATTGTACGAAAATGGGCGAAATAGACCTTATTATGAAAGACATTGACGGCTATTATGTATTTGTCGAAGTAAAAAAGCGTACCGGTATTGATTATGGAAGACCTGTAGAATATATCAACAAATATAAAATGAAAAAAATAATTAGAACATCCGAGCATTTTATAGTTGCGAACAAATTGAATGGAAATGATTTTAGATTTGATGCAGTAGAAATTATAGAGTGGGAAAAAGGAAAAATTGAAATTAATCATATAAAAAATATATTCATTGAATAGGGGGATTATATGCTAGCAAAGATTGCAACTTGCACATTGACAGGCATAGATGGTGAGATTGTCGAATGTGAATCTGACATATCAAATGGTTTGCCTTCATTCAGCATCGTCGGATTGCCGGATACCGCAGTAAAAGAATCCAAAGACCGCATCCGCGCTGCTGTAAACAACTCCGGTTTTGTTTTTCCTGTAAAAAGAATAACGGTTAATCTGTCACCGGCAAGTACAAAAAAAATTGGTTCGCATTTTGATTTGCCGATTGCTGCAGGTATTATTGCTGCATCCAAATGTATACCTTGCAGTAAATTCAAAGACATAGCTATTTTGGGCGAATTATCACTTGATGGAAGAGTAAATCGTATAAATGGATTGCTGCCAATGCTTATTGCTCTTACTCAGTTATCGGTTAAAAAAGCAATCATACCATATGGCAATGCAAATGAAGCAGTATACATACATGGCATGGAGATTTATACTGTAAAGCACTTGCAAGAGGTGATTGATTTCTTAGAAGATGAGGAGACAATTGAACCGTTGAATATTTCGGAATTCGGCGATTTGCATTGTGAATGCAGTTACGAATGTGATTATGCGGAAGTTTACGGACAGGAGAATGCAAAAAGAGCTATTGAAATATCTGCGGCTGGAAATCATAATCTTCTTATGATTGGCCCCCCTGGATCAGGCAAGACAATGTTGGCAAAAAGATATCCTACAATACTTCCATTTCTTGATGAATCGCAAGCTATGGAAGTTACAAAAATATATAGCATTGCAGGCCTTATGAAAAACCGTTCAATAATGCTTGAGCGGCCGTTCCGGAGTCCTCACCATACCCTTTCATCTGTTTCTCTTACAGGAGGGGGCAATCATCCTAGGCCAGGAGAAATTTCCTTAGCAAATCATGGTGTTCTATATCTTGATGAATTCCCTGAATTCTCAAGAAAAGCGCTTGAAGCTTTAAGACAACCATTGGAAGACAAAAAGGTTACCATAACAAGAGTAAGTTCAAGCATTACATATCCATCAAATTTTGTTCTTATTGCAAGCATGAACCCATGCCCGTGTGGATATTATGGCGATAGCCATCATGAATGCAAATGCAGCATAGGCGATATAAGACGTTATATGAGCCGCATATCCGGACCGATACTTGATAGAATGGATATGCACATAGAAGTTCCAAGTGTTGCCTTTGATGCATTGAATGGTAAAGAACAGCGCTCAATATCATCAAGTCAAATAAGAGAATCAGTGATAAACGCAAGAGAACGGCAAAATAAAAGATTTATCAATGCTAAAATAAGTCTCAACTCAGAGATGAACAACCGTCAAATTAAACATTATTGCAATTTGAACACAGAATCGAAAAAATTGCTTGAAACTGCGTTTGAGAAAATGGGATTAAGTGCAAGATCATATAATAAAATAATCAAGCTTGCTCGTACCATATCCGATATAGAAGGCAGCATAGACATTGAAACAAATCATTTGATGGAAGCTTTAAGCTATAGAAATCTTGAAACAAAATATTGGAATATATGAAGAGGGTGAAGAAATGCGTGAAGATTATCTAAAAATCAATTATTTTGGTAAAAGGAACAAAGAAATCAATGCATTAATAACTGAACATCTAAATAATTCATCAATAGAAAAACGCAAGCTTTGCCTCAATAAATTGACTTTAATGGCAAACGAGACTATAGATGATAACGAATATCTCGAATATAAGAGAAATATAATAAATAAAAAAATTTCATTCTTGGATATTGGCGAAAACAATTTTCCTGAAAAATTAAAGGAAATTTATGACCCGCCTTTAATCTTATTTTATGAGGGAGATTTCGGAATAATTAATGATTGCCCATGCGTTGCAATAGTTGGTTCAAGAAAATGTAGCAATTATGGAAGACAAGTAGCCTATGACTTTGCAAAAGGACTTGCAGAATCGGGAATTGCGGTTATAAGTGGAATGGCATACGGCATTGATTCAAGCGCGCATATAGGAGCCTTGGCTGGTGGAGGAAAAACTGTTGCCGTAATGGGTACTGGAATTGATAATTGTTATCCTGCAAAAAACAAAACACTGCATGATCGTATTGCAAAAGAAGGCTTGCTTCTAACAGAATTTAGCGTTGGCACTAAACCGATGCCGTATAATTTTCCTAGAAGGAACAGAATTATTAGCGGTTTGTCAGACGCTGTAATTGTCATTGAAGCCGGAATTGGAAGCGGTGCATTGATTACGGCTGATTTTGCACTCGAACAGGGGAAAGAAGTATACGCTGTTCCAAGTGGAATTTTGGGAGCTTGTGGAAAAGGATCCAATATACTAATAAAGCAGGGTGCGGAATGTTTGGTGGATATAAACGAAGTAATATCTATTTTTTCTAAAAAACATACCTTGACACCTCTTGAAAAACTTGCGGAAACTGGAATGACTGATGCAGAAAGAGATTTACTTAAAATAATCGAATTTGAAGGTCCGATACATATTGATAAACTTCTTTCATATAAGCTAATGAGTGTAAACGAAATAAAAGCCGCTATTATGTTGCTTATGATTAAAAACAAAATTTATATTGAGTCAGGAAATAAATATTGCATAAAATTGTAAAAGATTTTGAAAATTATACAATAATCTGTTATAATAGGTCTCACTGCTGAAAGAAAAGGTGATTAAATGAAAAATCTAGTAATTGTAGAGTCTCCAGCTAAAGCAAAAACTATATCAAAATTTTTAGGAAGCAATTATAAAGTAAAGGCTTCAGTTGGACATGTAAGAGATTTACCTAAAAGCAAGATGGGTGTTGATTTCGAAAATAATTTTGAACCTGAATATATCACTATACGAGGCAAGGGGAAAATTCTAAAGGAATTAAGAAGTGAAGCCAAAAAAGCAGACAAGGTTTTTCTTGCAACTGACCCAGATAGAGAAGGCGAAGCTATCTCCTGGCACTTGGCAAAAGCATTGTCGATTCAAGAAGACGATGTTTGCCGTGTTGAATTCAACGAAATAACAAAGGAAACAATAAAGAAAGCTATAAAAGTTCCACGAAAAATTGACAAAAAGTTGGTAGATGCACAACAAGCAAGAAGAGTGCTAGATCGTATTGTAGGTTACAGCATAAGTCCTTTGCTATGGAGAAAAATGAGAAAAGGATTAAGCGCAGGAAGAGTACAGTCTGTAACGACAAAAATGATATGCGATAGAGAAAATGAAATAATGAATTTTATCCCTGAAGAATATTGGACTCTTAATGTAACCTTGCAGCCTGAAGTAAAAAAATCTTTTGAGGCTGTTTTTTATGGGAACAAAAATGGAAAAATCAAAATCAATAATACAGATGAAATGAAAATCATTTTGGATTCATTGAAAAATGATGAATATCGCGTTGATTCTTCAGATGAAAAGGTGAAAAGGCGTTCTCCATACAAACCTTTTACAACCAGCAGCCTGCAGCAAGATGCTGCAAATAAATTTGGGTTTTCAACAAAAAGAACTATGATGGTTGCGCAACAATTGTATGAGGGCATTCAAATTGGTAAAACAACAGTAGGACTTGTAACATATATCAGAACAGATTCAACAAGAATTTCGGATTTTGCCAAAGATATGGCTAGAGAACATATTTTAGAAAACTATGGAGAAATGTATATAAAAAAAGAAGGTGGCAAAACTTCGCAAAATGGAAAATCTGTGCAAGACGCTCATGAAGCAATACGTCCCACAAATGTGGCAGTTGTACCCGATGATATAAAATCACAATTAAAAACTGATCAGTACAAAATTTACAAACTCATTTGGGAAAGATTCCTTGCTAGTCAAATGGCTGATTCTATAAGCGATGCTTATCAATTGGGGATAGTAAATGGAGAATATTTATTCAAAGCTAATGGAATGAAATTGAAGTTTGACGGATTTTTAAAGGTATATTCATATACTAATGTAAAGGATGTTGAACTACCGGATTTGAATGTAGGTGAAATTCTTAAACAAATAAATATTGAAGATAAACAAAATTTCACCCAGCCGCCGGGAAGATTTTCGGAATCAACTTTAGTAAAAGCTATGGAGGAAAATGGTATTGGAAGGCCGAGTACCTATTCGCCAACAATAACAACAATAATTTCAAGAGGGTATGTTCGAAGAGATAAAAAGATTCTTTATCCGACTGAATTGGGCCTAACAATAAATGAAATAATGGAAAATTATTTTAAACAAATAGTTGATGTGGAATTTACTGCAAATCTTGAAGCTGAGTTTGATAGAATCGAAGCAAGTGAAGTCTCTTGGCGTAAAGTAGTGGAAGAGTTTTATGGACCATTTTCCATAACTTTAAAATCAGCAGATGAAGCAATTGAAAAAGTAGACCTTACAGAAGAAACAGATGAAATTTGCGAAAAATGTGGAAGCTCAATGGTAATAAAGCATGGCAGATTTGGGAGATTTTTAGCATGTTCAAATTATCCCGAATGCAGCAATACCAAATCAATAGTAATGAAGACAGGAGTAAAATGCCCAAAATGCGGTGGCGATATTGTCGAAAGAAAAACAAAAAAAGGCCGCATATTCTATGGTTGTCTTAATTATCCCAAATGTGATTTTAGTACCTGGGATAAACCGTTAAAAGAGCCTTGTCCAAAATGCGATTCTCTATTGGTTGAAAAAACGAGTGGTAAAAAAACATCCATTAAATGTACAAATGATACATGTGATTATGTAAAAGAAGAAGTTTTAAAATAATAATATTTCAAATTTTCCAATTAATCAGTTATAATAAACATAAGAAATCTAGGAGGTAATATGATGGATAGCAGTTTGTTGAATAAAACAAGAAAGTTGAATCGAATATTGCAGCAATCGGCAGATTCTCCCGTTTCGTTTCCAGAGCTTTGCAAGACATTAAATGATATTTTAGATGCAAATGTATATGTTTCAAACAAGAGGGGTAAAATACTTGGAGTGAGTCTTGCAGATGCATCCGATTCTTCAATCATTTCGGATGAAAAGTCGGATCAAAAGAAATTCCCTGACGAGTATAATGAAGAATTGGTAAAAATAACAAATACAAAATACAATATTACAGGGGATGAATTATTAAAAGTATTTAAGTACGATATTGAAAGTTTCGACAAATTTGTAACAATTGTTCCTATAATAGGTAATGGTGAAAGACTTGGAACATTTGTGCTTGCACGTTACAACAGCAAATTTGAAGAAGAGGATATTGTTTTAGCCGAGTATTCGGCAACAATAGTAGGCATGGAAATATTAAGATCCAATATCGGTAAAATGGAAGAAGAGGCAAGGAAAAAAGCCATAGTGCAAATGGCAGTAGGGACTCTTTCATATTCAGAATTAGAAGCTATTGAACACATATTTGCTGAATTGGATGGGAATGAAGGATTGCTTGTAGCAAGTAAAATTGCCGATAGAGTAGGAATAACAAGATCTGTAATTGTAAACGCATTGCGTAAATTTGAAAGTGCAGGCGTGATTGAATCAAGATCACTTGGAATGAAAGGAACCTTCATTAGAATATTGAATGATAGATTGTTAGAAGAATTAGAAAAATTCAAAAAATAGACGGCTAATGCCGTCTATTTTTATTGCTTTAAATAATCCTACATGGTATACTGTCAAAGGCATAAAAACACACTTTTTGCATTCTTGCGGACAGGTGCTTCAATAGAAGTCGTCCAAAATAGGCAAATAGGAGGAAAAAACCTAAGGAGGATTTACTCATGACAGTAGTATCAATGAAACAACTTCTCGAATCTGGTGTTCATTTCGGACACCAAACAAGAAGATGGAATCCAAAGATGGCGGAATATATCTTTACGGAAAGAAACGGCATCTACATCATCGACTTGCAAAAAACAGTAAAAATGATTGACAAAGCTTATGATTTTGTAAAAGAAAACACAACAGGCAATAAAACAATTCTTTTTGTTGGAACAAAGAAACAAGCTCAGCAATCTATTGAGCAGGAAGCAAAAAGATGCGGAATGTATTATGTTAATCAAAGATGGTTGGGGGGCATGCTTACCAACTTCAGCACTATCAGAAAAAGGGTTGACCGTCTTTTGCAACTTGAAAAAATGGAAAGCGACGGAACATTCGATTTACTTACCAAAAAGGAAGTAATTAAACTTAAACACGAACAGGAAAAATTGGAAAAATTCCTTAGCGGAATAAAAACAATGAAAAGAATTCCTGATGTTATTTATGTTGTTGACCCAAGGAAAGAAAGGATTGCGATTCTTGAAGCAAAAAAATTGGGAATTCCAGTTGTTGCTATAGTAGATACAAACTGTGATCCTGATGAAATAGATTTAATAATTCCCGGAAACGATGATGCAATAAGAGCTGTCAAACTCATAACTTCAACTATAGCAAGTGCTGTTATTGAAGGAAAACAAGGCGAGCAAATGGAAGAAGCTGCAGACGAGCAAATCCTTGCAGAAGCTCCAATTGTCACAGAAGAAAGTGTTGTTGAAAATGCAGTTAAGAAAGAAATTAACGAATAATAAATAAATATTGATAATTTAGAAGGAGATGTTGAATATGGCTGCTGTAACGGCTGCAATGGTTAAAGAAGTTAGAGAAACATCGGGTGCAGGAATGATGGACTGCAAAAATGCGCTTGTAGAGGCTGAAGGAAATATTGCTAAAGCAATAGAAGTTTTGAGGGAAAAAGGGCTCGCTAAAGCGGCTAAAAAAGCTGGTAGAATAGCAGCCGAGGGCTTAGTTACTTCATATATACATGGTGGAAGAATAGGGGTTTTAGTTGAAATAAATTCTGAAACCGATTTTGTGTCAAAAAATGAAGACTTCATAGCTTTTTCAAAAGATGTAGCTATGCAAATTGCTGCATCCAATCCTTTGTTTATTTCAAGAGAAGAAATTTCTGAAGAAATAATTGAAAATGAAAAGGAAGTTTTAAGAAAACAAGCTCTTAATGAAGGCAAACCAGAAAAAATAGTTGATAAAATGGTTGAAGGAAGAATAAGTAAATATTATAAAGAAGTATGTCTTTTGGAACAACCATTCATAAAAGATCCAGATATTGATATGCAAACACTTCTAAATTCACTAATAGCAAAAATTGGTGAAAAACTTAGCATCAGAAGGTTTGCTAGATTTGTGGTCGGCGAGGGTATTGAAAAAAGAAATGAAAATTTTGCTGAAGAGGTAGCCAACCAAATTAAGAACAAATAAATAAAGAGGAGAGCACATAAAGGTGTTCTCCTTTTTTTGAAAAATAAAGGTTATTTTGCATCTTTGTAGAAAATAATAATATGGGGGTTTTTTTGTGAAGCCAAAGTATAAAAGAATTATCTTAAAACTGAGTGGAGAAGCTCTTGCTGGAGAAAACGGTTTTGGAATAAATGAAAAAGTAGTAATGGACATTGCTAGGCAAATAAAAAGACTTAAAGAAATGGACATTGAAATAGCGCTTGTTGTTGGAGGCGGAAATTTTTGGAGAGGCCGGTCTGGAAAGGGAATGGATCGTTCAACTGCCGATTATATGGGAATGCTCGCTACAGTAATAAACGGACTAGCTTTACAGGATGCCCTTGAAAGTATTGGAGTAATGACAAGAGTCCAAACAGCAATAGAAATGAGGCAAATAGCGGAACCTTACATCAGGAGAAAAGCAGTAAGGCATTTGGAAAAAAACAGGGTGGTTCTTTTTTCCGCAGGAACAGGCAATCCTTTTTTTTCTACAGATACAACAGCTGCCTTAAGAGCAGCTGAAATAGAAGCCGAGGTAATATTTCTCGCTAAAACAGTTGACGGTGTTTATGATTCGGATCCGAATGAAAATCCTGATGCGGTTAAATTCAGTCATCTGACCTACAAGGAAGTGTTGAGCAAGAGCCTAAAAGTTATGGATTCTACAGCAACTTCTCTTTGTATGGATAATAATATACCTATAATTGTTTTTGGTTTAGACAATCCAGAAAATATTTATAAAGTGGTAATGGGTGAAAACATTGGAACAATAGTGAAGGAGGATTAATATGAGAGTGCAAGTGCATAACGAATTCGAAAAAAAAATGAAAAAGACTATAAGTGTATTAAAAGAAGAATTGAATTCCATTCGTGCTGGAAGGGCAAATCCTTCTTTACTCGACCGAATTACTGTTGATTACTATGGGTCGCCTATGCCTCTTAAGCAAATAGCTAATATATCTTCTCCGGAACCCCGATTATTGGTAATACAACCTTATGATACTACCGGCATGAAAGATATTGAAAAAGCAATAATGCTGTCGGACATTGGAATTAATCCTTCAAATGATGGAAAAGTAATTCGTTTGGCAATCCCAATGCTCACGGAGGAAAGAAGACGAGATATTACAAAGCTCGTTAAAAAAACAGGAGAAAATTCAAAAATTGCAATTAGAAATGAAAGACGTTCTGCAAATGAAGCATTCAAAAAAATGCAGAAAAATAGTGAAATAACGGAAGATGATTTTAAAAAAGCCGAACAAACAGTTGAAGAAATGACAAAGGAATATATTGAACAAGTAGATAAATTGATCGAATATAAAGAAAAAGAAATAATGGAGATATAATGAAATTCGAGATAGCTTCATTATTAGGAATGGAACTAAGCTGTGCAAAAAAAACAATTGAAAGTTATGGTGTTAATAAAAACCTTATTATCAAAGAACTTGTTAGTCTTAAGTATAAAGGAGACCGCAAAAATGATGTCTGCCGAATTGTTTTGGCTAAAATGAGCAAGGAAGACATTGTGTTGACAGTCAGTTATTTTTAGCCCTCCATTTTTGGAGGGTTCTACATTTTAAAGCAGGTGAATCTATGAAAACCAATGATAAAATACCTGAGCATATAGCTATCATTATGGATGGAAATGGAAGATGGGCTCAAAAAAGAGGTCTTCCAAGAACAGCTGGCCATAGAGCTGGTATAGAGGCGCTCAGAGAAGTAATAGAAAATTGTTCTAATATAGGAATTAAATATTTAACTTTGTATGCATTTTCTACTGAGAATTGGAAAAGGCCTCAAAAAGAGGTTTCTTCTTTGATGGAATTGCTTGTTTATTATTTAAGAAAAGAGATAAACTTGCTCCATAAAAACAATGTGCGAATACGAACAATAGGAGATATTGCAAAACTTCCATTAAAAGCACAAAATGAAATAGAATCAGCAATTGCAAAAACCTTTAATAACTCAGGTTTGAATGTCATCTTAGCAATAAATTATGGAGGACGACAAGAACTGCTTCAAGCGATAAATAAAATAACTGTCGAGTATTGTAAAAATCCGGATGAAATTGATGAAGCGACTATTTCTTCATATTTAAATACAGCAGGAATCCCGGACCCGGACTTAATTATTCGTCCAAGCGGAGAATTGAGAATAAGCAATTTTTTACTTTGGCAAATGGCGTATAGTGAATTTTGGTTTTCAAATGTTCTTTGGCCGGATTTTAATAAAGAACATTTAAACGAGGCAATCAAATCATATAGTGAAAGAAAAAGAAGATATGGTGGATTGGACACAAAAGAACAGCAGGTGAAAAAATGATAAAAAGAATACTTACAGCGATTATAGGCATTCCCATAATAATCTTTATAATATATAAAGGGGGAAACATCTTATTAATTTCTATAATTGCAGTGACGCTAATAGCATTGAATGAGTATTCAAATGCTTTAGAAATTTCAAATGAAAGCCATTCTAATATTGAAGAAGTATCTCATTACAAGATTTGTCTTTGGGTTTCTTCCTTATTGTCGTATATCGTTCTTTACTATAATAATTTTGACATAAATTTTGAGGCGCCATTTCTTTTAATTGTATTATTGGGAATATCATTAATTCAAATATTCAATCATTTGAAAAATGTTGGAATTAGTAGAGATATGTTTTATGGATATGTCTATATAACTATTTTTTTCAGATTTATATTTTATACCTCACAACTTGATAACAGTTATGTAGTATGGCTAATATTTATTATTGCATGGTCAACAGATACATTTGCCTATTTTACAGGCTTATTATTTGGGAAGCATAAACTGGCACCCATAATAAGCCCCAAAAAAACTATTGAAGGCGCTATTGGCGGCATCCTAGGTTGCGCAGTGAGCACCTTTGTATTTTCAATAATCTTTATCCCTGAAATAACAACTATATCCATACTATTTGGCATATTGGGAAGCATAATATCTCAATTGGGAGACCTAAATGCATCTATGATAAAAAGAAGCAATGGAATAAAAGATTTTGGTTATATTATTCCAGGTCACGGCGGTATACTTGACAGATTTGACAGCATATTATTTACAGCTCCGTATGTGTATGTAGCGTATAGTATTTTCGGTTTGACAGGAGTGATTAAATGAAACAATTAGCCATATTGGGTTCAACCGGATCAATTGGAACACAAACCTTGGATCTTGTATCAAAATACCCCGAGGAATTCACTGTAAAAATTTTGACTTGCAACCGAAACATTGATCTTCTTGCAACTCAAATAAAAAAATACAAACCCGATTATGCAGTTGTATGCGATCGCTACGCATATGAATGCATTTTAAAAGAGGATTTAAATGTTAATATACTGTGTGGCTCCAAAGGTATTATCACTGCACTTGACAACACTTTCATCGATGTTGTAGTCAACGCTTTGGTAGGCATATCAGGTATGATGCCAACTAGACACGCAATTGAATTAGGAGCTAATATTGCACTTGCCAATAAGGAAACTCTTGTTACAGCAGGAGAATTGATAATGGCTGATGCTATAAAAAATGGCGTTAAAATACTCCCTATAGATAGTGAGCATAACGCCATTTCTCAGTGTTTAAACGGCGAAAATAAAGACCGTTTGAAACATGTAATACTTACTGCTTCTGGAGGACCATTTAGGGGTAAATCTTATAATGATATGGAGAAAGTCACCATAAAAGAAGCGCTTGCGCATCCTAGTTGGACTATGGGTAAAAAAATAACAATAGACTCCGCTACAATGATGAACAAGGGATTTGAAGTATTAGAGGCAAAATGGCTTTTTGATGTGGATATTGATATGATTAAGGTTGTAGTTCATCCTCAAAGCATTGTTCATTCAATGGTTGAGTTTATTGACGGAAGCGTAATTGCACAAATGAGCATGCCAAACATGAAGCTTCCCATTGCTTATGTCCTTTTCGAAGGGAAAAGAATGCCTTTAGAGCTCAAACCACTTTGCTTAAGCGATATTGGAAGTCTGACCTTTGAAAAACCGGATACAAAAGCTTTTCCTTGCCTTGGATATGCATACTATGCCGGCGATTTAGGCGGGACTTGTCCTGCCGCACTAAATGCTGCAAATGAAGTGCTTGTTGACGCTTTCTTAAAAGGAAAAATCAGATTTCTTGAAATTCAGAATACAATTGAGGAAATTTTAGAATCACACAATTTAATAAAACATCCCGACTATGAATCAATTGTTGAAACTGACTATCTAACTAGAAAGCTTGTAGTGGAAAAATTAAGGAATAGGTGATTTAATGACAACTTTTATTTATTTCATATTGGTTTTTGGGAGTATTATTTTTTTTCATGAATTTGGTCATTTTATTACGGCAAAATTATCAGGAGTTCTTGTCCATGAATTTTCTTTGGGAATGGGCCCTAAATTATTCAAGTTCAAAGGCAAGGAAACAACATATTCACTCGGAATATTTCCTATTGGTGGTTATATAAAAATGGAAGGAGAAGATGAAGAATCCGACCATAATAAAAGCTTTAGTTCAAAATCTGCATTAAAGAGGTTTATGATTATTTTTGCTGGTCCGGTGATGAATTTTGTCTTGGCATTTCTTGTTTTCTTTTTCTTGTTCATTTTCATTGGTTTTCCAACAACAGTTGTTGGTGAACTTCTTCCTGGATTGCCAGCGGAAAGCAGCAACTTGACCACCGGTGACCGAATAATAAAAATCAATAACGAAAATGTGGAAGACTGGGCTGATATAGTCGAAAAGGTTACTGAATCTACTGATAAATTACAATTTCTTGTAGAAAGAGATAATAAGGAGATTTCTATTGCTATCACACCTATAATTGATGAAGGTCGAAATGTAATAGGGATATCACCATCGATAAAAAGAAGTGTTTTTTATTCTGTTGGAATGGCTTTTGACCGTTTGTGGTTTGTATCTTCCAATATTTTCTCATTTCTTAGTGATTTATTAAGGGGAAATCCAATCCAAGGAGAGGTTGTAGGCCCTATAGGAATAATTTCAATGGTCAATGAAGCTTCCAAATATAGTTTTATTTCTGTTCTTTCACTAGCAGCTGTTATTTCAATTAATCTTGGAATTGTAAATCTTTTGCCTTTGCCAGCTCTAGATGGAGGAAGGCTTGTTTTCATATTAATTGAAATAGTAAAGGGAAGCCCTGTAGATCCCAAAAAAGAGGGTTTTGTACACTTTGCGGGTTTCGTTTTTCTTATGGCCTTTATGGTTTACATGGTAATAAAAGATTTGGGACGACTACAATTGTTTTAAAAGGAGAAAGGTATGATAGAAAGACATAAAACAAATAAAGTCTTTTGCGGCTGTGTACCAATTGGCGGAGACAGCGATATTACAATACAGTCAATGACAAATACAAAGACCTGGAATGTAGAAAATACCGTAGGACAAATCAAGCGTCTTCAGAATGTGGGATGCGAGATAATCAGATTGGCAATACCTGATATGAAATCTGCAGAAGCGCTTCGTGAAATAAAAAGACGCATAGATATGCCTATCATAGCTGATATACATTTTGATCATACTTTGGCTTTGGCTGCAGTTGAAAACGGAGCAGACAAAATCAGGATCAACCCAGGCAATATAGTCAGAGAAGAAAATCTAGAACGCATAGCATATGCATGTATGCAAAGAAATGTGCCTATACGAATAGGTGTAAATTCTGGGTCGCTAAGCGGTAATATGCGAAAAAAATATAAGCATGCAACGATTGATGCGATAACTGAAAGCGCCCTTGAATACATAGAGCTATTCGAAGGTTTCGGATTCGAAGATTTAATTCTTTCTGTAAAATCTTCGAATGTTTTGACTACTGTCGAGTCATATAGAAGACTTTCAGTCGAAACAAAATATCCTCTTCATATAGGGGTAACCGAGGCAGGAACATTCTTCAAGGGAACGGTAAAATCCTCAATTGGAATAGGCAGTCTTCTTCTTGATGGCATAGGCGATACATTGCGTGTATCTATAACAGGTGATCCGGTTAATGAAATTAAAATAGCTAAGGAAATACTTAGCACTTTGGGAATACGTAATTATGGTTATAAAATAGTATCATGTCCTACATGCGGAAGGACTTCAATAAATTTGGAAAAATTGGTCAACGAAGTAGAAAAAAAACTTTTTGAGGAACATCTTGAAAATAAGAATATTACTATTGCAGTAATGGGTTGCGAAGTAAATGGACCAGGAGAGGCAAAAGAAGCAGATATAGGAATTGCCGCATCTAAAGGGAAGGTATTTATTTTTAAAGAAGGTAAAACAATCGGTAGTGCATCTCCAGATAAAGTATTGAAATTGCTTATTGATGAGATTAAGAAAATGTAAGGGAGTACTTAAAGCATGGAAAAACCTTTTGCAATAAATTCAATAGATATAAAGAAAATCAATTATTCAAAAAAAACAAAACAACTTAATGTGTTTCTTAGTGAATCTTGCGATAAACAAAAGGCCGAAGCATTAAAAACCCATCTTAAAAAAGAGTTGGGTTTTTTGAATGAAATAAAGCTAGTCTGTAATCCCAAATCCAAAAAACAACTTGATTCATTAAAGGAATTTACTCTAAATTACAAAAAATCATTTCCCTACTTAAACGGAATCATATCAAAAATGGAATTGAATGATATCCTAGACGAAAGTGCTAAGCTCTGCATATATCTAAAGGTAGACAATGATATAAACAGAAGCAGAATAGCTCAAGTATTAAAACAAAAATACAATGGAATAATACCAGAGATTTCTTTCATAAATGATGAAAAAGAAAATATTTTTCAAACAGAAACGGAAAAAGAAATTGAAATAAAAGAGGCTATAAGCAACTTTTCATCACTAGGCAACTCAAAAAACATTGGGAGCAAGTCAAACTATAAATTAAAGGGAAAAGTCATTTCAATAAGTGATGCTCTTCTTAAAGAGGAAAGTTCGGTCCTCGTGGAGGGAATTGTCATTTTCAAAGACAGAAAAATGCTAAATAGCGGAAAGAATCTTGAAATTATACATTTAACAGACCATAAAAACACTTTGGCGGCAAAACAATTTTTAGAGGCTAAAGATAAAGGTTTTGGAAATATTGAAGTAGGCGAAGCAGTTAGAATAAAAGGATATATGCGGTATGACAAATTCGAAAGAGAAAACATATTATTTACAAATTCTTTTGAAAGAATGCCTAAAACAGATAATAGAAAAGATACCGAACCTATAAAAAGAATTGAGCTTCATTGCCATACAAATATGAGTAGTATGGATGGAGTTTCTTCAACCGAATCACTCTTCAAAAAAGCTTCTGAAATGGGGCATAAAGCTTTGGCTATAACAGATCACGGAGTTGTTCAGGCTTTCCCAGACGCATATAAATTTAGCGAAAAATACAAGATAAAAGCAATTTATGGAATGGAAGGCTACCTGGTAGATGACGACATTAAAATAATTATTGCAAACCAAAATGCGAGTAGCAGTATTTCCAAAGAGGATACCTTTGTTGTTTTTGACATAGAAACTACAGGGCTTTCTTTTAGCAATGACCGTATAACTGAAATCGGAGCAGTAAAAATCAAAAATGGATGTATAGTAGATTCAATTAATTGGTTGATAAACCCGCAAAAACCAATACCTCAAAATGTTCAGGAATTAACTGGAATAACAGATGAAACTGTAAAAAATTCTCCGACCTTCAAAGAAATAGCAAACAAACTCAAAGAATATTTTGGGAATAATCCAATAGTTGCTCATAATGCCTTGTTTGACTATACATTTATTAGAAATGCGATGGAAGAAAGCGAATCTTCAATTGATAATACAGTTATTGATAGCTTAGAAATGGCAAAGATGATTTTCCCAAACTACAAGCGCTACAATTTGAAAACTTTGTGTAAACACTTGAATATTAATCTTGAAAACCACCATCGTGCATCAGATGATGCTATTGCTACTGCCGAGCTTTTCAAAATAATGCTTGAAAAATATGACGGTGACTGTCTTGATTTCATAAATGAAGAAGCAAGAACAAAAATAGATTTCAAAAAATCCAACACTTATCATGTAACATTGTATGCAAAGAATAAAAAAGGACTTCGCAATTTGTACGAACTTGTAACGATGTCGCATATTGATTACTTTTACAAGAAGCCAAGAATTGTAAAAAGTGAATTGTCTAAAAAGAGAGAGGGACTCCTTATTGGCAGCGCATGCGAGTCTGGAGAATTATTTAGAGCTATTCTTGAACAAAAGAAAGATGATGAATTGAATAAAATTATTTCTTTTTATGATTTTACCGAAGTTCAACCACTTGAAAACAATCGTTTTCTAATTGAAAACAAAATAGTTTCCGGTTTAGAAGATTTGATTGAAATTAATAAAAAAATAATTAAAATCAGCAATGAGAATAGCAAAATTGTAGTTGCAACAGGCGATGTACATTTTGTTGAACCTGAAAATGCAATCAACCGCGAAATATTGATGAGCGGACAAGGATTCTCCGATTCGGGAAATCAGCCTCCCTTATATCTTAAAACAACCGATGAAATGCTAGATGATTTTAGCTATCTTGGACAGGATAAAGCAAAAGAACTTGTTATTGAGAATCCTTCAAAAATAAATAACCTTATTGAAAACATAATACCCATACCATTAGAAACGTTTCCTCCGGAAATATCAGGCTCGGAAGAAGAATTGAGAATAATGTGTTATGAAAAAGCTAAAAGGCTTTATGGAAATCCTCTTCCACAAATTCTTGAAAAAAGACTTGAAAGAGAACTTCAATCAATAATTGGCAATGGATATTCTGTAATGTACATTATAGCTCAAAAGCTTGTAACAAAATCGCTTAATGATGGGTATCTTGTAGGTTCAAGAGGCTCTGTAGGTTCGTCGCTTGCCGCAACTATGAGCGATATCACCGAAGTTAATCCACTCCCGCCTCATTACCTATGTGGCAAATGTAAATTCAGCGAATTTATAGATGATAAAAACTATGGAAGTGGTATAGACCTTCCTTCAAAAAAATGTCCTGTATGTGGGACGTTAATGCAAAAAGATGGTCAAGACATTCCTTTTGAAGTATTTTTGGGCTTTGAAGGAGACAAAGAACCGGATATTGACTTGAATTTCGCAGGCGAATACCAAGCAATAGCACATAAATATACGGAAGAACTGTTTGGGAAGGGAAAGGTTTTCAAAGCAGGAACAATTGGCACTATAGCAACGAAAACCGCGTATGGATTTGTAAAAAAATACATGGAAGAAAACGATAGACACGTTTCCAAATATGAAATTAACCGTTTACTTGAAGGTTGTACCGGCGTAAAAAGAACCACAGGACAGCATCCAGGTGGTATTATGGTTGTTCCGCATTATAAAGACATACATGAGTTTACGCCGATCCAAAAACCGGCTAATGATAGCAGCACCGATGTAGTTACGACACATTTCGATTATCATGCAATAAGCGGCAGATTATTAAAGCTTGATATATTGGGGCATGATGCACCATCAACTCTTAAGTTTCTTCAAGAATTGACAGGACTTAATCCGGTAGGAATTCCTCTTGATGATCAAGAAACAATGAGTTTGTTTACAAGTGTATCTGCTTTGAATTTAGTTGAAAACAAGGATTACTTTGACATAGGATCGATTGGAATCCCCGAGTTTGGCACAAAATTTGTAAGACAAATGCTTACGGATACCAAACCCACAACTTTTTCTGAATTGGTAAGAATAAGCGGACTTTCTCATGGCACGGATGTTTGGGTAAACAATGCACAAGACCTTGTAAAAACAGGCATAGCGGAGTTAAAAGACGTAATATCAACCAGAGATGACATAATGAACTATCTTATACAAAAGGATTTACCCAACAAGAACGCTTTCAAAATTATGGAGAATGTAAGAAAGGGACGTGGATTGAGAGAAGAGGATGTTGTATTAATGAGAGAATCTAATGTACCTGAATGGTATATTGATTCATGCAATAAAATAAAGTACATGTTCCCAAAAGCACATGCTGCTGCCTATGTGATGATGTCATTTAGAATTGCATATTTCAAAGTACATCATCCATTGGCTTTCTATGCTACGTATTTCACAAATAAAGTTGTCGATTTCGACGCTGAACTAATTTGCAAGGGTCCATCGTATATAAGAAAAAGAATGAAAGACCTAAGCGGTAATTCAAATGATTTGAAACAAAAGGAAAAAGACCAGCTTACAGTACTTGAGGTTGCTTACGAAATGTATAGTCGAGGATTCTCTTTTAGTAAAATCGACATTTATAAATCCGAACCTAAAAGATTTAGCATTGTAGGTGCAAGTTTATTATGCCCGTTACTTAGTTTGCAAGGTTTGGGCGAAACTGCAGCCTATAGTTTGACTAAAGAAAGAGAAAAAGCCCCCTTCCTTTCCCTTGAAGACATTCGGACAAGAACCAAGCTTTCAAAAAAGATAATCGAAAAATTAAAGGAAAATCGCTGCATGGAAGTGCTTCCCGAAACAAATCAGCTACAAATGTTCAATTTGCAATAAGCAAAGAAGTGTGTTAAAATTAGCCTATAATGTATGTGTGCTTTAAAGAGTGGGTTGGCCCACTCTTTATTCTGTTTATAAGGAGGAATAAAATGGCAAAGAAAAAAGTAAGCGAGTTAACAGAAGAAATTTTGTTGCCTTTTATTAAGCAAAACGATTACGAATTGGTTGGAATTGAATTTATAAAAGAAGGAAAGGAACGTTATCTACGAGTATACATAGATAAACCTTCCGGTATCGACACGAGTGACTGTCAGATAGTAAGCGAATACCTTAGCAGCCAACTTGATAAAACTGACCCAATTGAAGAAAATTATTTCCTTGAAGTTTCTTCTCCCGGAGTTGAAAGAGTTTTAAAAAGCGATTATGAATTCAACAAATATTCAGGTGAAATTGTGGAAATAAAACTATTCCATCCAATAAACGGCAAAAAGCTTTTAAAAGGTGAGTTGTTGGGATTGGCAAACAATGAATTAGAAGTAAATGTGGAGGGGACTAAGTTGTCCATCCCAAAAGATAAAATCGCTAAAGTCAAGAAAGTATTTGAATTCTGATGGGAGGTAAAATAATGAAAAATGATTTAATTGAAGCAATTAGACAAATTGAAAAAGACAAGGGGATTGATCAAAAGATTTTGCTTGACGCAATTGAAGTTGCATTAATCACAGCATACAAAAAATATTTTGGTCCTTCACAGAATGTTAGGGTAGTAATTAATGACGAAACTGGAAATGTCATGGTTTACTCCCAGATTTCAGTAGTCGGAGAGGTTCAAGACCCAGGTTCGGAAATAAAATTAGAAGAAGCAAAAAAAATCAATGATGCATTTGAAATAGGCGATATTGTCGAAAAAGAAGTCACACCAAAAGATTTCGGTAGAATAGCAGCTCAAACAGCTAAACAAGTTGTCGTTCAACGAATACGAGAAGCCGAACGTAATGTTATATTCAATGAATTCGTAAATCGCGAATCTGAGATTGTAACAGGTGTAGTGCAACGTTTCAGTAGAGGAGTCACATTTATTAATCTTGGCAAAATAGAAGCTCTTCTCCTCCAAAGTGAGCAAATCCAAAGAGAGGAATACAATCAAGGAGATAGAATAAAGACATATATAACCGAGGTCAAGAATACGACCAAGGGTCCACAAGTTCTTGTTTCTCGGACTCATCCGGGTCTGGTGAAAAGACTTTTTGAATTGGAGGTACCGGAAATTCATGATGGCATTGTAGAAGTCAAAGGCATCTCAAGAGAAGCTGGCTCAAGAACAAAAATCGCTGTGTATTCTTCTGATGAAAATGTCGATCCGGTTGGTGCCTGTGTTGGTCAAAGGGGCGCTAGAGTTCAAAATATCGTAAATGAACTAAATGGAGAAAAAATTGATATAATTAAATGGAACGATGATCCAAGAGAATTCATCGCAAATGCACTGAGCCCTTCTAAAGTGACCAAGGTCGATATTGGAGAATCTGAAAGGTCTGCCACCGTTGTGGTTCCAGATTATCAGCTGTCATTGGCAATTGGAAAAGAGGGACAAAATGCACGACTCGCCGCAAAACTAACAGGATGGAAAATAGACATAAAAAGCGAATCGCAATATGGAGATATCGGTAAAAATAATAGCATGGCTGCTGAAACAGATGAATCGTTTGAACTTCATAATTCCAACGAAGAACTTGTTTCCGATAATTTGGATAAGGAATAGACAAAATTAACATTATTTATTTTGAATTAGAGGAGGCGCATTTCCATGAAAAAAAAGAAGTTGCCATTAAGAAAATGCATAGGATGCGGCCAGCAATTCGGCAAAAAAGAAATGATTAGGATTGTAAAGAACAAAGAAAATAATATTGAGGTTGATTTTGCAGGAAAAGCACATGGAAGAGGGGCTTATGTTTGTCCCAATGAAGAATGTATAGAAAAACTAAGGAAAAGCAAGGCGCTTAACAGAGCCTTCTCTATGGAAGTTAAAAACGAAATATATGATATAATCATTGAAGAGATTAGAAAAAATGTCAGAGAATAAGCAAGAAAATAAAAACCAAAAGAAAATTCTCACATATATCCGTCTTTCAAGAAGATCCGGAGATTTAATTGCCGGGTTTGATGCCTGCGTAAATGAAAGCAAAAAAGGGAATTTAAGATTAATAATAGCAACAAAAGATATTTCTGAAGGATCACTACGAAACTTGAAAAACAAATGCAATGAAAAATCAAATATAATTATTTTTGAGCATAGTTCAATTTTAAATAAAGAGACTGGGCTATCAAACAAAAAGGTGTTTGGTATCCGCAATGAAAATCTTGCGAATGCCATAAAAAAGTACTATGAATTGTACAGGAAGAGTTAATTGGAGGTGTTGATTTGTCGAAAATACGAGTATACAAGCTTGCAAAAGAACTAGGAATCAGCAACAAAGAATTGATAGAAGAGCTACATGGATTGGGAATCGATGCAACTAATCACATGAGCTCATTGAGTGATGAAGAAAGAGCCATGGTAGTCGAACTGCTTTCTCCGGAAACAGATCTAAATTCCGAAAGAGATGTGGAAAACGATAATTACGACAATATCGATATGAAAAAAGTGAAGGTCGGAAATACATTAAGCGTAAGTGAATTGGCAGAAATACTTGAAGATCAACCCAATAATCTGATTGTTAAGTTGATGTCTAAAGGAATAATGGCTTCCATAAATCAGGAAGTTCCGTTTGAAACAGCTTATTTGATTGCTAAGAATGACTATGGAGTTATCCTTGAAATTGAAGAAGAAAACGATGAAGAAAAGTTCTTCATTGATCAAGGCGAAGATAACCCTGATGATTATGAAAAGCGTCCACCTGTCGTAACTGTAATGGGTCATGTTGACCATGGAAAAACTTCTTTATTGGATGCTATTAGAAAAACCAAGGTAACTGACGGCGAAGCAGGTGGAATAACACAACACATCGGAGCTTCCGAAGTATACATTAATAATCAAAAAATTGTTTTTCTTGATACACCAGGCCATGAGGCGTTTACATCACTTAGGGCAAGAGGTGCAAAGATAACAGATATTGCCGTACTTGTAGTAGCTGCGGACGATGGAGTAATGCCTCAGACGATGGAAGCTATAAATCATGCCAAAGCAGCTGATGTACCAATAATCGTTGCGATAAACAAAATAGACAAAGACAATGCAAATCCGGAAAAAGTTAAAAAAGAGCTTGCAGACAATAATCTTCTTATTGAAGAATGGGGTGGAAGTACAATATGCGTAGAGGTTTCAGCAATTAAAGGAACTGGCATTGATGACTTACTGGAAATGATTGTTTTAGTTGCGGATATGCAAGAACTTAAAGCAAATCCAAAACGAGTCGCTTCCGGGGTTATAATAGAAGCACGCCTTGACAAGGGACGCGGTCCTGTAGCTACCGTACTCATACAAAATGGTACGCTAAATGTATCAGATGCCTTGGTAGCAGGTGCTAGCCACGGTAAAATACGAGCCATGGTAAATGCCAAAGGTAAGCGTATTAAAAAATCAAAACCTGCAACTGCGGTAGAAATTATTGGTTTGTCTGATGTCCCAACAGCTGGCGAAAAATTTTATGTAGTGGAAGATGATAAAACAGCAAGAACTATTGCCGATGAAAGACGTATGATGCTAAGAGAAGCCAATTTGAGAACTGTGCAGAATGTGACATTGGAAAACCTTTTCGAAAAAATACAAGAAGGCAATGTAAAAGAATTAAATATAATCGTTAAAGCGGATGCGCAGGGATCGGTAGAAGCAATAAAACAATCACTTGGTAAAATTAAGTCTGACGAAGTGAATGTAAATATGATTCATGGTGCTGTCGGTACAATAAACGAATCCGATATACTATTGGCTTCGGCATCAAATGCTATAATAATTGGATTCAATGTTAGACCTGCACCATCGGTGGCAGCAATTGCAAAAAACGAAGGTATTGAAATTAAAACTTATAGAATTATTTATGAAGCCCTTGCTGATATTGAATCAGCTATTAAAGGAATGCTCGACCCGATTTATAAAGAAGAGGTTATTGGAAATGCAGAAGTTAGATTGACATTCAAGGTGCCTGTTATTGGATTTATAGCTGGCTCATATGTAACAAGTGGGAAAATCGCAAGAAATGCCAAGGCTAGGATTGTAAGAGATGGAATCATCATACATGAAGGTGAAATCAGCTCCCTCAGAAGGTTCAAGGATGATGCCAAAGAAGTGCAGACCGGATTTGAATGTGGTATTGGAATTAAAAATTTTAATGATATAAAAGTTGGCGATACAATAGAAGCTTTTCAAATTGTAGAAGTAAAGAGAGACTAGAAGGTGTAAAAATGAAGGTTAAAAGAACTCAAAGGGTTTCAGAAGAAATAAAAAAAATAGTGGCTGGTCTTTTACTCAACGGAATAAAAGACCCAAGAATACCAAAACTCACAAGCGTAACACATGTTGAGACTACTGGGGATTACCGGTTTGTTTTCATATATATAAGCGCTTATGACAGTAACCGTTCCGATCTTGAAATTGTTGACGCATTGAATAAGGCAAAGGGTTTCTTTCGTAGAGAAATTGGAAAGGAACTTAAATTAAGATATACTCCTGAGCCTATTTTCAAAGAAGACAATTCCATAAAGAATGGTATAAGGATGAGCCAGATTATCGATGGGCTGGGAAAGGAATAAAATGTTTACTGATATAGTCAAACGAATACTAAAAGCTGATAAAATTCTTATTATTCCACATATAATGCCTGACGGAGATACTATAGGTTCATCAATTGCTTTAAAATTGGCGCTTCAAACCATTGGTAAAATTGCTTGCGTTCATAACATTGATCCGTTGCCTGAAGATATTTCGTTCATCGGAACAGAATATCTTGCAGATGCAACGGATTTTATTGCATCTGCAGATTTAGCTATATCGATAGATGCGAGCGACAAGAATCGCCTTTCCATTCCATTTGAAGCAATAAGCGAATTAGATATTATTAACATCGATCATCACAGAACAAATGATAATTATGGGGTTCTTAATCTCGTAGTTCCTGATGCAGCAGCTACGGGAGAAATCATATATAGTTTGATTCAATACATGGGAATCGAAATAACTAAGGAAATGGCAGAAAGCCTTTATATTGCCATAGCAACTGATACAGGACGTTTTTTATATAGCAATACGAGTTCCGAAACAATGAAAATCGTAGCAAATCTTCTCGATAAAGGCATAGATATAGACAGTTTAAATATCCAACTTTACCAAAATCAATCCTTCAACAAGGTCATGTTTGAATCCGAGGCAATTCTTTCTATGAAATTGTATTATGCAAATCAAGTTTCAATGATTTGCATCAAAAAATCGAGTTTTGAAAAGAATGGAGTAAATCATACTGCTTCTGATGGAATTGTTGAACGAGCAAGAAATATAAGTGGAGTTAACATCTCCTTATTGCTAAAAGAAGTTGGAGATACTGTCAAAGTCAGCATGCGCTCAAAAGGAGATTATGATGTTTCAAAAATCGCTGAAGTATTCAACGGAGGAGGGCACAAAAATGCTGCCGGCTTCGTAACACAATTCCCTATGGAAAAAATCAGTAGATTGCTAATCAAAGAGGTGGGCACTCAAAATGATTTCTAATTCATCCGTTAATGGCATTGTAAATGTAGTAAAACCTCCACACATGACATCTCATGATGTGGTAAATCATATAAGACGTACGCATAAACTAAAGAAGGTTGGACATACTGGGACTTTAGATCCTATGGCATGCGGATTGATGACCATATGTTTGGGAAAGGCCACAAAAATATCCGAGTATATGCTTTCGGAAGATAAGGTATATAGGGCTGAAATTACTTTTGGAAAAACTACAGACACTCAAGATATTTGGGGTAAAATTATAGAAGAATCCGATTTATTTCCTACAAAAGAGGAGCTTCTAAAAGCTTTGGAATCCTTCAAAGGGAAAATACTTCAAAAACCGCCTATGTTTTCAGCTGTTAGACATAAAGGGAAAAAACTCTATGAATTAGCTAGAGAAGGCATTACCGTAGAAAGAAAATCACGTGAAATTGAAATTAAATCCTTGAAACTTATAAGTTTCGAAAAAACCAAAGCAATGATTGATGTCCATTGCTCAAAAGGTACTTATATCCGAACACTTTGCAATGATATAGGTGAAAATTTGGGATGTGGAGCCGTAATGTCATTTCTTCTACGCATTAAATCAGGACATTTTGATTTGAACGATGCCGTGCCTTATGACCAAGAAAATCTTTTAGAAAAAACAATAGAAATTGATAAAGCATTGTATACATTAAATCAAATTCATCTAGATGATTCTACTTACATGCAACTTTTTAATGGAAATACGATAACCCTGCCCCTTAAGCATGAAGAAGGAGATTCTTATAAAGTTTATTCCGGAGATAAATTTGTTGGAATAGGCAAAGTCTTTTCAATCGATCAAAATAAGAAAACCGAATGCGTTAAAATTGATAAACTGCTTATATGAGTCAGGAGAAAGTGATGAAAATATATAAAAATTTTAGTGAAATAAATGATATATATGAAAATACTGCTGTTGCACTAGGTACTTTCGACGGCTTCCATATAGGGCATGACAAGCTTATTATGACATTGATTAAAATTTCTGAAAAGAACAAGCTCAAAAGCATACTTTACACATTTTCAAACCATCCACGAGATTTGTTTACTGATATAAGAAAAAGACCCAAAATAATAATAAGTTCTGTTCAAAAAATCGATATTATACAAAAGTATAATCCAGACTATTTATTGTACCTCAAGTTCGACGATTATCACAAAAATATTGAAGCTGAAGATTTTATAGAAGAAATACTAATAGGCAAGCTCAAAATGAAGTACATTATAGTAGGCTACGATTGGAAGTTTGGGAAAAAAGCTGAGGGAGATGTAAATCTTTTAAAAACATATGAATCAAAAGGGTTTTTCAAGGTTGAAGTTATTGAACCGATAAGAATAAATGGACAGATTGTAAGTAGCACTCTTATAAGAAAACATCTCGAAGAGGGACGTGTTGAAAAGGCAAATGAATTTTTAGGGCGTCCATATGAACTTCAAGGTCATGTAATACACGGAAAAAGCAATGGCAAAAAAATCGGTTTTCCTACTGCAAATCTTTCAAAAGAAAACAATTATTGCCCTGTTAAAGAGGGTGTTTATGTAACTCTTTTAACCGTTAATAACAAGGAATATAAAAGTGTTACAAAAGTAGGGAAAAATGTTTCATTCGATGACGATGAGTGTTCCGTTGAAACACATATTTTGGATTTCGATGGAGATATTTACGGAGAAAAAATTTCTGTTAAATTTATTACTAGGATAAGAGACCAAATTAAATTCAACTCATTAAGTCATCTTTCCGATAGAATTAGAAAAGATGTTGTTCTTGCGAAGAATTACTTTGAAAATGTTTACTTTGATGACCAATTATGTTAGTATAGATTGCACGCGATTGAAACTCTTGCTTTGTTAGACGAATCACCGACGTCATACAAGGCTGGGGCGGATAAAAAACGGAGGTGAAAATAATATGTCAATGACAAAAGAAACAAAACTCGGTATAATCAATGAGTATAAAACTCATGAAAACGATACAGGTTCTGCTGAAGTGCAAATCGCTATTGTTACTCATGAAATCAACAGCTTGAATGCGCATCTTAAGGTTCATAAAAAAGACTTTCATTCAAGAAGAGGATTGCTTGTAATGGTTGGTAAAAGGAGAAACATGCTTAACTATTTGAAAAGCAAGGATATCGAAAGATATAGAACACTCATTAAAAAACTTGGCCTGAGAAAATAATTATGAGCGGGATTACCCCGCTCTATTATTTTATGCTATGAAATAAAGGAAAATGCTCAATAAAATAGAATTTATTATAAATAATAAAATAATGAAAAGCTTTACAAGGAGGAAACTATGATAAAAAACTTCAAAACTGAAATAGCTGGCAGAATGCTGGAAGTTGAAGTGGGTAGGGTAGCTGAGCAAGCTAATGGTGCTGCTTGGTTGAAATATGGTGATACTGTAGTCTTGGTTACTGCATGTACATCTAAATCGTCGAGAGAAGGTATCGATTTTTTCCCACTAAGCGTGGAGTATCAGGAAAAATTATATGCTGTAGGAAAAATTCCCGGCGGATTCATTAAGAGAGAAAGCCGACCTTCTGAAAAAGCGATATTGACAGATCGCTTGATTGATAGGCCTATTAGGCCGCTATTTCCAGAAGGCTTCAGAAATGAAGTACAGGTAGTAGCTACACTTTTGTCAGTAGACCAAAATTGTGCTCCAGATATACTCGCAATGATTGGTTCTTCAATTGCTCTAAGCATATCGGATATACCATTTGCAGGTCCTACTGGATCCGTTTTCGTTGGATTAATAGACGATAAATTGATCATCAACCCCAATAATGAACAAACAGAAAAATCTGATTTGCATCTAGTTGTATCCGGCACTGAAGAAGCCATCATGATGGTTGAAGCCGGAGCAAATGAAGTGTCAGAGGAAAAAGTTCTTGAAGCCATATTATATGGACATGAAGAGATTAAGAAAATAGTTGGATTTATAAACGAAATCGTCGCTGAAGTCGGAAAAGAAAAAATGGAAATCAAGTTGTTCACACCCGACGAAGAAATTAAAAATGAAATTTTCGATTTCGGGTTTGCTAAATTGAAGGAAGCTGTAAAGACACTTGATAAGCAAGAACGTAAAGAAAAAATGGATGAAGTTCAAGCTGCAGTATTTGACGAATTCATAGAAAAATATCCCGAAAATAAGAATGACATCAATAGCATAATTAAAAGTATGATGAAAAAAGTTGTGCGAGGTATGATTTCAAAGGATAAGATACGGCCTGATAACAGGGCTCTAAACGAAGTAAGGGAAATAACCTGTAACGTTGGACTTTTACCAAGAACTCACGGTTCAGGACTATTTACTAGAGGCCAAACACAGGCTCTTTCGATAACAACACTTGGTGCCTTGGGAGACGCTCAAAGGCTCGACGGTATAGGTCTTGAAGAAACAAAAAGATACATGCATCATTACAATTTTCCACCTTTCTCGGTTGGAGAAGCTGGTTTTATGCGAGGTCCAAATAGGAGAGCAATTGGCCATGGCGCTTTAGCTGAAAGAGCATTGTTGCCAGTTATTCCCACAGAAGAAGATTTCCCATATGCAATACGTGTGGTTTCAGAAGTGTTGAGCTCAAACGGAAGCTCATCTCAAGCCAGTGTATGTGGAAGCACACTCTCGCTTCTTGACGCAGGCGTTCCGCTCAAAAAACCAGTAGCAGGAATAGCAATGGGCCTTATTAAGGAAGAAGATGATATATCCATTCTTACAGACATACAGGGTCTTGAGGATTTCCTTGGAGACATGGATTTCAAGGTAGCAGGAACAAAGGATGGAATCACTGCAATACAAATGGATATGAAAATTCATGGCATTAATCGCGAAATCCTTACCACCGCCTTGGATCAAGCGAGAGATGGAAGATTATTTATAATGGACAAGATGAATGCAATTATTTCAGAGCCACGAAGCGAAATGTCAGCTTATGCTCCAAGAGTGTTTAGCATGATGGTTAACCCTGAAAAAATTCGCGATATCATCGGACCTGGAGGAAAAGTTATTAATAAAATAATAGCCGAAACCGGAGCCAAGATGGACATTGACGATACTGGGCGTGTTTTGATAACTGCAACTGATGAAGCAAGCGGAAAACAAGCTTTGAAATCCGTACAAGACATTGTTAAAGATGTCGAAGTTGGAGAAATTTACAATGGCAAGATTGTAAAAATAATGCCTTTTGGAGCATTTGTGCAACTCCTTCCTGGAAAAGACGGACTTTGCCATATATCTCAATTGACAGCCGAAAGACTAGAAAAAGTTGAAGACAAGTTCAATGTTGGAGATGAAATAAGAGTCGTAGTAAAAGAAATCGACAAAATGGGAAGAATAAATTTGTCAAGAAAATCTTTATTAGAAAAAGATGGCGGCAATAAAAAAGCATAGCATGACTTCGGTCATGCTTTTTTTCCATTTCATTTCTTTATATGCTGAAATTAAAAAAAGATAGGAGAATTTGTATGAACTTAAAAATAGTTAATAAGTCAAGTTTCAAATTGCCTGAATATAAAACATTGGATTCAGCAGGTATGGACCTAAAAGCTTTTCTTACAGATTCCATTACTATTGAGTCTCTTCAAAGAACATTGATTCCAACCGGTCTCTTCATTGAAATACCAAAAGGATTCGAGGGACAGATAAGGGCAAGAAGCGGGCTTGCAATAAAGCATGGAATAAGTCTTATAAATGGAATCGGAACCATCGATAGTGATTATCGTGGAGAACTAAAAATAGCTATAGTAAATCTAAGCAATGTACCTTTTACCATAAATAATGGCGACCGAGTTGCTCAATTGATAATTAACAAATATGAGCGAGTCGATTTAATTGAAGTAGAGTCAATTGACGAAACCGAAAGAGGAACCGGTGGATTTGGATCTACTGGCATTTAGGAGATCCATACCATGAATGAAAACATAGCTGTAATGAAATTCGGAGGAACATCTCTAAAAACATTCGAGCAAAGACAAACTGCAGCCCTTAGGGTTATTGAAATGAAGCATTCTGGAAAGTCTCCTCTTGTAGTAGTTTCAGCAATGGGCAGGTACAAGGATTGCTATGCGACAGATACCCTAATAAATATGTTGATGAACGAAAATCCTGATTGTACAAGATGCAACCTGGATATGATTGCTTCCTGCGGAGAAATAATTTCTGCCGCAATCTTATCTGAAACAATACGGAAAATGGGATATGAATCCATAGCTCTTAATGGCAGCCAGGCAGGCATTCATACTGATTCACGGTTTAGAGATGCGAATGTAGAAAGTATAAACCCTGAAAATATTCTGCAATGGATAGATAAAGACTATATTGTAATAGTAACCGGTTTTCAAGGCATAGATTCGAATGGTTTTTTTACAACGCTGGGCCGAGGTGGAAGTGATTTTTCTGCCGTAGTCTTGGCTAAGTCTTTAAATATGAAAAAGGTTTATTTCCTCAAGGATGTTTCGGGAGTTTTAACCGCCGATCCCAAAATTACAGATAAAGCACATTTGATTGAAACTCTTTCTTATGACGAATTATGCGAAATGTCAAAAAGTGGGGCAAAAGTTGTTAATTTCAAAGCGGTATCCTATGCTAAGGAAAACGGTATAGAATTGTTTGTAAAATCTTTATTTTCTCCAATCGGCAATCATGGCACAGTGATAACAAAATCAAAAGAAATTGATTTCCCGTCTTCTAAAGAAAAACTTTTGACTGCTATTGTTTCAAAGAATGGACTAATTCAATATAAACTCAGTGTAAAATCAAGCTCTAGTATACTTGATTTGCTTAAAAATTTATCTGAAAATGAAATCAGCATCGATATGATAAACCTATCAAAGGATAATCAATATTTTGCAATCGACGAAGAAAATCAGAAAATCGCTGATTCGATTCTTGCCAATGCTGAAGTAAAATTTAATATACGTCAAAAATGCTCAAAAATTACAATTGTAGGGCAAGCAATACATGGAGTACCGGGAATTATGTCAAGCCTTCTATACTCGCTTGACAGCATTGGCGTAGATGTCTTTCAGACATCGGATTCAAATACAACAATATCTCTAATAATTGACAGCTCTAATGTAAAAGTTGCCACTGAAAAAATCCATGACGTTTTCAAACTTTAAAAGGAGGACGGTCTATTGATTAAGAGTATGACTGGGTATGGGAGAGGGGAATATAAGGATGACAGTCTTTTTATAACGGCTGAAATAAAAACCCTTAATCATAAATATAACGATATTATTATAAAATTGCCTAAAAAACTGTCTTTATTTGAAGAAAAAACAAGAAATCTAATTAAAGAAAAAATAACAAGGGGAAGAGTTGAAATCTACGTTCACATAGATGAAGCAAAGGGCGGAGATGTTCAAATAAAACCCAATTTTGCACTATTAGACAAATTGATTGAAGCCTTGGAAGGTATAAATAATAAATATGAATTGCATAAAACAGTCGGCATCGAGCACTTGATGAAATTTGACGATATCCTTACAATAGAACCCGTTGAGGAAGACCTTGATTTATTATGGATAAAATTGGAATCATGCATTTCTAATGCCTTGCTTAATCTAATGGATATGAGACAGAACGAAGGAAATAGGATTTCTGTTGATATTATGGAAAGAGTAGGCTTTGTAAGAACATATGTAGATGGAATATATAAAAGAGTGCCTGCTGTAGTGGAAGAATATAAGGAAAAACTCAATCAGAGAATAAACGAATTGCTTAAGGATTCGGGAACCAAGATAGATGAGAGCCGCCTTGCTTTAGAGGTGGCAGTCTATGCAGACAGAAGCGATATTACCGAAGAAATTGTAAGAATGAAATCCCATTTAGCGGAGCTTGAAAAAATACCTTCAGAAACTGAACCTGTAGGTAGAAAATTGGATTTTTTGATGCAGGAAATGAATCGTGAGGTAAACACTATGGGTTCTAAATCACAAGACAATACCATAACAAGCCTTGTAATAGAACTCAAAAGTGAATTATCAAAAATCAGGGAACAAATACAGAATATCGAATAAAATTATGGAGGAGTTTCTATGAATATAAACAATGTCACCTCTAAAGGTTTGCTTATGGTCGTTTCAGGGCCTTCAGGCGCAGGAAAAGGAACCATATGCAAGGAATTTTTAAAAACCCATGGAAATGTATACCCCTCCGTTTCTACAACAACAAGAGGTCCTCGCAAAGCTGAAGTTGAGGGTATAAATTATCACTTTATTTCACTGGATTCATTCAAAACATTGTTGGAGCAAGATGCTTTCCTCGAACATGCAAAAGTATATGGAAATATGTATGGAACAACAAAAGATGCAGTAATGTCAAAAATAAATAAAGGTATTGATGTTTTGCTTGAAATAGAAATGCAAGGAGCAAGGCAAGTAAAAGAAAAATATCCAAACGGAGTTTATATTTTTATTTTGCCGCCATCATTGAAAGATCTTGAAAAAAGAATACAAAAGCGTGGAAGTGAAACTCCCGAGAGTATGAAAAACAGGCTCGGAGCAGCATATAATGAAATTGGCTTTATTAAAGAGTATAATTATTATATAATAAACGATGAAATAGATAATGCTGTTGAAATTATCAGTGCAATATATATTGCAGAAAAATATAAAATCAACGATGACATTAAATATGTCATTGATAAATACAGGGAGGAAAAAGAAAATGCTTAATCCATCGGTAAATGATTTATTAAAGAAGACAGACAACAGATATTCTCTTGTTATTGCAACATCAAAAAGAGCTAGGGAAATTATTAAAGAAGAATCGGAAAATGGAGGAGAATCTACAAACAAACCACTTGCAATATCAATCGACGAATTTTATCATGACAAATACGATGTAGTTAAACTCGAAAAATAGAGGTGCAGCATGCTTAATGGAAAAACTGTAGTGTTAGGAATTACAGGCAGTATAGCGGCATACAAAGCTGCTGAAATTGTGAGCCTCCTTAAAAAAATGCATGCCGAAGTAAAAGTGATAATGACAGAGTCATCCACCAATCTGATTGGCGAATGCACCCTGCAAACGCTTTCAAACAATCCTGTCTATACTAAATTATTTTCAAATGATTTCAGCTTAGAAATAGAGCATATATCACTTGCTAAATCTGCAGATGTTTTTTTGATTGCTCCGGCTTCAGCAAATATAATTGGCAAAATCGCTTCCGGAATAGCGGATGATATGTTGTCAACTACCATAATGGCAACTGATGCAATAAAGTTCATAGCGCCCGCAATGAACTCAAAAATGTACTTGAATCCAATTGTACAAAAAAATATTGAATTTCTTAAGAATTTAGACTATAAATTCATTGAGCCTGATAGTGGAATCTTAGCATGCGGTGACGATGGTATTGGAAAGCTGGCCACTCCAGAAGCCATAGTTGAAGTTATTGCGAATGCTTTAACTTCAAAACCGACTCTAAAGGGTAAAAAAGTACTTATTACAGCCGGCCCTACAATCGAGGCACTTGATCCAGTTCGTTATCTTACAAATCATTCGTCGGGAAAAATGGGATACGCCATGGCAAGCGAAGCAATATCAAGAGGTGCGGATGTCCTGCTCGTAAGTGGACCCGTTAATATAAGCCCTCCTAAAGCTTGCAAAGTCATCAATGTAAAAAGTGCACTTGAGATGAATGATATTGTATTGAAATACTGTATAAATTCAGATATAATCATCAAATCTGCTGCAGTTTCGGACTATAGACCGAAAGATACTAGCCCTCAGAAAATAAAAAAAACAAATGACAATTTGATTATAGAACTTGAAAGAAATCCGGATATACTTAAAAACATATCTGAAATAAAAACTACTGATCAAATTTTGATTGGCTTCGCTGCTGAAACAGAAAACTTAATTGCAAATGCAACCGATAAAATGAAAAGAAAAAAACTCGATATTATTATTGCAAACGATATTAGCATAAAAGACTCTGGATTTAAATCCGACATGAATAAAGCCACTCTAATATTTAAAAACGGCGAGATGAAAAATTATGTACTAATGAGCAAAAAAACTCTCTCAAAAAAAATATTCGACGAAATAGAAAATCTATAAACATCAAATTTATTCATTTTTATTGCTATTAACAATGTGAAATATAATGTAAATAATAAGAGAGGAGCAAACAGCTGCTCCTTTTCTTTTGATTGGGAGGTTCTTGCAATCATGTATGCCGATATAGCTTTAATACGGAATGACAAGGATACGGATAAACTCTACACATATGAAATACCAAAGTCCCTGCAAGAAGATATAAAAGTCGGCAGCAAGGTTTCCGTTTCCTTTGGGAAAGGTAAAAATTTCATCTTTGGATTTGTTTTTCAAATTCATACCGATATTCCCGATTTCAAAACAAAATTAATAAATAATGTATTTTCGCCTATTTACGCTTTGAACATCAAACAAATCACGTTATGCAATTGGATGCGAAATAAATATATATGCACATATTCTCAGGCAATAAAAACTATTTTACCACAGGAATTCATAAGAGGCTCTAAGCCTTCTTTTCGTGTTTTGATAAAAATTTCGCCATTGCTTAATACTGCTGAAGCAATTGACAATGCAATTAGGCGCAATGCAACAAAGCAGAGAAAAGCCCTTCTATATCTTTTAGAAAACGAGCCTTTAGAAGAAGCTTTATTTATAAAAGAAGCAGGTGTTTCTAGAACATTGATTAAAAGCATGGAAAAGAAAAATTTTATTTCTATAAATAAAACACCATACAAGGCATCGACGCCTTTAATCAATAAGCAAAATCAAATTAAACACATTCCAAATCAAATCCTTTGTATGCTCGATGATTCAGAACGTGAAAATTGTTATTTGCATTACATTGACGAAGCGGTAAAATGCAATGAATCTATATTGGTTATTTCAAATGAAGTTTCTGAATCAAAGAGACTCTTTAATTTGTTTTATAAAAGATATAGCCACATAAATCTTGTTTTTTACAATGGCAATCTTTCCGCTTCTTCTTTAGAGTCAATTCATGATTCCATTATGAAAAACAAGACAAATCTGGTTTTTGGTACACGCAATTCGCTTTTTCTTCCATTTGGAAATCTTGGACTTATCATTGTAGACCACGAAAGTGAATACGGTCACAAATCTGATACGATGCCCAAATTTCACACAAGTGAAGTTTCAGAATTTCTGAGTAGTACGTACAATGCTCGGCTAATTTACTCTGATATAAGCCCAACTATAAGATCTTACTATGAGAATGCAAAAAGCAACTCCCTTTTAATTGGAAAAGATTTTGTAATAGGGAATTCCAATAAAACTTTTTGTGTTGATATGAAACTAGAACTAAGGCATGGAAATAAAACCATGTTCAGCATGCTTCTTGATGAGAAAATAAAGAATGCATATAAAAAGGGGCAGGGAACAATACTGCTTTTGAACCAAAAGGGCCATTCTTCCTCAGTTGAATGCAAATCCTGCGGATATGTTCGTAAATGCCCATTGTGTGGTCTGTCTCTTACTTACTACGCAGAAGACAACTTGCTTCGATGTCCACATTGCTCCTATAGCGCATCTGCGGATTCAATTTGCCCCGATTGCGGCAGCCACTACTACAGATATTTAGGTATTGGTCCTGAAAAAGTAAAATTCGAAATAGCAAACCGACTTCCTGGAGCAGGTGTATTTTTCCTAAGCAACAAAAGCATTAAGACATATTCCGCGCTTGAATCTTCAATAAATAAATTCAATAGCGGAGAACATGATATTATAATAGCTACTGAATTGATACTCAAAAGCAAACTTATCAAAAGACCTGTTCTTTTTTCAATATTAAATGCCGACATGTTTCTTTACGGGCAGGATTTTCACGCAAACGAAAGTTTTTTTTCACTAGTAAGGAGAATAAGATCATCAATTAGTTTTAATCAAAATGAACTTCTTATACAAACATACAATCCTGAGCAAATGGCTATTCAGCATGCAATTGAAAACAATTATGAAGCCTTTTACAAAGAAGAACTTCTTTACAGAAAGACTCTAAAGCTTCCTCCATACTATCGCATGGCTATTTTCCATATATTTGGAAATGAAGAGGCAAGTGTGGTTAATATGGCAAACGATTACAGTATTGCTCTAAAGAATGCGGTTAGCAATAATGATATTAAAATTCTTGGTCCAAGCAAAAATAACAATCTTAGATACAAGTCCCGTTATAAGTATCAGCTGGTAGCTAGGTACTCGCAGGTTGATATTAATAAATTTATGGGTATAATAAAGTATGTAAATAAAAATAAAAGGCAGGCTTTCAGAAAATCATCAGTCAAGATTTCATTCGATTTCGATGCCCGCTGTTTGTAAATTGGAGGTAAAAAAATGGCTATAAGAACCGTTAGAAAAGAAGGAGATTCAATTCTTCGTAAAAGATCAAGAGAGGTATCAATAATTGATGAAAGAATTCACCAATTGTTTGACGACATGATTGAAACCATGGACCTAGAAGACGGAGTAGGCCTTGCAGCCCCTCAAGTTGGCGTATTGAAAAGAGTTATTGTAATAAGAATCGGTGAAAACCTTATTCAATTAATTAATCCTGAAATCACATATGAAGATGGCCAACAAACCGATATTGAAGGTTGCCTAAGTGTCCCAGGTGTTTCTAGAAATGTGACAAGACCCCTAACGGTAAAAGTCAAGGGTATAAGCAGAGAAGGAAAAATGGTTGAATATGAAGGTTCAGACTTATTGGCAAGAGCCTTTTGCCATGAGGTTGACCATCTAAACGGCATATTGTTTATAGACAAGGGAACGCCGGAAAGCGAGTAGATGAAAAAATGAAAATTGTATTTTTTGGAACACCTGATTTTTCCTTAAAGGCTCTTGAAATTCTGCATAAACACCATGATGTTGCAATGGTTGTAACTCAACCCGACAAGCGAAAAGGTAGAGGGAAAAAAATCCAAATGACACCGGTTAAGGAATATGCCATGAAAATGGGTATCCCCGTTTTTCAACCGGAGAATGTAAACGAAACCGAAGCAATCGATTTAATAAGAGAAATAGATCCCGATGCTGCCGTAGTTGTTGCATATGGGCAAATCCTCAAGGAAAATATGCTCAATTTGCCTAAACTTGGTTGCTACAACATACACGCTTCTTTATTGCCATCATACAGAGGCGCTGCCCCTATCCATAGAGCTATAATAAACGGCGAGAAAAAAACAGGCATAACAATAATGAAAATGGATAAGGGCATGGATACGGGAGATATGATTATTGTTAGGGAAATTCATATAAAAAAGGATGATACAGCAGGATGCCTGCATGATCGTTTAGCTGTTATCGGAGCCGAAGCCATTTTAGAAGCCATTGCCGAATTGCAAGAAGGAAGGGCTGTAAGAACCGTGCAGGACAAGGCCCTCGCGACATACGCCCCTAAACTAAGCAAGGAAACAGGTGAAATCGACTGGAACAAAGGTTCAGAAGAAATATTGAATCTTATACGCGGATTGAACCCCTGGCCCCTTGCTTATACCTACTATAAAAACATTAAAATGAAAGTTATAGAAGCAAAACACATTGAATGCGAATCAGATATGCTTCCTGGAACCTATATTCGAATGGACAATAACGGGTTTCTTGTAAAAACAGGCAGCGATTGTATTTTGATTACACGCGTTCAATTTCCAAACAAAAAAGCCATGTACGCCGATGAATATGCAAGAGGGCATATTCTCGAAACTGGCACAATTTTAGGTAAATAGAAGGAGATGACTAAATGTATTATCCTTATGGATTTGAAGGACTGATTTATCTGTTGCCCGCTTTTGCATTGGCCATATATGCTCAATACAAGGTTAAAAGCACGTTTTCAAAATACCTGAAGGTTCCTACGCAAAAGGGCGTAACCGGATATGAGACAGCTAGAAGAATCTTAGACCACAATGATTTGTCGAATGTAGACATCCAAATTATCCCAGGTGATTTGTCGGATCATTACGATCCAAGGAAAAGGGTTGTTCGTCTGTCCGACAAAGTAGCCCGTGGCAATTCCATAGCATCTGTAAGCGTTGCAGCGCATGAGACTGGTCATGCAATTCAGCACGCAAATAATTATGCGCCCCTAAGCATTCGCAGCATGCTTGCACCCGCCGCAAGTTTCAGTATGAACTTTGTATGGGTATTGGTTTTCGCCGGATTATTCCTCAAAATGTACGGTTTTATTACCATTGGAATAATACTGTATACAGTTGCAATACTTTTCCAGATTGTAACACTACCGGTAGAATTCAATGCCAGCTCAAGGGCCCTTGTTCAGCTTGAAGATTTGGGTATCGTTAATAGTATTGAAAGGGATAAATCAAAGCGGGTTCTAAATGCCGCCGCCCTCACATATGTGGCTGCTGCAGCGGTTTCACTTGCACAATTACTGCGCCTTATAATCCTTAGAAATAATCGTAGGGGTTGATTAAATGAAAACAATCCGACACATGGCCGTAGATTTGCTTGTGCGAATTGATTCAAGCAATGCATATTCCAATGAAATTCTCGACGTAGCCATAAAAAATAATTCTTTAAGTGAAAGCGATCAACGCCTGCTTACACGTATTTTTTATGGCGTTTTGGAAAATAGAATACTAATTGATTATTATATAAGCCTTTTATCCAAAATCAAAATAAGCAAATTGCATGAAAAAATATTAAACACGCTTAGAATAGCAATATATCAAATTGTTTTTCTTGACAATATTCCATTTTCTGCCGCAGTAAACGAATCAGTAAAAATTGCAAATAAAACAAACAAGCATTCAGCAGGATTCGTCAATGGGGTTTTAAGGAATTTCATACGCAAATACGAAAAAGGATTATTGGCACTCCCCGGAGAAGAAGATAATCCAATGAATATTTCAGTAAAATATTCATTGCCTGAATGGCTAGTTAAAAGACTTCTTGAACAATTCGATTATGATTCAGTTATTGCTATGGCTGCTTCAAACAACCAAGTCCCTCCTTTATCATTGCGCGTAAACACTTTAAAAACGAATAGAAATGAACTTAAACGAAATCTTTCATCTATTGAAATTGATGCAACTGAAAGCATTCATGCAGATGATGGTCTTATTGTTAAAAAAATTGAGAATACCAGCATAACCGATAATCTTTATTTTAAAGAAGGATACTATTATATACAGGATGAAGCATCAATGATGGTATCAGAATATTTATCTCCAAAACCAGGAACTATGATCTATGATCTATGTGCCGCTCCAGGAGGCAAAACTACTCATATTGCCCAATTAATGGCGCAATCCGGAAGGATTCGCGCTTTCGACTTGTATGAACCCAGAGTCATAAGCATAAGAGAAAATGCAGAAAGACTAGGCATTGAAATAATTGATGCCGAGAGAAAAGATTCCGTCACTGTAGATTATGACCTAATAGACAGCGCCGACCGTATTTTAGTAGATGTACCCTGTAGTGGCATTGGAATTCTGAGAAGAAAGCCCGAACTAAGATATAGGCTCAAAAATAGTGATCTTTATAACATTACTTCAATTCAAAGTGCTTTGCTTGAAAATGCAGCTTTATATGTTAAGGATCAAGGCTTTATTGTCTATAGCACATGTACAGTCAACTACAATGAAAATGATAAAATCATTTTGGATTTTTTAGATAAAAACAAAGAATTTAAACTTGTAGATATAAATAAAGGCAAGTATCCTTCAATCTACAAATCGTCTTTTACAGCTTTAGATGAATCAATCCATACATATCCTAATAGAGATAATACCGATGGTTTCTTCATCTGTATGATACAAAAAAATATTTGTAAGGTGGCCATATGAAAAAAATAGCTGTCAGTCATAAAGGCTATAAACGAAAAAACAATCAAGATTATCAGCTGATGGATTCTCAAAATCGTTATTTTATCATTGCCGACGGTATGGGTGGACACAATGGCGGAGAAGTTGCCAGTTACACAGCCGTAAATACTGCACACGGATTATTGAAGGATTTTGATGCTAAAAGTTTGCCTCAAATTGAGGCAAAACTTATTGAAGTTTTTGATGAGGCAAACGAAGCAGTATATAATATGTCTTTTTCAAAGGAATCATTAAATGGAATGGGTACCACAATGATAGTGATCTATTTATTTGGAAAACACATCGTCATTGGTCATGTCGGTGATAGCCGTGCTTATCTATTTAGCAGTGGAGACTTTATTCGTCTAACAAAAGATCATTCTCTTGTACAGGAAATGATTGATAAAGGCGAATTGAATCAAATTCAAGCTGTCGCACATCCCAAAAGACATATGATAACAAAAGCTGTTGGCACACAAACTACAATACAAGCAGATATTTTAACAAGAGAATTATCGCCTAAAGCTGTTTCACAGCTGTTCATGTGTACTGACGGCTTGACCGATTATGTCAATGATGAGGAAATGAAAAACATTTGCAATCATTCAGATATACTAGAAGAATGCGTAAACGATATGTTGGAATTGGCTTTGGAACGCGGCGGTTACGATAATATAAGCATATTAGCAATACGATTAAGTGAATCATGGGGAGTTGTTAGTGTATGATAGGTAAAATACTTGGAAATAGATACGAAATAGTTGAAAAAATCGGTGAGGGCGGGATGGCAAAGGTTTATAAGGCTAAATGCAATTTATTGAATCGTTTTGTAGCCGTAAAAATACTAAAAAGCGAATTTGTTAACAATAAAGAATTTACTGCAAAGTTTAATAGCGAGTCTCAATCAGCCGCAAAATTGTCTCATCCCAATATAGTCAACATCTATGACATAGGAATAGAAGGCGACATCAATTATATTATAATGGAATACATTGATGGAAGCACTTTAAAGGAATCCATATTGAAGAATGCGCCCTTTAAAAATGCCGAGATAATAGAAATTTCTTCTCAAATTGCCGCGGCTCTTGCGCATGCCCATAAAAATAAAATCATTCACCGAGACATAAAGCCACAAAACATACTAATTACCAAAGACAACCGCATCAAGGTTGCCGATTTCGGTATTGCCAGAGCTGTAACTGATGCAACTGTAGTAAATGCAGCCAATTTGATGGGCACTGTCCACTATGCTTCACCCGAACAACTTAAGGGGAGTCTTGTCGATGAACGAACCGACATCTATTCCTTAGGAGTAATAATGTACGAAATGGCAACAGGACAATTGCCTTATGACGGTGAAGCGCCAATAACAGTTGCACTAAAACATATGAATGAAGCATTGATTCCTCCAAATCTGATAAACAAAAAAATATTGGACAGTTTAAACAGTATAATATTAAAAACAATGGATAAAACAGCAGCATACCGTTACGAATCGGCACAATCTTTAATTGAAGACCTTAGCATATCCGGCTACAGTCAAATTGATTTTTACAACTCTAATTTTGATTCAGGCAAAACAACAGTTTTGCCATTGGTAAAAGAAAGCAAAGGACCAATGAAATTCGCTGCAAATAAAGGTAAAAAGAATAAGAAGAGTCAAAAACATATTTATTCTTTAGCTATACTTTCAGCATTGATAGTTTCAATTCTTTTTATCGTATTTTCGTCCTATGCATTCTTTAAAGGCGACTTGTTCAAAAACGAAGTTACAATACCGACTTTGATAAACATGCCTTTTAGCGAGGCCAAGAGTCTATTGTTGGAAAATGGTCTTGATTATGTAATCTTCGAAGAAAAATACGACCATTTAATTGCAAGCGGAAACATAATACTCCAAGAACCCGTAGCTGATGAGATTGTAAAAGAGGGATATACTGTTAAATTGACCGTCAGCCTTGGAAAGATCAAAACAAGGGTTCCTAATCTGTTGAATCTTACAAATACAGAAGCGGTAATCGCGATAGAAAACAACAATCTATCAGTCGGCGAAGTTGAATATGTATACAATGATTTGCCTATGGATACCGTAATAAGACAAATTCCTGAAGCTGGAGAACTTGTCGAGGAAACTACTGCAATTAACCTTATGGTAAGTCAAGGACTTGATATTAAAACATTCATAATGCCTGATTTTGTGGGAAAAACGGTGGAATCTGCAAAAGGCAATTTGGCTGAACTAGGAATATCTTTAGCTAATGTGGAATACGAAAGCAATGAAGAAATTGAAAAGGGTCATATAATCAGTCAAAGCATATCTTCCGGTGTTGAAATATCTCAAAATACTTCAATCAGTCTTCTTGTAAGTGATGGATCGGAGTTCAGCAATAATAAAATCGTCAAAACAATGATGATTCCATTGAGTTTTAGCACAGATGAAGCACAGGTAAAAGTGATTATGACGCAAGATGACACAAAATCAATTGTTTTTGAAGGTTTAGTTAAACAAAGCGAACAAAATTTAAGTCTTGAAATTGAGGGCAATGGTAAAGCGCTTGTCGAAGTATTTTTCGATGGGATATTGGCTTTTTCACAAGAAGAGAATTTCAAATAGGAAGAATTTTGAATAGGGAGGCTTCATGGAAGGAAAAATAACCAAAGGCATAGGGAGTTTCTATTACGTATCCATTGGTGATTCCATATTAGAATGCAGGGCAAGAAAGAAAGTCAAATTGGGACAAGGCAATATTCTTACTGGGGATAATGTAGTATTTGCTGAGGAAAAACATGGATGCGTTATAGAACGAATACTTCCTCGCGAAAATGAGCTGAGGCGCCCACCGGTTTCGAATGTAGACCAGGTTATGATTGTATTTTCTGTTGATTTTCCAAAACCAAATTTTCTTTTTCTCGACAAATTGATTGTAAATTGCGAAATGGAACATTTAGATATATTCTTGTGTTGCAACAAAATCGATTTGAATTTAGAAGCAACCGATACAATAAAGGATCATTTCAAAAATACAGGATACGAAATCATTTTTTCAAGCATTAAAAATAATATCAATCTACTTAAAATTCAAAGCAAACTTGAAAATAAAACGACAGTGCTGGCAGGACCATCCGGAGTTGGAAAATCTTCTCTCATAAACGCTATTGAACCTACAATGGATTTAGTGACAGGTAAAATAAGCGCTAAATTGAAAAGGGGAAAGCACACTACAAGGCATACTGAGCTTCTTAAAACCAGCAATAACGGCTATGTTCTAGACACTCCCGGTTTCACATCACTCGAAATCGAAAAATTGGACTATTGCGAAGTTAAGGAGTATTATCCAGACTTTTTAAGCTTCAGCAGTTTATGCAAATTCAAAAACTGCAATCATCTGGACGAACCAGAATGCCATGTAAAAGAGCAAGTATCTATTGGCGGCATAAGTACTTCAAGATACGAAAATTATATATTAATAATTGATGAACTTAAAAATAACAGGAGGTACTAACCATGAAATTGTCTCCATCGATTTTGTCGGCAGATTTTGCAAATCTTGAAAGAGATATAAGAGCAGTAGAAAAAAGCGGTGTTGAAATGCTTCATATCGACGTAATGGACGGACATTTTGTGCCAAATATTACCATTGGGCCGGTAGTGCTTCAAGCAATAAGAAAAATTACCGATTTAGAGCTTGATGTCCATCTCATGATTTCAAATCCCAGCCAATATATAAATGACTTTGTCGAAGCAGGTGCGGATATTCTAACAATTCACGCTGAAGCAGATTTCCATATGCATAGGACTCTTAGCCGCATAAGGGAAAGCGGGATCAAATCAGGCATATCGATAAATCCAGCTACCTCACTTTCGGCAGTAGTAGAAATTTTAGATTTACTTGATCTTATTCTAATAATGTCAGTAAATCCTGGTTTTGGAGGGCAACGTTTCATTGAAAAAAGTCTCGAAAAAGTGTATGCAGCCAGCCAATTGAGAAAAAGCTTCGGTCTTGATTTTCTTATAGAAGTTGATGGTGGAATAAAGCCAGAAAATGCGGCCAGAGTATTACAGGCAGGAGCAGATATTCTTGTTGCAGGGTCTGCAATATTTAAGGGAAAGCAAATTTCTGAAAATATTCGTCTTTTCAATGAATCAGCTCATATAGTTGTTGCGCCATGAAATGCTTTATAGTAGGAAACGGAGAAATATCAGATTATAAATGGCTTTCAAGCAAGGTGAAAAACTATTGTCCGGATTTGATAATAGCAGCAGACGGTGGATTCAACCATTTGCAAAAAGCTATGATAACTCCCGATGTATTGCTTGGTGATTTTGATTCAATAGAAAAACTACCTCAATCAAACTCCTTTGAAATTTTAACTTTTCCCAAAGAAAAAGATTTTACAGATATTGAATTGGCTGTTGAATGCGCTATCGAAAAGGGATGTGACTCCATTTGCCTTGCTGGTGCAACAGGTTCAAGGTTAGACCATAGCATTGCAAATATATTTTTACTTCGCAAACTATGCACATCCGGCATTGAATCTGAAATAATAGATGAACATCATAAAATATTCATAATTAAAGAACACAAAACTCTTTATGGTTATGAAGGGTCGCTGCTTTCATTATTGCCATTGGATCCAATTGTAAAAGGTGTAACCCTTAAAGGATTCAGGTATCCCCTTGAAAATGCATCAATAAGAATGGGCGATACAATTGGAACAAGCAACATTGTCGTATCTAAAAATTGTCAAATCATTGTAAATGATGGCCTTTTACTTGGGATATTTGCAGATAGCTCTTTGTAATTCAAATTCAATGATTGTTTAATTTTACTAGTAATGGGTAAAATATTATTGCATTACATTAAATATTTGTTATTAAGAAGGAATAAAATTCATTCTGTAGAATACTAAGACAGGGGATTTTATGTAATATATGCAAATCTATTGCCGTTATAGGAAATGCACTACAATACCAAAGGAGGAACCATACTAATGGAAGTATTAAAAGTATCGGCAAAATCAAGCCCCAATGCCGTTGCAGGGGCATTGGCTGGCGTATTGAGAGAAAACGGACATGCTGAACTCCAATCCGTTGGAGCTGGAGCTTTAAACCAATCTATCAAAGCTATTGCAATTGCAAGAGGATTTGTTGCCCCAAGCGGTATGGACCTTGTCTGTATACCAGCATTTACGGACATTATAATTGATGGTGAAGAAAGAACTGCAATTAAATTAATTGTACAGCCTAGATAATTCTTTAATAATATTTACTTGTATCTATAGCTTCAAGTAAAGCCATTATAACAAAACATAAATAAACCTTATTTAAATTATCAATTAAGAATTTCAATAATTACATATACTTTCTATATTCCAACCTGTCAATATGACAGGTTTTTATTTGAATAAAATACGAAGATTAATCTTTTATTGATAATAATAGTTCGTTATTATATAATATTATATGTTCGAATAATCTAGCGCAGCTATAGGAGGAATTACTATGTCAGATGAAATATATAGCAACCCATTAATTGAAAGATATACAAGTGAGGAAATGCAGAAAATATTTTCTCCATACAACAAATTCAGAACCTGGAGGACTTTATGGATAGCTCTTGCAGAATCTCAAAAGGAACTGGGTTTAGACATAAGCGATGAACAGATATCGGAAATGAAAGCCAAAGCTGATGTTATAGATTTTGTAAAAGCAAGGGAATATGAAAAGAAAACTAGACACGATGTAATGTCGCATGTCTTAACATTTGGAGATGCTTGCCCAAAAGCCAAGTCGGTAATGCATTTGGGCGCGACAAGCGCCTTTGTAGGGGACAATACGGATTTAGTGGTATATTTTCAGGCCTTGGAGATAATAAAGAAGAAGCTTGCGGTTCTTATATTAAAACTTTCAGATTTCGCGCTTGAGCATAAATCTCAGCCAACTCTCGGATTTACACACTATCAACCTGCCCAACTTACAACAGTTGGGAAAAGGGCAATTCTATGGATTCAAGATTTGCATATGGATCTAATGGACATGAACTATCTTATGGATAATTATAAATTAAGAGGTGTTAAAGGCACTACGGGCACTCAAGCCAGCTATTTGGAATTATTCAATGGAGATCATGAAAAAGTGATGCAACTAGAAACTAAAGTAGCAGAAAAAATAGGCTTCAAGGATGTATTTGATGCTACAGGTCAGACATATTCAAGAAAATTTGATTTCAAGATGCTTTCAGTTCTTAGCGGAATAGCTCAAACACTTCATAAAATGACCAATGACATAAGATTGCTGCAAAATCTAAAAGAAATAGAAGAGCCATTCGAAAAGAATCAAATTGGTTCTTCGGCAATGGCATATAAGAGAAATCCTATGCGAAGCGAAAGAATTGCTTCATTGTCAAGATATATAATAAACAATTTGGGCAACGCTTCAGCAACGGTATCAACCCAGTGGTTCGAAAGAACATTGGATGATTCAGCTAACAGAAGGATTGTGATTCCTGAAACCTTCATGGCTACGGATGCCATATTGGACATTGCCGCAAACATAAGTAGCGGATTAGTTGTAAATACAAATGTAATAATGTCGGATATCGAAAAAGAACTTCCTTTCATGATGACGGAAAATATATTAATGGCCGCAGTCAAAAAAGGCGGCGACCGACAGGAACTCCATGAAAAAATCCGAGTACACTCAATGGAAGCCGCTAAACAAGTTAAACAATTTGGAAAATCCAACGATTTGCTTGAAAGGATTGCAAAAGACAATGCCTTCAATTTGAATTTGGATAATCTAAAAGAATTGATGAATCCAAGCCTTTATATAGGACGAGCGCCGGAACAAGTGCTTGACTTCATTGAAAAAAGAGTGGAACCCTTAAAAGAAAAATATGGAGTTATTGCTGAGACAGAAGTAGAAATGAAAGTTTGATTTATATATAAAAGAAAAGGCAAGATACTTTATCTTGCCTTTTCTTTTTGTTTGTACTATACTTTAAATGTATATTTAGGGAATAGTTAAGAAGGGAGAAATTATCATGTCAAACAAAAATCTAAAGGTTCACAATAAATCATCCAAACCCAACAATGTAGTCGCCTATGAAAATGATATTATTCAGGAGTGCCTGGAAATCGAAAAACTTCTTCCAGATTATTTATATGATTATTTTTTATATCTACAGAGTTCGGTTGCAATTTCTACGCGGCTTGCCTATCTGCTAGATTTAAAATTTTTCCTCAACTATATGATAAACGAAAGTCCTCTTTCTTCGGCTTCTTCAATCCATAATATTCCCATAGACGACATTAAAGTTATAACGGCAAAGGATGTAAATCGATATATTGCTGGATATTGTTCAAGATATTTAATTGAGCAGGGACAAGGGTCAACAATTATGGAAAACCATAATAGATCCCTATCAAGAAAGAAATCATCATTAAGTGTGCTTTTTAAATTCCTATATCGCGAAGAAATTATGCCCAGCAATATAACTGATGCCTTTAACCCGATAAAGTTGCCAAAACCACAACCTGATGCGATTAAGAGGCTTGATGTAACCGAGGTTGGCATCATGTTCGACTGTGTCGCAAATGGACAAGGTTTGACTGAAAAAGAAATGGTTTATTGGAAAAAAACAAGACACAGGGATATGCTAATATTGATTTTGTTCACAACATACGGTCTGCGTCTTATGGAGCTTCAGCAATTAAATGTTTCATCATTCAATTTAAGCCGCGGAGAATTCCTGATTTACAGAAAAAGGGGCAAAGAATCATCAATGCCGATAAACAAGTCCGTTGAGAGATCATTAACAGATTATCTTAATATTGAACGAAGCAGGTATGCATCCAAAGGGGAAGACGCGCTTCTTCTTTCCATGCAAAAAAAACGCCTTACTCAAAGGGCAATAAGGGATATCGTAAAAAAATATACGGCCATCGCTTTGGGAACAAGCAAAGAGAATGGATACAGTCCACACAAACTGAGAGCAACCGCTGCTACGTCACTAATTGAGGAAGGTTTTTCCATATACGATGTGAAAAATTTACTAGACCATGACAATGTCACTACCACTCAATTGTATTCAGCCTATAAAAAAGATCAAAAACGCGAAATTATCAAGAATTTTGAATGGCTTAAAAACGATTAGTCGAACTAATGTTTGCATATGGATCTGTTTATGTGTTATAATCAAAAAAGTAAATCTTTGAGGGAGGCGTATTTTATGTATGAGGATTTGACTATCAAACAGGTCAAAATCATTGAATTCATTGTAGATGAGTTAAATAAACAAGGGTATCCGCCTTCAGTCAGGGAAATTTGCAAAGCTGTAGGATTAAAGTCCACTTCTTCTGTTCACAATCATTTGGTTACTCTTCAGAAGTTGGGATATATAAAGAGGGATTCATCCAAAACCAGAGCCATAGAACTTAATGATAAAAAGCTAAATATCCAAAGCAAGGAAAAAGAAGGCGTCATAATGGTTCCAGTTGTAGGTTCAGTCGCAGCCGGAACACCCATTTTAGCTGTTGAGAATATTGATTTTCACTTTCCGATTCCTGAAGCGTTTTCGAAAGATGGAACTTACTTTATGCTTAAAGTAAGCGGAGACAGCATGATTGAAGCAGGCATATATAACCAAGATTATGTTTTGGTCAAAAAAACAAATGATGCTGACAATGGAGACATGGTCGTTGCTCTTATAGACGATTCCGCTACAGTAAAAACATTCTACAGAGAAAAAGACCATATACGGCTTCAGCCTGAGAACAGTTCAATGAATCCAATAATTGTAACAGAGGATTTAATGCTTCTAGGAAAAATAAAAGGCGTTTTTAGGTTTATGTAAAATATAGTAATATTTAGCCCATGCATTTAAAATTGCATGGGCTTTTTAGTATAATTATATGGTTTTTATTCTATAGACAAATGCCCTTTTTCAATCAGATTTTGTAGAGCCTTCATCAAACCTATACGGGCATGGTCATAGGTGAGCCCTCCCTGAAAATAGGCAATATATGGAGGTGTAAGGGGCGAATCAGCACTCAGTTCGATTGATGAGCCCTGCACGAAGGTCCCCGCAGCCATTATTACTTGTGTTTCATACCCAGGCATATCCCATGGAATAGGTCGTACATAGGAATCTACAGGCGAAGATGCCTGTATAGCTTCGCAAAAGCAAATTACTGCTTCCTTGGTATTTAGCTTAATGGCTTGAATAATATCGCTTCTCTCATCATAAAGACCCGGATATGTTTCAAAACCAAGTTTATCAAACATGCAAGCGCAAAGCAAAGCGCCCTTCAAAGCCTCTGTTACTGTATGTGGAGCCATGAATAAACCCTGGAAAAAATGACGGTTCATTCCAAAGGACAATCCACATTCCTTCCCGATTCCGGGAGATGTCAGTTTATATGATATTCGTTCAATAAGCTCCTTTTTTCCAACTATATATCCACCGGTCATTGCCAATCCTCCACCGGGATTCTTTATAAGTGAACCGGCCGCTAAATCAAAACCAATTTCAGTGGGTTCTTTCTCTTCTAAAAATTCGCCATAGCAATTGTCTACCATCAAAATAGTTTGAGGAGCTTTTAGCCTTACAAAATCAGATAGGTCTTTCATCTTATTTATACTTATGGCTTTCCGCCAATCATAACCTGTTGATCGCTGGACATAAATCATCTTAGGCTTCGATTCTAGCGCCTTTTGTATTGCATCGTAATCAAATTCACCCGAAGTAGTCAAGTCAACCTGCTTATATTCAATCCCTATTTCAGAAAGTGTCGATGGCTGTGAACCGTTCATTCCTATCAATGTTCTTATTGTGTCATATGGAGGACCGGTAACAGAAAGCATTTGATCGCCCGGAAGAAGCGTTCCCGTAAGGCAAAGTGTGAGCGCATGTGTTCCATTTACAATAATTGGTCTAACAAGTGCATCTTCCGTTCGGAAAACATCGGAGTAAATTCTTTCGAGTGTATCTCTTCCCTTCTCATTGTAACCATATCCGCTGTTCCAAGTAAAATCCGTATCGCTTAAGCGGTTTTTCTGCATAGAAAGGAGAACCTTATATTGATTATAGGCCCTTGTATCTGCCAACATTTCAAAATTGTTTTTTATTTCCTTTTCGCATTTTTTAACAAAATTCAGTACATTTTCCCCAATTCCAAAAAGAGTTTCAGGGGGATTTTCATTTGCAATCACTTTTTTCACCCGCTTTCAAAAAAAACGAACGGCATTTACGCCGTCCGGACCTGCGATATATGGATACTACTCTTCATCAGACTCCGTATTAATGAATTGGTTTATGTTCACACGTTTTGAAGGAATTATTGTTGAAATGGCATGCTTGTAAATCATTTGCTGGCTTCCGTCGTTTTCTATAACGATAGTATAGAGGTCGAATCCTTTCACATAACCCTTTAGCTGAAAACCATTTGTGAGGAAAAGAGTAAGAAGTATTTTTTCTTTTCTAGCCTGATTTAGTATAATATCCTGCAAATTAAGTACATTTTTCATGATGATTCATATCCCCCTTTAATTTATGTTTGTCTGACAAAATCTTTTGTCATTGTCAACAAATTATTTAAAATTTCTTCTTCCGATCCATCTGCATCAATCCAAACAGCTTCTCTATACCTTCTTAGCCAAGTCAGCTGTCGTTTTGCATAATGTCTTGAATTTAGCTTAATTCTATATATCATCTCTTCTTTATTTATTTTACCCGACAAGTATTCAAGTGCTTCCTTGTAGCCAATCCCCTTCATCGCTTTGTTATTCTCGTCAAGGCCAATTTCAGTCAATCGAACAACTTCGTCAATGAGCCCTTCTTTAATCATTATTTCTACCCTTAAGTTTATTCTATCATACAACAGATTTCTCTCTCTATGCAAACAAAATAATAATACGTCATATTTTGGACTAGGATACAGATCTTTTGCAAATTTCTTTATTGTGGAACCTGTGCTGTGATGCACTTCAAGAGCCCGTATTACCTTTTTATAATTGTTTGGGTGTATGATTTCCGCAGAATAAGGATCAATATTCTTTAACATATCGTGAAGATATGCACTTCCTTCTTCTTCATTCAACTTCTGAAGATTATTCCTATATTCCTGGTCAAATGTTGCATTTGAAAAATCCATGTCATAGAGCAAGGAACTGATGTAGAGCCCAGTTCCACCTGCGATGACCGGAACTTTTCCGTTTTCATGCAAATTGCAAATTACTTTTTCCGCTTCTTTCTTATATAATGCAACTGAATAATCGTTTTCAATTGGATCGGCTACATCAATCATGTGGTGCTTTACTCTACACAATTCGTCTCTTGTAGGTTTGGCTGTACCTATGTCCATGTATTTATATATCTGCATAGAGTCGGCAGAGATTATTTCGGTTTCCAAAGCCTCGGCCAATTCAATAGCATAGCCGGTTTTTCCAACTGCTGTAGGTCCTGCTATTATGATGATTTTGTTCATCAAAACGGCTCCCTTCTTTTTTATCTATTAAAATATTTTTCAATTTCCGATATGCCTATCCGAACAATAGTTGGTCGTCCATGGGGGCAGGTATATGGATTTTCCAGATTGTCCATATTGGATAGAAGTGTCATTATTTCAATATTTTCAAGACTGTCATTAGCCTTTATTGCACTATGGCATGCGCGCACAGCTATCGAATAAACCATCTCATCTGATTGCATAGAATCAATGTGTGTTGTTTTCAAAAGCATATTTTTCAATTCTTCAAGAAAAGCAATCGCTATCCTCATATTAAAAATCGACGGTATTTCGCGTAGCAAAAGCACATTCGGACCAAAATCTTCAACTAAAAATCCTATTAAAAAAAGCGAACTTTTTGCTTCAATCAAAAGGTTTTTTTCTGTTTCCGGCATGTTTAGAATGTACGGCTCTAGGAGTACCTGTGATTGAATCAATTTGTCCTTCAATTGACTTTTAAATGTTTCATAAATCACTTTTTCATGGGCGGCATGCTGGTCAATAAGTATCATTTCACTACTTGTAGGGTCTTCGCAAATAATATATGAATTGAATATTTGGCCGATAATCTTTAAGCTTTTAAAAAAATTCATATTCCTATAAGGCTGAGTTTTCAAGGGTGGAATATTTCTTTGAGGCAAACTCTGATCGGCAGCAATATTTTCAAGCATAGTTTCAAAAGTTGGGGGCTTTCCTGAATAAGGAACTTCAGTTTCTAAAAAATGATTTAAAGACTCTTGAGAATTGATAGTTTGATTGCTAAAATTTTGTTTTTCTTGATTCCTTATTGCATAAATATCTGGTTTTGCTGATATAGTTTCTTCCGGAATCCATGAATGATTTTTTATGAGAAAAGAAAATGCTTCACGAAACAAATCTCGAAGTGGTTCTTCCTCCTTGAATTTAATTTCAGTTTTGTTTGGGCTTATATTTATATCTATTGATGATGGATGTATATCCAAAAATAGAAAAGCTATGGGATACCTTCTCTTTTCAAGAATATGAGAAAAAGCACCGTTTAAAAGTTCTGATATAAGAGCGCTTTTAATCCATCTTCTGTTTACATAGATGAATTGCAAATTTCTGTTGGAGTGACTATTTTGAAGATTTGAAACAAGGCCATGAAGATGCATGTCTTTGTAAAAATGGTCTACCTTCGCTAGATTATCTGCAATTTTCTTTCCATGTATTGAATAAATAGTGTCCTGAAGGTTCCTATTTCCAGGGCTAGTATATAAATGCTTCTTATCTGAAATCAAACGGAATGAAATATGATTCTGCGCAGATGCCAAATGGTTTACTACATCGATTATATTATTAGATTCAACAATATCTGATTTAAGGAATTTAAGCCTTGCAGGAATCTTTGAAAAAATATTTTTACAGATTACGGTAGTTCCGTCTATTGTGCCTATATCTCCTATTTCAAGCAATCCGCCATTTTTCATCAATGCTCTTTTTCCTACTGTACTTTGACGCGTCTTTGTTATTATTTCCATATTCGAGACGGCCCCTATACTTGCCAAAGCCTCCCCTCTGAAACCAAGACTTTTTATATCGAAGAGATCTCTTTCCTCATAAAGCTTGCTGGTAGCATGCCTTTCAAAAGCCAACTTAAGTTCATCGCCCGGTATACCCGAGCCATTGTCAGTTACCCTAATAAGCTTCTTTCCCGCTTTCTCTATTTCTATTGTTATTGAATCTGCTCCTGCATCAATTGAGTTTTCAATAAGCTCCTTGACTACGGATGCGGGATTTTCTACTACTTCTCCTGCCGCAATTTTTGCTATTAAAGCTTCATCCAATTTTTTTATCGCATGCATAATATTCACTACCTTTACAATTTTTCCGATTCTTCCACCAAATGATTTAAAATAGTCAGCGCCTCAATTGGCGTCAAGTGGTTTGTATCAATTTTTCTCATTTTTTCAATGAATTGCCTGCGTTCATCAGAAAAGAAATCAAGCTGCTTGAAATCTTTATCCTGTTTAAGCAAGTCTGCTTCTCTTGCCGCAAAGTTTCTATTTATGTCATGGCTTTCAAGCTCGGCAAGAATTTCCCCGGCGCGGCTTACTACCTTGTAGGGTAGGCCGGCAAGCTTTGCTACCTGAACGCCATAGCTATGGTTTGCTCCGCCTAGTTTTATCTTTCGAAGGAAGACTATATCATCGCCTATTTCCTTGACTGTTATGAAATAATTTTTAATTCCTTCCAATTTGCCTTCCAATTCAGTGAGTTCATGGTAATGTGTTGCAAAAAGACTTTTTGCTCCGATATGCTTTTGGCTGTTTATATATTCAACTACAGACCATGCAATGCTCAGACCATCATATGTGCTGGTTCCTCTTCCTATCTCGTCTAATATAATAAGGCTCTTTTGAGTTGCATTCGTCAATATATTGGATAATTCACTCATTTCAACCATAAAGGTACTCTGTCCTTGAGACAAGTTGTCTGAAGCTCCTACGCGGGTAAATATCCTATCTACGATGCCTATGACCGCATTATCGGCAGGTATAAATGAACCTATCTGAGCCATAAGGGTAATCAGTGCGACCTGCCTTAAATATGTCGATTTCCCTGCCATATTCGGCCCTGTTATTATATGAAAACGGTTGTGATTGTTGTCAAGCTCTGTATTATTTGGGATAAAAGCTTCTATATTTGAAAATTTTTCCACTACTGGATGTCGTCCGTTTTCAATATATATTCGTTCGCTTGAGTTTACCTCCGGTTTCGAGTATCCGTTATGGTATGCCACATGAGCAAAAGTTGATAAAACGTCTATATGCGCAAGAGCTTCAGCCGTGTTAAGCAAACGATCTACATTATTAAGGATATCTTTTCTGACGGATTGGAATATCGTATACTCCAAAGCGTTTTTTCTTTCTTCAGCATTTATAATCTTTTCTTCCAATTCCTTAAGCTCAGGTGTAATATATCTCTCCGCATTTACAAGAGTTTGCTTCCTTATATATTCATCTGGAACCATTTCAAGATTAGAGTTGGTTATTTCGATGTAGTATCCGAAAACCTTGTTGAATTTTATCTTGAGCGATTTTATGCCGGTCGATTCTCTTTCTCTTGTTTCTATACTTCTAATCCATGATTTTCCATTTGACAAGATATCAACAAGAGATAAAAGCTCATCATTATATGTGCTTTTTATTATTCCACCTTCGGTTATGGTTGTTGGAGGATCCTCTGCTATTGCGGCCTCAATAAGTTCATGTACATCCCCTAAAGAATCCAATGATTCATTAAGAGCTGACAGCGGTATCGAAGTTGAATATTTGCACAAAACATCTTTCAGTTCCGGGAGTTTTTTTAGAGAAAGCTTTAGTGAAATCAAATCCCTCCCATTAAGATTCCCGTATACTACTTTGGATGTTAGCCTTTCCAAATCGTAAATAGTTTCCAATATTTCACGCACTTCATCGCACACTTTAAGATCTTTAAAAAAGACATCCACGATGCTTAGCCTAGTTTCTATCTCATCGTGATTCAAAAGAGGTTCATTAATCCATTTGACAAGCAACCTTGAACCCATTGATGTTTTTGTCTTATCCAAAACCCACAAAAGCGAACCCTTTTTTTTATCTCCCATAATAGTTTTTGACAATTCAAGATTTCTAGCCGTAAAATCGTCAATAATCATAAAGTCGGAAGGATTGTAGTGTTTGACCTTTCTTATATGTGGCAAATCAACCTTTTGCGTTTCGATTACATAATCTATAAGAGCGCCTAATGAAACAATAATCTCCTTTTCCGTGGTAAGCCCAAGGCTGTCAGGTGACATTATTTTAAATTGCCGCTGTATTGTTTTTTTTGCATCCTCATAATCGTCTTGAATTCCAACATCAGTCTTCAAAACCTGAGGCATTGCGGAATGTAAAAAATCGGCCATTTTTATTGAAAGAGATGAGCTTGCAGTCAAAATTTCACGAGGAAAAATCTTAATCAATTCGTTTTCTGCCGTCTTATAGCGAGAAATCCCCTTAAATGACGTTACCCGCAGTTCTCCTGTGGTAATATCCACATATGAAAATCCAATCCTGTTTTTTCCCTCAGAAATTGAAAGTATATAATTGTTTAGCGATGAATCCAACATATCAGGTTCTGTTATAGTTCCTGGAGTAATTATCTTCACTACCTCGCGCTTTACTATTCCCGCAAATTGTTTTGGATCTCCTATCTGCTCGCATATCGCTACCTTAAGGCCAAAGTTAACAAGCTTGCGTATATAATTTTCGGCAGCATGATAGGGAATTCCGCACATAGGCGCACGTTCCTCCAAACCGCATGCTTTACCTGTAAGGGTTATTTCAAGAAGTTTAGAACATGTCAAAGCATCATCGAAAAACATCTCGTAAAAGTCTCCGAGCCTAAAAAAAAGGATGCAATCCTCATATGTCTCTTTAATTTCAATATATTGGCGCATCATAGGTGTAAGTCCCATGAAAGACTCCTTTCAAAATACATCTATATCAGCAAAGTTCACCAATTAAGGTGGCCCGCTTGGCTTCTAGTATTCGGACAAGAACTATCGTTCCAACCATAGACAAATCGCCCTTAAATGTCACAATCTTGTTGCCTCTCGTTCTACCTAATACGTTTCCAGGATATTTGTCGCTTAAACTGTCTACAAGTACCTTCTCGGTGCTGCCTACTGCTTTAAGATTCTTTTTGTATGCTATAGAGTTCATCTCCAAAAGAGCTCTATCAAAACGCTCATGCTTTACCTTTTCCGTAATCTGATGCAAAGATTCCGCGGCCTTTGTTCCAGTCCGTTTTGAATAAAGAAATATATAAGCACTATCAAAATATACTTCTTTTGCAAGAGATAATGTATCTTCAAAATCGGATTCTGTTTCTTCCGGAAAACCTATTATAATGTCTGTTGATAGAGTTATTTCCGGTATGGATTCATAAAGTTTTTTTACAAAACTCAAGTATTGTTCTCTAGTATAGTGGCGGTTCATTTTTTCTAGAATTCTGTTGCTTCCCGATTGTACTGGCAAATGGAAATTCTCACAGATATTTTTGGAGGCTTTTATTGTGGAAATAAGTTTTTCGGTAGCATCCTTTGGGTGCGAAGTCATAAACCTAATTCGCCGAATTCCATCAACTTTATCAACATCACTAAGCAAATCCGAAAAATCATAATCGCTGTACAAATCACTTCCATATGAATTCACATTCTGCCCAAGCAATGTAACTTCCAAAACCCCATCCTTAACAAGAGAGGAAATTTCATCGATAATTGCCTCTTTCGCGCGGCTTCTTTCACGGCCTCTAGTATATGGAACAATGCAGTATGAACAAAAATTGTTGCATCCATACATAATATTCACAGAGGCTTTGAATTTGTGTGCTCGGATTGATGGAATTCCTTCAACTACGGTTTTCGGTTTATCCCACACTTCCACCAATGGCCCATTGGAATTCTTCTTTTCCAGTACTTTTTCAAGCAAGAGCGGAAATTTGTGTATATTATAAGTTCCGAGTATCAAATTTACAAATGAAAGATCCTTGTTTATTTTATCTATTACATGTGGCTGCTGCATCATGCATCCTGCAATGATAATTATGAGATCAGGCTTTTCCATTCTAAAATGCTTCAACCTTCCAATGTTTCCAAGCACTTTCCTTTCGGCAGTCTCTCTTACACAACATGTGTTAAAAAGTACTATGTCTGCTTCTTTAAGCTTTTTAACCTCTATATGGCCCATTTGTTTGAACATTCCGGAATATCTCTCTGAATCATGTTCATTCATTTGGCAACCCCATGTTCGTATATAGTATTTCAATTGTTGCATTTATTATCCACTCCCAGTCAAAATAAATAGTGATACGCGTTTTAAGAACGTATCTCGTATCATTATATCAATTAATAGCGCAAAATCCAACAAGCTTGATCTATTGAAAAATTATTGCAATATTATGGCATTATTAAGAAATTATTTTAAATCAAGAGTTAATTTATGTTATTATTAAGCTGGTTGATATATTATTTAAACATTAATAGGGGGTAAAGAAATGAAATTTTCTGGAAGAATCACAGACATGCAGCAGTCTCCGATAAGGAAATTGGTTCCAGTCGCAGAGGCAGCAAAAAAGAGAGGCAAAACAGTTTATCACTTAAACATCGGACAACCTGATGTAAAAACACCGGAAGTTTTTTTTGATGCTTTAAAAAATTTTGACAAAGAAGTTCTAGCTTACAGTTTTTCACAAGGCAGTCCTGAATTGCTCGAGAGCTTCAGCGATTACTATAAGAGTTATGGAATCGACTTTGATCCTGCCGACATACTCGTTACAAATGGTGGAAGCGAGGCTTTGGTCTTTGCAATGCTTGCTATTTGCGACTATGGAGATGAAGTTCTTGTTCCTGAACCATTCTACACTAACTATAACGGCTTTGGAAATGTTACGGGAGTAAAGGTAGTTCCAATAACTACAAAAGCCGAAAACGGATTCGACCTTCCTTCAAAAGAAGAAATCAAAAAATTAATAACTGAAAAAACCAAGGGAATACTTCTTTCTAATCCCGGAAATCCGACTGGCGCAGTATACTCGAAAGAACAATTAAACATAGTTCGAGACTTGGCCAAGGAAAATAATTTGTACATCATAGCAGATGAAGTATATAGAGAATACATATTTGATGACTTCCCATACATGAGCTTTGCACAGTTTGATGATATTTCAGACAGAGTTATAATCATCGACAGTATATCAAAGCGTTACTCAGCATGTGGAGCTAGAATAGGTTCAATTGCCTCTAAAAACAAGGAATTAATCGCACAGGTCTTGAAACTTTGCCAAGGAAGACTTTGTGTTCCAACAATAGAACAACTTGGTGCTGCTGCACTCGCAAAAGTTCCTAAAGAATACTTTGATAAAACAAAAGAAGAATATAGACAAAGAAGAGACATCGTTTACAATGCCCTTCAAGAAATGCCCGGAGTTGTTTGTGAACTTCCCCACGGAGCTTTCTATATAATGGCAAAATTACCTGTCAAAAATGCTGAGAAATTTGTTATTTGGATGCTTGAAGAATTTGATGTGGATGGAGAGACTGTAATGTTTGCTCCTGCTGAAGGATTCTACGGAACTCCAGGTCTTGGTGTTGATGAAATAAGAATGGCTTATGTTCTTAACCAAGAATCGCTTAAAAAAGCAATGAATATATTAAAACTGGGATTAGAAGCTTATCCAGACAAAAAATAGCATTATGGCTAAAAAGCAAAATAGAAAAGGTGGAGCTTCCAATTGGAAGCTCCACCTTTTCTATTTAATATACTTGATCTATTGGTTTTTCTTAGACTCAAGCATGTCTCCTATTGTTATTATATCTTCTTTTACGCTTTCCTCAACTTCGAGGTTTTCATCCTCTTCTTCATCAACTTCCTCTACGGATGGCTCTTCTCCCGCTTCATCCTCTGTAGCATCTTTGATGGAAAGACTTATACGCTGTTTTTCTTTGTCAATGCCAAGAATCTTAACTTCAACTTCCTCATTTACTTTAAGTGCGTCTGAAGTTGTTTTTACATGTTCTTTTGAAATTTGTGAAATATGAACAAGTCCTTCAAGACCCGGTTCTATTTCAACGAATGCTCCAAAATCTGTCAAATTGACAACTCTTCCACTTATGATATCTCCAATGTTGTATTTGGTATTTACCAAAGACCACGGATCTGGAAGAATCTGCTTAAGGCTAAGAGAAATCTTGTTACTCTCTTTATCTAGACCAATGATAACAACTTCTATATCATCGCCGACTTTCAGCAATTCGCCCGGGTTCTTAATACGACCCCATGAAAGCTCTGAAATATGAACCAAACCGTCTACTCCACCTATATCAACGAAGGCTCCAAATTTAGCAAGTCTTTTGACTTTGCCTTGAAGCTTTTGATTTACTTCAAGTTCAGCCCAAAGGGTTTCGAGTTCTTTCTTTCTTCCCTGCTCTAGCACTTCTTTGTGTGAAAATACTACATTTCTTTTTTCTTTATTGAATTCGATAATTTTAACTTCAATTTCCTCATTTACAAAAGCATTTAGATTGCTTACATAATTGAGGGATAGATGCGAAGCCGGTATGAATCCCCTAATGTCTTCAAAGTAGGCTATTAAGCCTCCCTTGACTACTTCTTTCGTAAATACTTTAACAGGCTTGTTTTCATCGAGATAGACTTTTAAATCATCCCATTGTTTGAGAGCATCTACTCTTTTTCTTGAAAGGAGAACATTTCCCTCGCCGTCATCTGATTTTATTACCATGACTTCGATTTCATCGTCTTCTTTAAGTATATCAGTAAGTTTAACTCCTTCTTCAGAGGTAATTTCTTTTTTCGGAATAATACCATCAGATTTATAGCCAATGTTGACTACAACTTCATCATCTGAAATTTGTACGACTTTCGCTTTGAGAATCTCACCCCTCCTCGGCACTCTCAGAGACTTCTCAATCTCCTCAAGCATCTCATTCATTAAGTTTTCATTTTCCATAGTTTGCCTACCTACCTTTATTTTAATTTTTTTGATAACATCATTAATTATCCAATCAGGAGTTGAAGCTCCTGCAGATATCCCAACAATTTCAGCATTTTCAATCCATTTAGGATCCAATTGCTCTGCCGTCTCAATATGGTGACTCTCAAGACAGTATTTTTTGCTTAGTTCAAACAATTTTTGTGTGTTTGAACTGTGTAATCCACCGATTATTAACATGACATCGGCCTTCTGCGATAAATCAATGCAGGATTTCTGTCTGTTCCTAGTTGCAGCACATATGGTGTTAAACAAGCGCACATCCTTTGAAAGACTTGAAATAAGGTTTGTCAGCCTATTCCATTTCTCGATATTCAAAGTGGTTTGCGCAACTATGCTTATTCTATCACAATTTGAGATTGAATCAATGTTTGATTCATTATTTATTATAATTGCTTCATTATGACACCATCCGTTGATTCCAATGACTTCAGGATGATCCGGATTTCCGAGAATAACAAGCTGTCGGCCTTGCTCAAATTCAGATGCAGCTATTTCCTGTACTTTTCGTACATATGGACATGTGGCATCTACTATTTCTATATTTAATTTTTTAGCTTTTTCATATACGACTAATGGAACACCATGCGACCTTATGATCAAGGGACCCTCTTCAATTTCTTCTATCGAGTTGGCAATGAATATACCCCGCTCTTCCAAATACTCAATAACCTGATTGTTGTGAATAAGCGGGCCAAGGGTATGTATCCTCTTTTCATTTACATCAGAAAGTCCAACGGTTTTTTCCATTGCGCTTTTTACTCCAAAACAAAATCCCGAATTGTCAGATATAATTATTTCCATAAAACCTCCATCTGCTATTTACTGTTTTCACTAAATCTTGAATCCTTTAGGATGTATATGGTTTTCATAATATCATCACTTATCGATTGATATTTTTCTTTTGGTATTTTCCTCGCCAAATGATACTCTTCAAGATTTTTCATTTCACCTATAACGATACTGATTCTTGTAAAAACTCTATAATTATTCTCCGCTACTATCGCGATAGGAAGCACATTTCTTTTTGCTTTTATAGCAATAATTGCCACACCGGCTTTTGCTCTTGGCTTGCCAGACATATTGCGTGTGCCTTCTGGAAAAATTCCTAATATTTTTCCTTCACGCAAAATTTTTACAGCTGTTTTTATGGCTTTCAAATCGCTTCCATTTCTATCCACAGGAAATGCATTGAGCTTTCTTACAAAAAAACCGAGTATCGAAGATTCAAATAATTCTTTTTTTGCCATGAAATGAAGAACATCCGGATAATAGCTCCCTATCAGAAGCGGGTCTAACCAACATGAATGGTTCGCGCATAAAACGTATCCATAACCATCTCTGGGAATATTTTCATAACCTTGTACATCAATCTTGTAAAATATACCGAATATAAACTTGAAAAATATTTTTGCAGATTGCACTAAATTCACTTAACGCCCTCCTATTTGCCGAGAACTGCTTATTTAATATAAGACATAATCACTTCTACTACTTCTCCAATGTCAAGCTTATCAGTGTCAATAAGATGTGCATCCGAGGCCTTTTTCAATGGACTTATCTCGCGCGTTGAATCCATATTGTCCCTTCTTACGATGTTATTAAATATTTGTTCAATCGGTATGCTTATTCCTTTATCAAATAGCTGATTATATCTTCTTCTCGCCCTTTCTTCAGGGGAAGCCGTAAGAAAAAATTTGTATTTTGCATCCGGAAAGACAATAGTTCCTATATCCCTTCCATCCATTACTACCGGATGGTCTACTGCATATTCACGCTGCAACTGGACCAATTTCAACCGTATTTCACTTATGGCAGAAACAGCCGATACATTTTTATCGATTTTTTCGCTTCTTATTTGAGAAGTAACATCTCTTCCATCTAAAAAAATATTCGATTTGTCAAATTCAATTTGAGTATTATTAAGCAATAATTGAATTCCCGATATATCTTCTAGTGATATATTCGCAGACAATATTTTCAATGTTATAGCACGATACATCGCTCCAGTATCAATATATGTCCAGCCAAGTAAATTTGCGATTTTCTTGGCTATTGTGCTTTTACCTGAACCAGCCGGTCCGTCTATTGCAATGCATTTGTAATTCATAAGATACCCCTATTATTCTTATTCATACTGCATTATATCTTATTTGGAGCTTGCAAACAAGAAAACAACTACCCCATTGGGGTAGTTAATGTTTGTCTATGATTTGCTATATATATTAAATTCATCCCAAACTGATTCCAATTTACGAAAAGTCTCAGTCAAAAGTTCTTTTTCCTGAAGACTTATTGATACAATGAGTAAATTAATCAGGCTCATCGGCGCAACCAGTGAATCTACAAAAGATGTTACATTGTTTTTTGCGAAAAGAGTCATTTCCGATATTGATGCAAGTGGTGAAAACTTGCTGTCCGTAATGGAAATTATTTTGCAACCTTGCCGCCTCAGCAACCTTACTGATTCATAAGTCTTTC